>DAHVAR010000160.1 GCA_027314515.1 Actinomycetota bacterium
TGCTGGCGCTGGTGGCAGACCCGGGGATGTGGCCGGGAAGCCGTTACGGACCGGCAGGTCGTCGCCGGTCAGCGGCGAGAGATTTTAGTAGCTACCGCCATGGTTCTCCTCCTCGGGGTCGCGCCCGCCTCAGCTGTCACGAAAGGCTCGGTAACACCAATACTGGTCGCAAGTACGTGTGGCCGGGATTGCTGGAGCGTTAAATGGAGCGCCAACATGACGGGATGGGCAAGAGGGACGCTTAGCATTGAGGCTTATCTCTACGAGGGTGGCACTGAACTCGATCATATGGGTCCGCATACATGTTCTAATTTAACCTCTTGCTCATTGCCCGACGCGTGTTTCACTTCGGAGGAAGATAACGTGTGGAAGGTAGTCGCGACGGGATGTGGTCCGGGCGGCTGCGAGACCGAGTCGACGAGCGGCGGGGCTGCACCGAGTAGCGCAGCAGTCTTCTGGCAGGCGATCCGACGCTAGCCAGGCCCAGGAAGCGGGGAGCCAGCAAAATGCCACCAGGGGGTCATCCGTATGAGGACTTTGCAACAACAGCCCGCGCGCTGATACGGCGGGCGAACGGATCATGGAGATCGCTTGCCGGACGGCTCGAGCTGTGGGAAGACGAAGCCTGGCTGGATGACGGTCGCGCCCGCTACCACGGATCTCCGCCATCGCAGGTTCCGCCGGCAGACGAACCGAAAGAGCTGGCCTACAGGTTCGTCATCGCGAGTGAGCCTTGGCGTCTGCGCATGGTACTCCTATGGTCCCGGCCAAGCCCGCAGGCCGACAGTGATCCCGACCTGATGGTTGTTCGGGGAGCCACGTGGTGGGCACGAACGCGGGAAAGCCTGGTGACCAACGACGGTGACAGCCGCCACAGCCACGGCTTGTACTACCTGGACCTGCTCACCAAGCCTGCGGGGCTGGCTGACAGTCTCGCTTACGTTAGTGGGGCGCAGGCAGCCGAGGAGAACCGCCCTGTGATCCGGGTCAACGCAGCTCCGACGGAGGTGACCGGACTTCGCGCCGCCCCTCGCTGGCTGCTTGCCCACGAAATAGGGCCTGGTGAGATGGCGGTCGGGTCTGTGCCCGGCACGGAGGCCCGGTTGTCCGGCCAACTGCCATCGGTACCGGCCGGGGCGCCGTTCGGCGGCCCGGCGGGTCGCGGCGTTTGGGAAGTTGATCCGGGGTAAGGGCTGCTGCCATGACAACGGCGCCGCAACCGGCCACCGGCAGGCTGGCCAAGGCCTACGCGGCCATTGCGGTAGCGCTGCGCTACTTCATCGTGGCTGGCTGGATAGCGGCCGTTGTCGTGGTGGTGACAACCCTGCCTGCGCTGACCCCGTCCAGCGGCGTGGCCAGCCTGGTGCAGCCCGGATCGCCGGCGCTGCGTGCCGAGTACACGGCGACCAGCCTGTTCGGCGAGCCGCTGGACGCGCAGGCCATCGTGGTCCAGCGCGCTGCGTCCGGACTGCCCCCGGCAGTCCAGGCGGCTGCGGTCCGGAACGCGCTGAACGTCGATAAGGCGAGTTCCGGCAGCGGACAGCACGCCGGTGCCGGCCTCCTCGGCGGCGCGCCGATCGGCGGCCTCGCCGGCGCCCTGCCTATCCCGAACACTGCCAGGCTCTTCCCCGGCTCGCTCGAGCGGTCGACGACCGTCCTGACATACCTGTACTTCCGGCCGTCAGCGTCGGCCGCACAGCAGCAGGCCGGAAGCGAGCGCTATGCCGGCCGGTACGCCTCCGGCGCGGACAGCCATCTAGTCGGAGTGACCGGTGCCGGGATCGCGGCCTACCAGCAGGGCGTCATCATCAGCGAGCGCCTGGTCTGGGTGGAGCTGGCCACCGTCCTCGCCATCGCGCTGATCGTCGGGCTCTCCTTCCGCTCCCTCGGCGCGCCCGCGGTAACGCTGGCCTGCGCCGCGACCGCGTTCCTGCTGGCCGTCCGGATTGTCGCGTGGGTCATGCATCAGGCGCACGTGACGCTACCGCCCGATGTCGAGCCGGTGCTGGTCGTGCTCTTGCTCGGGGTGACGACCGATTACTCGGTCTTCTTCGTCTCCGGGATGCGCAACAGGCTCGCCGAAGGGCTCACGAAGCTGCAGGCCGCCCGGCTGACGACAGCCGAATTCGCGCCGATCGTGCTGGCGGCCGGACTTCTGGTGGCGGCGGGCACAGCGTCACTTGCTATTGCGAAGCTGCAGCTGATCGGGGCGTTCGGGCCAGCGCTCGCGGTGACCGTACTGACCGCGATGGTGGTCTCGCTGACGCTGGCTCCTGCGCTCATCAGCATTTTCGGCACCGCGCTGTTCCGGCCGGGGCCGCGCTGGTTCAGGGCGGCAAGGAAGGCTGCCAGGCAGGCCATCAGGGCGCAGGACGAGGGCAGGGCGCCGGCCGAGCCGCCGCGGTCGCCGTGGCGGGTGCGCGAGGCGATCGCGAGGTTCGCGGCGGCACGGCCAGTCTCGCTGGTCATCGCCGTTGCCTGCGTGCTCGTGCTATTGGGCGTCGCCGTCGGCGCTACCGGCCTGAGGCTGGGCGCACCGCTCGTCACCGCGCTGCCGAGCGACTCCCAGCCTGCCCAGGCGCAGGCTGCAGCAGGGAAGGGGTTCGCGGTCGGCATCGTGGCACCAACCGAGGTGCTGATCCTCGGCAGTGGCGTGACTCGCGATACGGCTAGCCTCGCCCGGCTGCAGGCGTCGCTGGCACGGCAGCCCGGCGTAGCCGGCGTCATCGGTCCGGCGACGATGGCTGCGCTGATCAGGCGGGCCGCTGCCGCTTCGGCGGCGGCAGCGGCGATACCGAACCCGATGCTGGCTAAGTCGGGCAACGGCGCCCGCTTCGGCATCATCGAACGGACAGATCCCCTCGGCGCACCAGCCGTGGATCACGTAGCAGCACTGGAGCGAAATCTGCCCGGGCTCGTCTCGTCGGCCGGTTTTTCCGGCGTCCGCGTGGAGGTAGGCGGCGAGACCGCGGCCGCCGGCGAGGTTATCGGCTCGGTCACGTCCAGCCTCGGCGAACTGGCGCTGCTGATGCTGGCCATCACGTTTGTGCTGCTGGCCATCTTCCTGCGGGCGCTGCTCGCGCCGCTGTACTTGCTTGCCGCTAGCGTGCTGGCGCTTCTTGCCACCTTTGGCGTGACCGTCTGGGTGTTTCAGGACCGGCTCGGATACGACGGTCTGGTGTATTACGTGCCATTCACCGTAGCCGTGCTGCTGATCTCGCTCGGCGCGGACTACAACGTCTTCGTGGTTGGCCGAATCTGGGAGGAAGCGCGGCGCCGTCCCCTGCGTGACGCCGTCGCTGTCGCTGGTGCGCAGGCATCGCGCGCGATCACCGTTGCCGCGATCGCTCTCGCGGCTAGCTTCGGGTTGCTTGCGCTGATTCCGCTGCAGCAGTTCCGCGAAGTTGCGGCAGCGATGGCGGCGGGCGTCGTCATCGACGCGATCATGGTCAGGTCGCTGCTGGTGCCGGCGCTGGTGGCCCTGTTCGGCAGGCTCGGGATGTGGCCAGGGAAGCGGTGACGCTGGCTGACGTGACGCCCGCTACGAACCGCCAGGCCGTGCGCTGTTCGCCGCGTACGCGGGTGGTCAGCTGGCTGCCGCGGGGGCCGGGCGGGGGGCGGGCCAGCCGGCCCGATCAGCCAGCGCGGCAAGCGCGGCGGCGTCGGCTGGAGCGGCGCAGTACTGATCGTTGTTGAAGAATGCGAACACGTCCGACTCGGATGCGAAGGCCTCACTGATCCGGCTGAGCCACGACTTGAGCGACTGCCGGCCGTATCGGGGCCAGGGCTGCGCGGCGCCCTCGTGGAATCGGACATAACCCCAGTCGGCGGTCCGCCACAGTGGTCCGAGCGGCCTGCCGCCCCGGTCCGACCAGCAGAGGGCGGCGTCGTGCTCGGCCAGGATGGCCCGGACGTCGTCGGTGAGCCAGGACGGGTGCCGGAACTCCACGCAGACCCGGCCGCCCCCAGCCGCGGAAGCTGGCAGCCGGGAGAACTCCGCGGCGAACTGCCGGAGGCACTCGGCGAGCAGGGCTGGATCGGTTTTCAGGCTCGGTGGAAGCTGCAGCAGGATCGGGCCGAGATGGTCGCCGAGCCCGCTGGCAGCGCCCAGCAGCCGGGCGACTGGCTCCGCCGGGTCTCGCAGCCGCCGGATGTGAGTGAGGTAGCGGCTGGCCTTGATCGCCATGGCGAAGCCCGCAGGGGTGCGCTCACGCCAGCTGGCAAAGGTATCCCGGCTGGCCAGCCGGTAGAAGGTGCCGTCGTTCTCGACCACTGCGAAGCGCCCGGCGTAGTACTGCAGCCAGCGCGACATTGGCACTCCGGCCGGGTAGAAGCTGCCGCGCCAGTCACGGTACTGCCAGCCTGAGGTGCCGACAAGAAGAGGCAACCGACCGACCTCCCGCTGGCGATCATGGACCGGCTGGTCCGCAGCCGTTTCATCGCTGACTCCTACCCCGGGAGGTCGCGCGACATACGTGACATAGCTGTGCTTGGAGCGGCGCTTCGCGCGCTTCGCGGCTGTGTCCGGAATGGCTGCGGCAGCGGCACGGGTTCGCTAGCCTGATCCCTGCGGGGTGCTAGAGGTCGGCCCGTTTTGACCAGCGCCGCAGACCTTAGGTATTGTGGTTCTCCGCGCCTGTACCTCACAGGTGCGTGCTTGCCTGTGACCGCTGTCCCATCCGGCTCGTGCCGATGAGCAGCGGTGCTCATTGGAATACATGAGGCTAGGCGGGCAGCGAGACCTCCCTCCCGGATCCGGCTCGTTTTCGAGCCTGGGTGCGCCGCGAGCTTCGCGACACGCCCGACCGCGGGGGGCGGCCGAGCGGCTGTCAGCCGGGAAACCTGCAGGCAGCAAGCATGAACCAGCAGTCCGGAATCGTCCTGGCCGCGTTATGCGCGGCCCGAGCATAACGGCTCCGTCGCCATTGGCGGGGCAACCGACTGGCCGCACCACCCGGTGCGGCGGCCGGCTGGTCTCAGCCAGCCGGGCAGTCAGCGGAGATTGACAGACAGGCACCGCGCCAGCAGGCGCGCGGCAGAGGAAGACGGAGACGCGTTGCCCACGATCCAGCAGCTGGTCCGTAAGGGCCGGCAGGACAAGGTAGCCAAGAACAAGACTCCGGCGTTGCAAGGCAGCCCGCAGCGTCGCGGGGTATGCACGCGCGTCTACACGACCACGCCAAAGAAGCCCAACTCGGCCCTGCGCAAGGTTGCCAGAGTCAGGCTTACCAGCAAGGTCGAGGTCACCGCCTACATTCCGGGCGTCGGGCACAACCTGCAGGAGCACTCGATCGTGCTTGTCCGCGGCGGGCGCGTCCGCGACCTGCCCGGCGTGCGCTACAAGATCATCCGCGGTTCGCTGGACACCCAGGGCGTACGCAACCGCAAGCAGGCCCGCAGTCGTTATGGCGCGAAGAAGGAGAAGAGCTGACATGCCGCGCAAGGGCCCCGCGACGAAGCGGCCGCTGGTGACCGACCCGGTCTACGGGTCGCCGCTGGTTACCGCGCTGGTGAACAAGGTGCTGAAGAGCGGCAAGCGGTCGCTCGCCGAGCGGATCGTCTACGGTGCGCTCGAGGGCTGCCGGGACAAGACCGGCAATGACCCTGTCGTGACGCTCAAGCGCGCGCTGGACAACGTCAAGCCGACGCTCGAGGTCCGCAGCCGCCGGGTCGGCGGCGCGACCTACCAGGTGCCGGTCGAGGTCCGCGCCTCCAGGAGCACGACGCTCGCGCTTCGCTGGCTGATCACGTACTCACGGCAGCGCCGGGAGAAGACCATGACCCAGCGGCTCATGAACGAGTTGCTGGACGCCAGCAACGGACTCGGCGCGAGCGTGAAGCGCCGCGAGGACACCCACAAGATGGCCGAGTCGAACAAGGCATTCGCTCACTACCGCTGGTAGCGAGCGACCCGACTGATCAAGGATCGAGGATCACCCAAGTGGCCGCGACACAGACCGCTAGCGAACTCGCCAATGTCCGGAACATCGGCATCATGGCGCATATCGACGCGGGCAAGACCACGACCACGGAGCGGATCCTGTTCTACACCGGCATCAACTACAAGATCGGTGAGGTCCACGAGGGCGCAGCCACGATGGACTGGATGGAGCAGGAGCAGGAGCGAGGCATCACGATCACGTCTGCCGCGACGACAACCATGTGGCGTGATCACACCATCAACATCATCGACACGCCGGGCCATGTCGACTTCACCGTCGAGGTGGAGCGATCGCTGCGCGTTCTCGACGGCGCAGTCGCGGTGTTCGATGGCGTCGCGGGCGTCGAGCCGCAGTCGGAGACGGTCTGGCGGCAGGCCGATCGGTATGGCGTCCCGCGGATCTGCTTCGTCAACAAGATGGACCGGGTAGGTGCCGAGTTCCACCGCTGCGTAGAGATGATCGCTGACCGGCTGGGCGCCACCCCGCTGGTGATCCAGCTCCCGTGGGGCGTCGAGTCAGACTTCCGCGGCGTCATCGACCTGATCCGGATGCGCGCCATGCTCTGGCAGACCGAGGGCAAGGGCGACACCTACGACGTCGTGTCCATCCCCGATGACCACGCCGAGGCGGCCCGGGAGTGGCGGGACAAGCTGGTAGAGGCCATCGCCGAGAACGACGAGGAGATGATGGAGCTCTACCTGGAAGGCACCGAGCCCGATGCCGACCAGCTGATCGCCGCGATCCGGCGGGCTACCATCGCCAGCGCCATCACTCCGGTGATGTGCGGCAGCGCGTTCAAGAACAAGGGCGTCCAGCCGATGCTGGACGGAATCGTGGACTTCCTGCCGAGCCCGGTGGACATCCCGTCGGTCAAGGGCCACGCCGTCGGCGACGAGACGGCGGTCATCGAGCGGCACGCCGATCCTGCGGAGCCGTTCGCCGCGCTGGCCTTCAAGATCATGTCGGATCAGCACCTCGGCAAGCTGACCTACATTCGCGTCTACTCCGGCAAGCTCGATGCCGGCACCCAGGTGCTGAACTCGACCAAGGGCCGCAAGGAGCGGATCGGGAAGATCTACCAGATGCACGCGAACAAGCGCGAGGAGCGCCCGTCCGCGACGGCTGGCCAGATCGTCGCCGTGATGGGACTCAAGGACACCACCACCGGTGACACGCTGAGCGATCCGAGCCAGCAGGTCATCCTGGAGTCGATGACGTTCCCGGCGCCGGTCATCAACGTGGCGATCGAGCCGAAGACCAAGGGCGACCAGGACAAGCTCGGCACCGCCATCCAGCGGCTGGCGGAGGAGGACCCGACCTTCCAGGTCAGGACCGACGAGGAGACCGGCCAGACGATCATCTCGGGCATGGGCGAGCTGCACCTGGAAGTGCTGGTCGACCGGATGCGGCGGGAGTTCAAGGTCGAGGCCAACATCGGCCGGCCACAGGTCGCCTACCGCGAGACCATCCGCAAGAAGGTCGTGAAGGTCGAGTACACCCACAAGAAGCAAACCGGTGGCTCCGGTCAGTTCGCCCGGGTGTTCATCGACCTTGAGCCGACCGGCGGCGACGGCGGCGGCTACGAGTTCGAGAACAAGGTCACCGGCGGCCGCGTGCCGCGCGAGTACATCCCGTCGGTCGACGCCGGCTGTCAGGAGGCCGCGGAGTTCGGCGTACTGGCCGGGTACCCGATGGTAGACGTCAAGGTCACGCTGACCGACGGCGCTTACCACGAAGTGGACTCGTCCGAGCTTGCCTTCAAGATCGCCGGATCGATGGCGTTCAAGAAGGCGGCCGGCCATGCCGACCCCGTTCTGCTCGAGCCGATGATGGCCGTCGAGGTGCGGACACCCGACGACTACATGGGCGACGTCATCGGCGACCTCAACAGCCGCCGCGGCCAGATCCAGGCCATGGAGGAGAGGTCAGGGGTGCGGGTCGTGAAGGCCCTTGTCCCGCTGTCTGAGATGTTCGGCTACGTGGGGGACCTGCGCAGCCGGACACAGGGGCGGGCGGATTACAGCATGCAGTTCGACTCGTATGCCGAGGTTCCGCCCAGCATCGCCAAGGAGATCGTCGCCAAGGCACGCGGCGAATAGTCAGAAGTTAACGATGGAGAACCAAGCAGCGCGCGTGAGCGCCTGACCCCACCCGCGGTGGGGAAACGATCGCAACGAGGAGACAGCAGTGGCGAAGGCGAAGTTCGAGCGGACCAAGCCGCACGTCAACATCGGCACCATCGGTCATATCGACCACGGCAAGACGACGCTGACTGCGGCAATCACCAAGGTGCTGCACGACAAGTACCCGACCCTGAATCCCTTCCGCCCGTTCGACTCGATCGACAACGCGAAGGAAGAGAAGGAGCGCGGGATCACCATCGCGATCTCGCACGTGGAGTACCAGACCGACAAGCGGCACTACGCGCACGTCGACTGCCCCGGTCACGCCGACTACATCAAGAACATGATCACCGGCGCCGCCCAGATGGACGGCGCGATCCTGGTAGTCGCGGCTACCGACGGCCCGATGCCGCAGACCCGTGAGCATGTGCTGCTGGCCCGCCAGGTTGGCGTGCCGTACATCGTGGTCGCGCTGAACAAGGCAGACATGGTCGACGACGAGGAGATCCTCGAGCTTGTCGAGCTCGAGGTGCGCGAGCTGCTCAGCTCGTACGAGTTCCCGGGCGACGACGTGCCGGTGGTCCGGGTATCGGCGCTCAAGGCGCTCGAGGGCGACGCCGAGTGGGGCGAGAAGGTCGTCGAGCTGATCAGCGCTTGCGACGACAACATCCCCGAGCCGACCAGGGACACCGACAAGCCGTTCCTGATGCCGGTCGAGGACGTGTTCTCGATCACCGGCCGCGGCACCGTGGTGACCGGCCGGATCGAGCGCGGCGTCATCCACACCGGCGACGAGGTCGAGATCATCGGCATCCGGCCGAAGGCGAGCAAGACCACGGTCACCGGCGTGGAGATGTTCCACAAGATCCTGGACGAGGGCCAGGCGGGCGACAACGCCGGCCTGCTGCTCCGCGGCACCAAGCGCGAGGATGTGGAGCGCGGTCAGGTCATCATCAAGCCGGGCACCAACACCCCGCACACCGAGTTCCAGGCGCAGGTCTACATCCTGTCCAAGGACGAGGGCGGCCGGCACACGCCGTTCTTCAACAACTACCGGCCGCAGTTCTACTTCCGCACCACCGACGTCACCGGCGTGGTGCACCTGCCGGAAGGCACCGAGATGGTGCTGCCCGGTGACAACACCGAGATGAAGGTTGACCTGATCCAGCCGATCGCCATGGAGGAGGGCCTGCGCTTCGCTATCCGCGAGGGTGGCCGGACCGTGGGCGCCGGACGGGTCACGAAGATCGTCAAGTAGCACGGCGGGCCCGGGAGGAACTCCCGGGCCCGCTGCAGCGCGGTCGTCAGGACCGCGCCACGGCAGCGGACGCTCCAATCGGCGCCCGGGACGGCCGGCCCGCGGGCCGGCCCGAGCGGACGCCGGCTGGAGGGATCCCGGGGGGTCATGCCCCAGGGGCAAACACAGTGAGGACATCGAAGCCACATGGCGGGACAGAAGATCCGCATCCGGCTCAAGGCCTATGACCACGAGGTCATCGACAGCTGGGCGCGGAAGATCGTCGACACGGTGATTCGAACCGGCGCCAAGGTCGCCGGCCCCGTGCCGCTGCCGACCGAGAAGAACGTCTACTGCGTCATCCGCTCGCCGCACAAGTACAAGGACTCGCGCGAGCACTTCGAGATGCGCACCCACAAGCGGCTGATCGACATCATCGACCCGACGCCGCGGACCGTCGACTCGCTCATGCGGCTCGACGTGCCGGCCGGCGTCGACATCGAGATCAAGCTGTAGCAGGGCGCTGAGAAGACGCCCTGGCAACCAAGCCCGAAGAAGAAAGCACTGTGATGACCAAGCAGATCAAAGGGGTCCTGGGCACCAAGCTCGGCATGACCCAGGTCTTCGCCGATGACGGCAGGATCGTTCCCGTCACGGTGGTCGCGGCGGGCCCTTGCGTCGTCACCGCGGTGCGGACGCCCGATGCTGACGGTTACTCGGCCGTGCAGCTCGGCTTCGGCGAGATCGACCCGCGCAGGGTGACCAAGCCGGTGGCCGGGCACTTCGCCAAGGCCGGCGTCACCCCGCGCCGGTACCTGGTCGAGGTGCGCACCGACGACGCGGCGAGCTACACGCTCGGGCAGGAGGTCACCGCTGAGACGTTCGCCGCGGGCGAGCTTGTCGACGTGACCGCTACCAGCAAGGGCAAGGGCTTTGCCGGTGTCGTCAAGCGGCACGGGTTCAAAGGGCTCAGCTCGTCCCACGGCACGAAGCGCAAGCACCGGGCGCCCGGCTCCATCGGCGGCTGCGCTTACCCTGGCCACGTCTTCAAGGGCGTGCGGATGGCCGGCCGGATGGGCGGCGAGCGCACCACCACCGCGAACCTGACCCTGCACCGCGTGGACGCCGACCGCGGGCTGCTGCTGATCAAGGGCGCGGTCCCCGGCGCGGCCGGCAGCCTCGTGCTCGTCCGCAACGCCGCTAAGTCCCCAGCTAAGAGTGAGGCGAGATGAGCCCGGCCAAGACGAGCTCCACGACCCAGCCGCCGGCCGCCACGCCGGATGGCGTGCAGTTGCCTGCGGAGATCTTCGACGCCAAGGTCAACGTGCCGCTGATCCACCAGGTAGTGGTGGCGCAGGAGGCCGCTGCCCGGCAGGGCACGCACGCCACCAAGACGCGCGGCGCTGTCCGTGGCGGCGGCAGGAAGCCGTACCGGCAGAAGGGCACCGGCCGGGCCAGGCAGGGATCGCTGCGCGCGCCGCAGTTCACCGGCGGCGGCGTCGTCCACGGCCCGCAGCCGAGGTCCTATGAGCAGCGGACGCCGAAGAAGATGAAGGCCGCGGCGCTGCGCGGCGCGCTGTCCGACCGGGCCAGGCATGGCCGGGTGCACGTGGTCGCGAGCCTGGTCGAGGGCGAGACGCCAAGGACGAAGTCCGCGCTGACCGCGCTGACCGCCGTCACCGGCGCGCCGGGCGCGCATGTGCTCGTCGTGACCACGAGAGCCGACCAGCTGACCAGGCTGAGCCTGCGTAACGTCGCCGGCGTGCGCCTGCTCGATGACGGCCAGCTCAACACCAGAGATGTGCTGGTGAGCGACCACGTGGTGTTCACCGCAGACGCGCTGGACAGCTTCGTCGCCCGGGTCACGGGCGCCGCGAAGCCGGCCGCGGGCGCGACAGCCGAGCAGGAGGACGAGCAGCAGTGAACAAGATCGTCAACCCGCGGGACATCCTGCTGCGCCCGGTTATCTCGGAAAAGAGCCTGCGCCTCGCCGACGACGGCAAGTACACCTTCATCGTCGCGCCAGGCACGCACAAGACCCAGATCCGCCAGGCGGTGGAGGCCACCTTCAACGTCAAGGTGACCGGCGTTAACACGGCCAACCGGCAGGGCAAGCGCCGCCGGACGCGGTTCGGCTGGGGCAAGCGGCCAGACACCAAGCGCGCCATCGTCAGCCTCGCCGCTGGCGACCGGATTGAGCATTTCGGCGGACCGGTCAGCTAGCCGGCGATCACGAGGAGCTTCCAGCAGATGGCTATCAGAAAGTACAAGCCGACAACCCCTGGCAGGCGCGGCGCCAGCGGTTCGGACTTCTCCGAGCTCACCAGGGATGAGCCGGAGAAGAGCCTGGTGCAGCCGCTACACGGGCACGGTGGCCGGAACGTGTACGGCCGGATCACCACGCGGCATCAGGGCGGCGGACACAAGCGCGCCTACCGGCTGATCGACTTCCGCCGGGCCGACAAGGATGGCGTGCCGGCCAAGGTCGCGCACATCGAGTACGACCCGAATCGAACCGCGCGCATCGCGCTGCTGCACTACGCCGACGGCGAGAAGCGCTACATCATCGCCCCGGTCGGGCTGAAGCAGGGTGACCGGATCGAGAACGGTGCGGGCGCTGACATCAAGGCCGGGAATTGCCTGCCGCTGCGCAACATCCCGACCGGCACGGTGGTGCACGCCATCGAGTTGCGGCCGGGCGGCGGCGCCAAGATCGCGCGATCAGCCGGATCCGGCGTGCAGTTGCTGGCCAGAGAAGGCAACCGGGCCACGCTGCGGATGCCATCGGGCGAGATCCGGCAGGTGGACGCCGCATGCCGGGCCACCGTCGGTGAGGTCGGCAATGCCGAGCAGGGCAACATCAAGCTTGGCAAGGCGGGCCGCAGCCGGTGGAAGGGCCGGCGGCCCACCGTCCGCGGCGTGGCGATGAACCCGGTCGACCACCCGATGGGCGGCGGCGAGGGCAAGACCTCGGGCGGCCGCCACCCGGTCAGCCCGTGGGGCCAGCCCGAGGGCCGGACCCGCCGCGCGCACAAGCCCAGCGATCAGCTGATCACCCGCCGGCGCAGCAAGAAGAAGCGGTAGGAGCACATAGCGATGCCTCGTAGCCTTAAGAAGGGTCCCTTCGTCGACGATCACCTGATGAACAAGGTGGACGTGCAAAACGACAAGGGCACCAAGAATGTCATCAAGACGTGGTCGCGCCGCTCAATGATCGTTCCCGCGATGCTCGGCCACACGATCGCCGTGCACGACGGCCGCAAGCACGTGCCGGTATTCATCACCGAGGCGATGGTCGGGCACAAGCTCGGCGAGTTTGCCCCGACCAGGACCTTCCGCAGCCACGTTCGCGACGACCGGCGGAGCCGCCGCTGACCGCGCTGCCGCTCGCCACGGGCGGATCGCGGCGCGGTGAACCCTGGCGATAGTGCGGCACGCTACCTGCGCTGGCAGCACCAGCAAGACAGCACCAGCAAGACAGACAACCAAGCGGATACGAGAAGAGCGAGACTCAGATGGAAGCAAGGGCTAAGGCGCGCTACGTGCGCGTCACGCCGCGCAAGGCCCGCCGCGTGGTGGACCTGATCCGCGGCATGCCTGCCGACCAGGCGCAGGCAACGCTTGCGTTCGCGCCGCAGTCGGCGAGTGACCCCATCGGCAAGGTGCTGGCCAGCGCGATCGCCAATGCGGGCCAGGGCAGCCACCTCGATGCCAGCTCGCTCGTGGTGAGCCGTGCCTGGGTGGACGAGGGGCCAACGCTGAAGCGCTTCCGGCCGCGCGCCCAGGGCCGCGGTTACCGGATCAACAAGCGCACCAGCCACATCACGGTGATCGTTTCTGACCGTGGTACTCCGGGCCGCGGCGCAGGCAGCCGTGTCGCAAGCACCAGGGAGAGGACCCGCTAGTGGGCCAGAAAGTGAACCCGCACGGGTTCCGGCTGGGCATCACCACCGACTTCAAGAGCCGGTGGTATGCCAACAAGCTGTACAAGGACTACGTCGCTGAGGACGTCGCGATCCGGCGGCTGCTGCAGCGCGGGATGGAGCGGGCCGGCATCTCGAAGGTAGAGATCGAGCGGACCATGGACCGGGTCCGGGTCGACATCCACACCGCGCGTCCCGGCATCGTCATCGGCCGCCGCGGAGCCGAGGCCGACCGCATCCGCGGTGACCTGGAGAAGCTGACCGGCAAGCAGGTTCAGCTGAACATCCTCGAGGTGAAGAACCCCGAAGTGGATGCTCAGCTCGTCGCCCAGGGCGTGGCCGAGCAGCTGTCCAGCCGGGTCTCGTTCCGGCGGGCGATGCGCAAGGCCATGCAGACCGCGATGAAGAGCGGGGCTAAGGGCATCCGGGTGCAGTGCGCGGGCCGCCTCGGCGGCGCCGAGATGTCGCGCTCGGAGTTCTACCGCGAGGGCCGGGTGCCGCTGCACACGCTGCGCGCGGATATCGACTACGGCTTCTACGAGGCACGGACGACCTTCGGCCGGATCGGCGTCAAGGTCTGGATCTACCGCGGCGAGGCTGCGGCGACGCGCGCCGAGCGCGAGGCTGCCGCGGCGGCGCTGCGGGCCGGCCAGCGGCCCGGTGGCGGCGGCCGGGACCGCGACCGGGACCGCGACCGCGAGCGCCCGGGCCGGGGCCAGCGTCGCCGGCCGGGTTCACCGGACGGTACCGACCGGCCAGCCGCCGCGCCTGCCGAGCCGGCCAGCGCGCAGGCCGGCACCGCCGAGCCAGCGACAAGCGAGGAGAGCTGAGTCATGCTGATTCCGCGGCGGACCAAGCACCGCAAGCAGCACCGGCCGGACCGCTCCGGCGCGGCCAAGGGCGGGACGAAGGTGACCTTCGGCGAGTACGGCATCCAGGCCGTTGAGCACTCGTACGTCACCAACAGGCAGATCGAGGCCGCTCGTATCGCCATGACCCGGCACATCCGCCGCGGCGGAAAGGTGTGGATCACGATCTACCCGGACCGCCCGCTGACGAAGAAGCCAGCCGAGACCCGGATGGGGTCAGGTAAGGGCGCGCCGGAGTGGTGGATCGCGAACGTCAAGCCGGGCCGGGTGATGTTCGAGCTGTCCGGCGTGCCCGAGCCGGTTGCCAGGGAAGCCCTCAGGCGAGCGATGCACAAGCTCCCGATGAAGTGCAAGTTCGTCAAGCGAGAGCTTGGTGAAGCGTGATGTCACACCACACAAGCTCCCGATGCCCTGTCATTGAAGGGGCAAAGTTCGTCAAGCGAGAGCTGGGGGAGGCGTGATGACCAAGGGACTGGCAGCCGCTGACCTGCGGACGTCAACCGAGGATGAGCTCAACCTCAAGCTGACCGAGGCGAAGATAGAGCTCTTCAACCTGCGTTTCCAGGCGGCCACCGGCCAGCTGGAGAGCCACGGCCGACTGCACGCCGTCCGCAAGGAAATCGCGCGCATCTACACGGTGAAGCGCGAGCGCGAGCTCGGCATCGTCGTTATCGAGGACGAGGAGACCGGCGATGAGTGAGGCAAGCGCGGCCAGCCAGGAGACCGAGACGCGCGGCTACCGGAAGGTTCGCGAGGGCCTGGTGGTCAGCGACAAGATGGACAAGACCGTGGTGGTCGAGGTTGAGGACCGGGTCAAGCACCCCAAGTACGCCAAGGTCATCCGCCGGACTAAGAAGTACAAGGCGCACGACGGCCAGAACGCCTGCGGCGTCGGCGACCGGGTGCTGCTGATGGAGACCCGCCCGCTGTCAGCGACTAAGCGCTGGCGCGTCGCGGAGATCCTGGAAAAGGCCAAGTAGCACGGGAACGCGGAGTTGCAAGTCCGCGTTCCCGCCGGGACGCCGATCCTGACGAACTGTCGGGCAGGCGCGTGAAGAAGCAGGAGTTGACGTGATCCAGCAGGAGTCGCGGCTCAAGGTCGCCGACAACACCGGAGCCAAGGAGATCTTGTGCATCCGCGTGCTCGGCGGTTCGAGCAGGCGATACGCGGGCATCGGCGACATCATCGTCGCCACCGTCAAGGATGCCCTCCCCGGTGCCGGGGTCAAGAAGGGCGACGTCGTCAAGGCCGTCGTTGTGCGCACGCGCAAGGAGCGGCGCCGCGGCGACGGCTCCTACATCCGCTTCGACGAGAACGCGGCCGTCCTGATCAGGGACGGCGGCGACCCGCGCGGCACCCGCATCTTCGGCCCGGTCGGCCGGGAGTTGCGGGAGAAGCGGTTCATGCGAATCATCTCGCTCGCACCGGAGGTGCTGTGATGGCCGGGACGAAGAAGAGCGAGCCGGGCAAGGCGCGGCGGATGAAGATCAGGAAGGGCGACAAGGTGATAGTGATCGCGGGCAAGGACCGCGGTCGCGAGGGCACCGTTATCGCCGTCCGGCCGGACCGCGACCAGGTGCTCGTCCAGGGCGTGAACCTCATCAGGAAGAACACCAAGGTCAGCTACGAGGGCCAGCGCGGTGCCAAGGAGGGCGGCATCGTGACCCAGGAGGCCCTGATCCACGTCAGCAACGTAGCCCTGATCGATCCCGACTCCAAGGCCGCGACCAGGGCCGGCTTTCGGACCGACGGCGGCAAGAAAGTCCGGGTGTCCCGGACCAGCGGTAAGGACATCTGATGCCTGCCACCAAGGCCAGCACTGCCACCAAGGCCAGCACTGCCACCAAGACCAGCGGCGCCGCACTGGCCGAGGGCGCGGAGCGCGTGCCGCCCCGGCTGAAGCAGCGCTACCGGGACGAGATCCATGGCGCGATGCTGGCGGAGTTCGGCTACCCGAACGTCATGCAGGTGCCCACGGTCACCAAGGTCGTGGTGAACATGGGCGTTGGCGAGGCGGCCAGGGACGCCAAGCTCATCGACGGTGCGGTCAGGGACCTGACGGTCATCACCGGCCAGAAGCCGGCCGTGGCCCGAGCGCGCAAGTCGATCGCGCAGTTCAAGCTGCGGGAAGGCATGCCGATCGGGGCGCACGTAACCCTGCGCGGTGACCGGATGTGGGAGTTCCTGGACCGGCTGCTGTCGACCGCGCTGCCCCGCATCCGCGACTTCCGGGGGCTGAGCGACCGGCAGTTCGACGGTCGCGGCAACTACACCTTCGGCCTGACCGAGCAGCTGATGTTCCATGAGATCAACCCCGATCAGGTGGACAGGCAGCGCGGCATGGACGTCACGGTCGTCACGTCCGCTACCACCGATGCCGAGGGCCGCTCGTTGCTGCGGCGACTCGGCTTCCCGTTCAAGGAGAGCTGAGCAGTGGCGAAGAAGAGCCTTATCGCCAAGGCCAAGCGCAAGCCGAAGTTTGACGTGCGCGCCTACACCCGGTGCTCCCGGTGTGGCCGGCCGCGGGCCGTCTACAAGCGGTTCGGCCTGTGCCGGATCTGCTTCCGGTCCATGGCGCACCGCGGCGAGCTGCCTGGCATCACCAAGTCGAGCTGGTAACTACCTCAGCCGGGTGCGGTTGCGCCCGGCACAACAAAAGCCGGCCAGCGGGCCGGCGCGAGCAAGCACAGTCCCGGGCGCGACGAGCGCCCGCCGACCACGCCGAAGGTCCCCGATGTTGAGGAACACAGCGGAAACCGCGGCGAGGAGGGCCACCAGGCCATGACCATGACCGACCCGGTCGCAGACATGCTGACCCGTCTGCGCAACGCTAATTCGGCCTACCACGACTCCGTGAGCATGCCGCACTCGAAGATCAAGGTGCACGTCGCGGAGATCCTCCAGCAGGAGGGTTACATCGCCAGCTGGAAGGTGGAGGACGCCGAAGTAGGCAAGAACCTGGTGATCGCGCTGAAGTTCGGGCCGACCAGGGAGCGCTCCATCGCTGGCCTCAAGCGGGTGTCCAAGCCCGGCCTGCGAGTCTATGCGCGCAAGGACAACCTGCCGCGAGTGCTCGGCGGCCTGGGCGTGGCGATCATCTCGACGTCCGCCGGCCTGATGACCGACAAGCAGGCGAAGAAGAAGGGCGTGGGCGGGGAAGTCCTCGCCTACGTCTGGTAAGGAGCCAGCCATGTCGAGAATCGGACGGATGCCGGTGGTGATCCCGAGCGGCGTCGACGTCACGGTCAACGGTCGCCAGGTCCAGGTGAAGGGTCCCAAGGGTGAGCTCAGCCTCGAGGTGACCTCGCCAATCGAGATCCGGCAAGAGAACGGTGTCATCACCGTGACCAGGCCAAGCGACGAGGGCGAGATCCGGGCGCTGCACGGCCTGTCGCGGTCGCTGATCGCCAACATGGTGACCGGCGTCACCGAGGGCTACCGCAAGACGATGGAGATCGTCGGAGTGGGCTATCGCGTCCAGGCCAAGGGCCCGGACCTGGAGTTCGCGCTCGGTTACAGCCACCCCGTGCCGGTGCAGGCGCCGGCCGGGATCACCTTCAGGGTCGAGACGCCCACCAGGTTCGTGGTCGAGGGCATCGACAAGCAGCAGGTGGGCGAGGTCGCCGCGAACATCCGCAAACTACGCAAGCCCGACCCGTACAAGGGCAAGGGCGTGCGCTACCAGGGTGAGCAGATCCGCCGCAAGGTCGGGAAGGCTGGTAAGTAAGACATGTCTGGCACCAAGACCAGGGCGCATACCCGGATCACCGGGCGGGCTGCGCCGCGCATCGCCTCGCGGCAGCGACGGCACCTGCGTGTCAGGAAGAAGGTCGAGGGCAGCGCGGGCCGGCCTCGCCTGGTGGTGACGCGGTCGGCGAGGAACACCTTCGCCCAGCTCATCGATGACACCGCGGGAAACACGGTGGCGTCTGCGTCTACCCTGGACGAGTCCATCCGTACCGCGGCGGGCGACAAGACGGCCAAGGCCAAGCAGGTCGGGGCATTGCTGGCGCAGCGGGCGGTGCAGGCCGGGATCAGTGCCGCGGTGTTCGACCGCGGTGGGTATGCCTATCACGGCCGGGTGGCCGCGCTGGCCGACGGGGCCCGTGACGGCGGGCTGACTCTCTAGATGGCTCCCGCGGCAGTAGTGGACGCGGAACTTCGCACGCAACGACGGAAGAGGAAGATCTGATGGCAGCAACACCGCGGCGCGGCGCCGGTGGCGGCGGCGAACGGCGTGAGCGCCGCGACGACCGCCGCGGGGCCGGGCCGGAAAAGGGCACCGCTTACCTGGAGCGCGTGGTCACCATCAACCGGGTGGCCAAGGTCGTCCAGGGTGGCCGCCGGTTCAGCTTCACCGCGCTGGTCGTGGTGGGCGACGGCAACGGGATGGTCGGCGTCGGCTACGGCAAGGCCAAGGAGGTGCCGGCCGCGATAGCCAAGGGCGTCGAGGCGGCGAAGAAGGCATTCTTCCGGGTGCCGCGCATTGCCGGCACGATCCCGCACACGGTGCAGGGCGAGGAGTCAGCAGGCGTCGTGCTGCTGAAGCCCGCCAGCCCCGGCACCGGCGTCATCGCCGGCGGCCCGGTGCGGGCGGTGCTGGAGTGCGCCGGCATTCACGACGTGCTGTCCCGCTCGCTCGGCTCGTCTAACCCGATCAATGTCGTGCATGCCACCGTCACGGCGCTGAAGAGCCTGAACCGGCCGGAAGAGATCGCGGCGCGGCGGGGCCTGCCGATCGAGCACGTGGCGCCGGCCGCGATGCTCCGGGCCAGGGCGGCCGCCGCGGCCGTCGGCGCGGGCGCGCCCGGCGGTGCAACCAGCGCGCCCGAGAACAGCTAACGCAGGTCGAGACATCGGAGCTAGGCGATGGCACAGCTGAAAGTCACTCAGGTCAAGTCGAAGATCGGCGGCAAGAAAGAGCATCGTGACTCGCTGCGCTCGCTCGGCCTGCACCGCATCCGCGACGTGGTCGTCAAGCAAGACCGGCCCGAGATCCGCGGCATGATCAAATCGGTGCGCCACCTGGTCACCGTCGAGGAGGTTGACTAACGATGGCAGAGGGCGGCACGAATACCGGGCAGCCGGATGCATCCGCGGCCCCGGCAGCTGCCGGGACGGCCGGCGGGCGGGCCGGGCTGAAGCTCCACCACCTGCGCCCGGCTCCCGGCGCGCACAAGCCGCGCACCAGGGTGGGCCGCGGCGAGGCGTCGAAGGGCAAGACGGCTGGCCGTGGCACCAAGGGCAGCAAGGCGCGCACCCAGGTGCCGGAGGCCTTCGAGGGCGGCCAGATGCCGCTCACCCGGCGGCTGCCGAAGCTCAAGGGCTTCTCGAACGCGCAGTTCAAGACCAGTTACCAGGTCGTCAACATTGACAGGCTGGCCGCGCTGTACCCGGACGGCGGGCAGGTCAGCCCGCAGGACCTGGCCGCCAAGGGCGCGGTGCGACCGGGCGAGCTTGTCAAGGTGCTCGGCCAGGGCGAAGTCAGCACGGCGCTGCAGGTCAGCGCGCACCGGTTCTCGGCCACGGCGCGCGCGAAGATCGCGGCAGCGGGCGGAACTGTTACTGAACTGTGAGATGACCGCCGCCCGAAGGCAGGTCCGGGCCAGCGTAGACTCCGCTGGCTCGGACCATCCTGCACGTGGCACCGGGTGCATCGGCACGCTGGCTGGCCTTCGGACTCCTACCGGCACGTTAGACTTCGGCGAGCACAATGCTGGCCGGGCTGGCGCAGCTGGTGACCAGCCGCGCGGTCGCGCCGGCTGGCGGCGTCGTCCGCGGCAGGACCGGCAGGTGATGGTGGACTATCGAGTAGGGGACGGCGCATGCTAACCGCGTTCATACGGGCGTTCCGGACGCCCGACTTGCGCAAGAAGCTGCTCTTCACGGTCTTCATCATCGCCGTGTTCCGGCTTGGCCAGCAGCTGCCGACCCCTGGCGTGTCCCAGACCGCGGTGCAGACCTGCCTTAACGTCGGCAAGAGCAGCAACGTCTTCCAGTTGCTGAACCTGTTCAGCGGCGGCGCCATCTCGAAGCTGACCGTGTTCGCGCTGGGCATCATGCCGTACATCACGGCCAGCATCATCTTGCAGTTGCTGGCGGTGGTCATCCCGCGGCTGGAGACTCTCCGCCAGGAGGGCCAGACCGGCCAGGCCAAGATCACCCAGTACACCCGGTACCTCACCGTGGGCCTGGCGATCCTGCAGTCGACCGGGATCATCGCGCTGGCGCGCTCGCACAACCTGATCCCGGGCTGCACCGCCAACCTGATCCCGAACCCGTCGGTGTTCACGATCGTCACGATGGTGATCATCATGACGGCCGGCACCTCCGTGATCATGTGGCTCGGCGAGCTGATCACCGACCGGGGCGTCGGCAACGGCATGTCGGTGGTCATCTTCACCCAGATCATCGCGGTCGTGCCCGGCCAGATGCAGCTGATCTACGAGACCAAGCACGCGTTCGTCTTCGCCCTCGTGCTGATCATGGGCGTGGCGGTCATCGCGTTCGTCGCGCTGATGGAGCAGGCTCAGCGGCGGATCCCGATTCAGTACGCCAAGCGGATGATCGGGCGCCGGATGTATGGCGGCACATCTACGTACATCCCGCTGAAGATCAATCAGGCCGGGGTCATCCCGGTTATCTTCGCCTCGTCGCTGCTGTACATCCCGCAGCTCGCGGCGCAGCTCTTCGGGCACAACGCCACGACCGGCTGGGCGGGGTGGGTCAACGCGAACCTGGTGCTCAGCGACAAGCCCGCGTACGGGATCTCGTTCTTCGTGCTCATCGTGTTCTTTACGTACTTCTACGTGTCGATCACCTTCAACCCGACCGAGGTGGCAGACGGCATGAAGAAGAGCGGCGGGTTCATCCCCGGCATCAGGCCGGGCGGGCCGACAGCCGGATACCTGAGCCACGTGCTCAGCCGGCTGACCGCGGCAGGCTCGCTGTACCTGGGCGTGGTCGCACTGATTCCGGTGGTCGCCATCGGGCTCCTTGCCGCGACCGCGCAGTTCCCGCTCGGCGGCACCAGCATCCTGATCATGGTGGGCGTTGGCCTGGACACCGTGAAGCAGATCGAGAGCCAGCTGCAGCAGCGCAACTATGAGGGCTTCCTGCGGTAGTGCGAGTCGTCCTCGTCGGGCCCCCCGGTGCGGGCAAGGGGACACAGGCCCAATTCATCGCCTCGCACCTGTCGATTCCGAAGATCTCGACAGGTGACATCTTCCGCTACAACGTCAGCGCCGGGACCGACCTTGGCCGCCAGGCGAAGGCCTTCATGGACCGCGGTGACCTGGTGCCGGACGAGGTGACGATCGCGATGGTGGAGGCCAGGCTCGCCGAGGACGACACGCAGAACGGCTTTCTCCTCGACGGCTTCCCGCGCAACGTCCCGCAGGCCGAGACGCTTCGCAAGCTGCTTGCTGACTGGGACACCAGGCTGGACATCGTGCTGGAACTCGTGGTCGACGACGACGAGGTGGTGCGCCGCCTGTCCGGCCGCCGGACCTGCCGGGTCTGCGGCCGGATCTGGCACGTGCTGTTCGAACCGCCCGCGCGGCCCGGCCGGTGTGACGATTGCGGCGGTGAGCTCTTCCAGCGTGACGACGACCGTGAGCTGACGATCAGGCACCGCCTTGACGTCTACGCTGAGCAGACCAGGCCGCTGATCGCGTTCTACGCTGACGACGGCATCCTGCTCGGCATCGACGCGACCGGCCCGGTCGAGGAGATCACCGCCCGGGCGATGGCGGCACTGCGCAGGTTCATCACCTGACGAGCCGCCGAGCGGCCAGGCCGACCGGGCCGACCGGGTAACGTGAGACTCAGGGCAGGGGAGGCGTTATGCGGCCAAGACGGGGCGACCCGATCGAGGTGAAGTCACCGTCCCAGCTCGCTATCATGCGCGAAGCAGGACTGGTGACCGCGGCCGCGCTGCGCGCGGCTGCCGCCGCGGTCGAGCCCGGCATCAGCACGGCCGAACTCGACGCGATCGCGGCGCGGGAAATCTCCTCGGCCGGCGCCCTGCCCTCGTTCAAGGGTTACCACGGCTATCCAGCGACCATCTGCACGTCGGTGAACGACCAGATCGTGCACGGCATCCCGGACGCGGCCAAGGTGCTGGCGGCCGGCGACATCATCTCCATCGACTGCGGCGCGATCGTGGGCGGCTGGCACGGCGACTGCGCGCTGACGGTCAGCGTCGGGCCGCCTCAGGCTGCGGCCGCCGGCGGCCGGTACCCTCGAGACGAGCTGGACTCCCTGCTGCGTGCCTGCGAGCGGGCGCTCTGGCAGGGCCTGGCGCAGGCAGTGCCAGGCCGGCGCCTGACCGACATCTCGCACGCCGTGGAGCGGGCCGTCCGGGCGGCGGGCCGGTACGGGATAGTCCGCGAGTACACCGGTCACGGCATCGGCAGCCAGATGCACATGGAGCCGGCGGTGCCTAACCACGGCCGGGCAGGCCGCGGCCCGGTGCTGGTGGCCGGGATGGCGCTGGCGATCGAGCCGATGCTGGTGCTCGGTGAGCCGTCGACCCGCAGGCTTGACGATGGCTGGACCGTGGTGACCGCGGATGGCAGCTGGGCCGCGCATTTCGAGCACACCGTCGCGATCACCGACGACGGACCCGTCGTACTGACGGCCGAGGATGGCGGCGCGGGCGGGTTCGCGGCGCTACGGCCAGGCAGCTGGGCAGGAAAGCCCGAGCCGGCGGGAGAGCCCGTGCTGGTCGGCCCGGAAGTGGCTGCGACGCGGCAGCATGTGTCCGATGCCCTGGAGGCGACCGATGGCATATGACCCTAATATCCGAACATCGGACGCCGACCGGGACCGGGCCGCATCCTTGCTACGGGAACATCTGACCGCTGGCCGGCTGTCGCCGGAGGAGTTCAATGAGCGGCTGGACCGGGCGCTGGCCGCTAAGACCGTTGGCGAGATCGACGCGCTGCTCCAGGACTTGCCCGCCATCGACTTGTACCGGCTGCCGGACGCCGCGCTGACCCGCCAGCCGCGGGATAACCGGCCGCGCGGCCGCAGTCACCACGCCGCCTGGCGGGCGGCCTGGGGGACCTGGTTCACGGTCGTGCTGATCTGCTTCGTGGTCTGGGGACTGGCTGGCGGCGGTTACCCGTGGCCGCTGTGGGTAGCCGGGCCGTGGGGCGCGGTACTGGCCGGGAGCTGGGTCACTGCCGGCGCACTCCGCGGCGGGTCCAGCCGCGGTGGGCTCACCGAGGGCAGGAACCGTCAGCGCCGGCTGCCGCGAGGGGACGACGACTTGCCAGGGCGCCCCGGCCGCTAGCTAGCGCAGGCCGCTTGCGCCGACCGGAATGACCGGGCCTGCCTGCTGGTCACACCTGTCGACCTGCGTTCGCAGGCCCGGGTTCGCGTTGGGCGCTGAGCTGAAGTAGACTGGCCGACGGCCCATTAGCTGCTGCTGTCGGCGCGCCGACCCACGGTCGTTTTCCTGACGTCAGCCAGCCGGGCCGTCCGTACCTGGCACAGTACTTATGGCACAAGTACTTATGCTGCGCGGTGCATACGCCTACATGGTGCATATGCCGATGCAGTGTGCGTAAGCTCCTGCGCGGGACGCCACAGCCATCCGAACCCGGCCGGGAGCGGACGGCTGGGCCCGGGCAGTACCGGGCCCAGGGCATGCGGATGCGGATCAGTCAGACTAACAGCGGCCAGCTTGCGAGCACGCTGGCCGCGGCAAGCAGCGAAGCGCGGAGGGCATGGCCAAGAAAGACGGCGCCATCGAGATAGAGGGAACGGTCGTGGAGTCGCTCCCGAACGCCTTTTTCAGGGTGGAGCTGGACAACGGGCATAAGGTCCTGGCCCACATCAGCGGGAAGATGCGGATGCACTACATCCGGATCCTGCCCGATGACCGGGTCGTCGTCGAGCTGAGTCCTTACGACCTCAGTCGTGGGCGGATTGTCTACCGGTACAAGTAAAAACTAGCGAGGCGCATACCGTCCCAGGGTCGGCGGCGCCGCAGGAGAGACCAGGCAAATGAAGGTCAAGCCGAGTGTGAAGAAGATCTGCAGCAAGTGCAGGATCATCCGCAGGCATGGCCGGGTTATGGTCATCTGCTCTGATCCGCGGCACAAGCAGCGTCAGGGCTGAGACAGCGCCCGGGCACCTGTGGCTGGGCCCGCCTGCACGCGAGCCCAGACAACTGAACCAAGCACGCACCGCGATCCGCGGTCGGCCGGGCCGGCTGCGGAACACCTCCGGGGGAGGCCGGGGCCGCGTCCGGGCAGGGACGCGGGGCGGTGTGCAGGACCTCCGCTGAATGAGAAGGAGAACTGCCCGCGATGGCACGCCTCGTCGGCGTCGACCTCCCGCGCGACAAGCGCCTTGAGGTCGCACTTACCTATATCTACGGCCTCGGCCGCACCAGGGCATTCGAGACGCTGGCCGGGACCGGCGTCAGCGGCGACACCAGAGTGCACCAGCTGAGCGATGAGGACATCATCAGGCTCCGCGACTGGATCGAGGCCAACTACAAGGTCGAGGGCGACCTGCGCCGCGAGGTGCAGGCCGACATTCGGCGCAAGATCGAGATCGGCTGCTATCAGGGCATCCGGCATCGCCGCGGCCTCCCGGTCCACGGTCAGCGCACGCAGACCAACGCCCGGACTCGTAAGGGCAAGAAGAAGACAGTGGCCGGCAAGAAGAAGGCCGGCAAGAAGTAGTCCGTCGCGACGGGCCCGTGCCGCGCACAGCCGCGGGCCGGGCCCGGTGCGGCTGGTCCGATCACCTCCGCATGTTAGAGGAGCAGAATGCCTCCCAAGAGCCGTACCGGCGTCAAGAAGGTCCGCCGGAAGGAACGCAAGAACATCGCGCATGGCCATGCGCACATCAAGAGCACTTTCAACAACACGATCGTGTCGATCACCGACCCCGGTGGCAGCGTGATCTCCTGGGCGTCGTCAGGCCAGGTCGGTTTCAAGGGCTCGAGGAAGTCGACGCCCTTTGCCGCTCAGATGGCCGCCGAGGCCGCCGCTCGCCGGGCTATGGAGCATGGCATGCGCAAGGTGGACGTGTTCGTGAAGGGCCCTGGCTCGGGGCGCGAGACCGCGATCAGGTCGCTGCAGGCGACCGGCCTCGAAGTCGGGTCCATTCAGGA
The DNA here is from genome assembly GCA_027314515.1 of Actinomycetota bacterium. Taxonomy (GTDB): domain Bacteria; phylum Actinomycetota; class Actinomycetes; order Streptosporangiales; family Streptosporangiaceae; genus JAJYUU01. Next base: position 25,230 of record DAHVAR010000160.1, read on the forward strand.
CGTCACCCCGGTTCCGCATAACGGCTGCCGTCCGCCTAAGCGGCGCAGGGTCTGAGGAGTAAGCACAGATGGCTCGATACACCGGTGCGGACTGCAAGCGCTGCCGCCGCGAGAAGACCAAGCTGTTCCTGAAAGGCGCGAAGTGCGACGGGCCGAAGTGCCCGATCGAGATCCGGCCATACCCGCCGGGTGAGCACGGCCGCAACAGGCCTAAGGAAAGCGAGTACCTGCTCCAGGTCAGGGAGAAGCAAAAGGCCCGCCGCATTTACGGCGTGCTGGAGAAGCAGTTCGCCAACTACTACGAGGAGGCCGCCCGCAGGCGCGGCATGACCGGCGAAACGCTGCTGCAGATCCTCGAGACTAGGCTGGACAACATCGTCTACCGGGCTGGCTTCGCCAAGAGCCGGGACATGGCCCGCCAGCTGGTGAGTCATGGGCACGTCGTGGTGAACGGCAAGAAGGTGGACATCCCGTCGTACCGGGTCAGCGAGAGCGACATCGTGGAGATCACGCCGAAGTCGCAGAACCTGACGCCATTCCTGGTGGCGAAGGCCGAGGCGGGCGACCGCACGCCGCCCGCCTGGATTGAGGTGATACCGGACAAGATGCGGGTCCTGGTGCACACTCTTCCGGTGCGCGCCCAGATCGACACCACGGTCCAGGAACAGCTGATCGTCGAGTACTACTCGAAGTAACCGACCGCCGGGCCGAAGCCACGGCCTGACGGTGATGCGCAGGCGTGACCTGCGGAGGAAGACCCGTCGGCGGCCATCCGCCGGCGGCTGGCGCGACTGTCATATAGCGGGCAGCGTGGAAAGGAATAGCAATGCTCATCGCACAGCGCCCCGGCCTTGCCGAGGAACAGGTAAACGACTTCCGCTCCCGGTTCGTCATCGAGCCGCTTGAGCCGGGCTTCGGCTACACGATCGGGAACTCACTGCGCCGTACCCTGCTGTCGTCGATCCCCGGAGCCGCTGTCACCAGCATCCGGATCGAGGGCGTGCTGCACGAGTTCACCACGATTCCGGGCGTCACCGAGGACGTCACTGACATCATCCTGAATCTGAAGAACCTGGTCGTCTCGTCCGAGCACGACGAGCCGATGCACATGTACCTGCGCAAGCAGGGCCCTGGCCCGGTGACCGCGGCGGACATCGCTCCGCCGGCCGGTCTCGAGGTGCACAACCCCGAGCTGCACATCGCCACCCTCAACAGCAAGGGCAAGCTCGAGATGGAGCTGACGGTCGAGCGTGGCCGCGGTTACGTCTCCGCAGCGCAGAACAAGCAGCCGGGTCAGGAGATCGGCCGCATCCCGATCGACTCCATCTACTCCCCGGTGCTGCGGGTTACTTACAAGGTCGAGGCGACCCGCGTCGAGCAGCGCACGGACTTCGACAAGCTGATCCTGGATATCGAAACCAAGCAGTGCCTGCGGCCGCGAGACGCGGTCGCGAGCGCCGGCAAGACGCTCGTCGAACTGTTCGGTCTCGCCAGGGAACTGAACCTGGACGCGGAAGGCATCGACATCGGCCCGTCGCCGACGGACGCCGCGCTCGCTGCCGACCTGGCGCTGCTGATCGAGGAGCTCAACCTCACGGTCCGCTCGTACAACTGCCTCAAGCGCGAGGGCATTCACACGGTGGGCGAGCTCGTCGCCCGCAGCGAGCAGGACCTGCTGGACATCCGCAACTTCGGCGCCAAGTCGATCGAGGAAGTCAAGCAGAAGCTGACCGATATGGGCCTCGCCCTGAAGGACTCCCCGCCCGGGTTTGACCCGGGCTCGGCGGCCGACAGCTACGGGGCTGACGACGAGGACGATTACGTCGAGACCGAGCAATACTGACAGGCAACCGCCTGTCAGTACCCTGCCGTAAGCCAGCACTTACGTAAGCCAGTAGCGATGCCCAGTAGTCATGCACAGTACCGAACCGGGAGAATCCTTCGATGCCCACGCCCACTAAGGGCCACCGACTCGGCGGCAGCCCTGCCCATCAGCGGCACATGATGGCCAACCTGGCCACCGCGCTGTTCGAGCATGGCAAGATCACAACGACCGAGGCCAGGGCGCGCAGGCTGCGGCCGCTGGCAGAACGGCTGATCACCTTCGCGAAGCGGGGCGACCTGCACGCGCGACGCCAGGTGCTCACGGTCATGACGGACAAGAGCGTGGTCCACACGCTGTTCGCCGAGATCGGGCCGAGCTTCGCCAGCCGCGACGGCGGCTACACCCGGATCACCAAGGTGGGGCCGCGTAAGGGCGACAACGCCGCGCTGGCGGTCATCGAGCTGGTGCGCGAGGAGGCGGAGCAGCGAACGCGCCGCCGCCGCGCGCGCCGGGCGCCGGCCGCCGCCACCACCGTGGCGCGACCCGGTGGCGGCCAGGCCGCGGAGACGGCCGAGGCTACGACCGAGATGGCCGCAGCCGAGACGGCCGCAGCCGAGGCAACCGAGGCGGACACGGCGGGAGCGGCTGCACCCGGTCCGGACCAGACCGGGGCCGATCAGGTCGGCGGGGCCTGGGCAGACTCAGCCGCCGAGGCCGAGGTCAGTGCGGAAGCGGAGGCTGAGGCGGCGGGCGCGGAGCCCGCTGATCAGGAGCCGGGCGCCGGAGACGAGCAGGCGGCCGACGAATAGCGAGGCAGCAAAGAGCGAGCCCGGCCAGGAAGCCCTGGCCGGGCTCGACTGCGCTGGGTGCACTGGCGGGGGCGAGCGCGCGCCACAAACCGCTGCCGGGCACGTCTGCGCTGGGTGCACTGGCGGGGGCGAGCGTGCGCCGGACATTCCCGCCGGGCCCGATTCGATCAGGCTCAGGCTCGACCTGCGCTACGACGGCTCGGCCTTCCGCGGCTGGGCAACCCAGCCCGGCCAGCCCACCGTCCAGCAGACTGTCGAGGAAGCGCTCAACCGGGTTCTGCGGCTTAGCCACGGTCCGTCCCTGACGGTCGCGGGCCGGACCGATGCCGGCGTGCATGCGCGCGGTCAGGTCGCGCACGCCGACGTCCCCGCCGAGAACTGGACGGCCGCCGCCGGATCGGTGGCGCGAAGGCTGGCCCGGCTGCTGCCGCTGTCGGTCCGGGTCACCGCGATCGGCCCGGCACCCGCTGGTTTCGACGCCCGGTACTCCGCCCTCTGGCGGCGCTACTCCTACCGGGTGTGCGATGACCCCGCGATGGCGGACCCGCTGCGCCGCCATGACACCCTCTGGTATCCCAGCCGGCTTGACATCGACCGGGTGAACGAGGCGGCCAAGGCCTGCCTCGGCGAGCACGACTTTGCCGCGTTCTGCCGTAGCCGACCGGGAGCAACCACCATCCGCGAACTCCGGCGGCTTATCTGGGTCAGGGCCGAACCGGGGGTGGCCGTCGCGACCGTGATCGCTGATGCCTTCTGCCACAACATGGTCCGTGCGCTGGCCGGCGCATTGCTGCAGGTCGGCGACGGCAGCAAGGCCGTCGAGTGGCCGGGCCAGCTGCTAGCGGCCCGGCGGCGTGATCCGGCTGCCAGGGTGGCGCCGCCGCACCCGCTGTGCCTGGAGGAAGTTGGCTATCCCGAACCGGCAGCCATGGCGGGCCAGGCGGCAGCGGCTCGGCGCCTCCGAACGCTGGGCTGAGTTGCCCGGAACGGGCTGGCCTGGCGGTTCCCGAAGTCAGGAAGCGGCGTTCCCGGTCGGATTTTGGTCTTTATCGGTCTGCGCGGGAACCGTCAAGGAGTGCCGCCGAGCATCCTGTTTGCCAGGCTGACGTTAGCGGTGCCCTGTACCAGTTCCGTCATGAAGGTCACGATCCGGGTCCGCTGGCCCGCCGTCCTTGGCCGGCGCAAGCTGGTGAACTCGGCCCAGACGAGGATGAGGTAATGGCCCTTGGCCAGGGCTTCCTCGATGCCGGTCCCGTTGCCGATCCGCCGCGTGGGGCCGCGCTTGCCCGTCAACTGGGCGATGTAATCGCTGGCGTCGGCGGCCCTCACGGCCCTAGCGGCGCGGGCGGCGGTGCTGAGGTTGAGCACGCCGACGGTGCCCATCAGGCCCAGCGATCTTGCCAGGTAGGTGGCGCGGACGGCCTGATCGCAGCGCCCGGCGCTGACGGCTGACTGAATGTTCGATCCGGTGACTGCCCCGTTGCAGCGCCTGCTGATCGCGCTCGCCGTGCGAGTGACGAGTTGCCCGCCGATCGGGAAGCTTGCCGGGAACAACTGCGCGACCGTCAGCGGCTGCGGGTCGGACTGGCGGGAGCCGATGTGGCCGTACGGGCCCAGCGACGGGCTCTGCGACGCGCTGGACGTTACCTTGGGCTGGCCGGTGGCCGCCGCACCTGGATTCGGCTTGCCCCCGGCACGCAGCACGGTATAGGCGAGCGTGGCCGCGGCGGTGAGGACGAGCAGCAGGGCAACCGAGATGGCGAGCTTGACACTGGCCGGACGCTTGCGGCGAGCGGGCCGGCGTGCGCTCTTGGTCCGACTCCCGCTGGCCGGGCGGTTGCCGCGCGGGTGCGTACCGTCAGCGGTGGACCCCCGTTCGGTGCGCTTGTCCGGCTGCGATCCGGCGGCTGCCAACGGGGCGCTGTGCGCGCCGCTGTGGCTGCGACCGGGCCGCTCCTCGCGCTCCGGGCTGTCGCCGACGTGGCTGGTGCGCTCGGTTCTCTCCGGGCCAGGCGTCACAGGCTCAGGCCCAGGGCGCGGCGGGGCGGGGCGGCCATCAGGTGGCGCGCCGGGCCGGGTCGGGGCCGTCCAGGTCCCGGTCGACCGGCCATCGCTGACCGCCTGCCAGGTCTGCGTCGAAGTCACGTCGGCCGCCGGGTCGCTGACCGCGAGCACTGAGTAAGCCGGCTCGGCACCGGAATCGTCGTAATACCGGGAACCGGACTCGGCCCGCTGTGCTGCCAGACGGCCCGCCTGGGCGGACGGGCTGTCCTGGCCGGCTGGTGGCACCTGGAACCCGCGGTTCGCCTGCTCACGGCCTGGCGGGCCAGCCTGCGACGGCGGCCCGCCCTGGCTTTCAAAGCCGCGGTTCCAGGCCGCGAACTGGCCTGGCGGATACATCGGAGGCGGCTGACCGGGCGCTGGCGGGTAACCGCGGACCGGGCCCTTGCCAGCGGAACCGCCGGCGGACCAGTCACCGCGGGCGGTACTCCCGTTACTGGCCGGCCAAGGGCCACGTCCCGGCTCAGTCCGCGTTCCCGCGCCGCGCGGGCCGGAGCCGGACCAGCCGGTCCTGTCGGTGCTGGTCCTGTCGGTGCCGGTCATGTCCCTGCCGTCGGGGGGCCGTCTGCTGGCATCCCGGCCACCAAGGGTTGGGTCGGTGCCGTCGGCGGCATCCCGATCGCGGGCGGCATCCCTATCGCCACGGCCCGCCACCGGGCCCAGGCGACGGCTGCTCCGCTGGTCGGCGCCGTCGCTAGCAGGGATTCGCATGCGGTTGAGCGTATCGCCCTGGGCCGCGAAGTTCGCCTGGTCACGCGTTTTCTGGTCCGCGCACGTCTCATGGGGCCCGGTGCCCGTCTCATTGGTCCGGTGCCCGTCTCATGGGGTCGGGTGCGCGCTTCACGGGGCCCGCGCTGGAGTCGGCCTGCCCGGAATCCCCGTTGGCCATCTCCGCTGAGTCGCTGGCCAGGCTGGCTGGCGCGGGCCTCCGCGGATGCCCGCGCAGCAGCGGAACGGTATGACCGCGGCGGTAGAGCCTCCTTGCTTTGACCTCTGTGGCTTAGGGCCGGTATCCTGCTTGGGCATCCATGCGTACCGGCATGCCCGTCGTGCCCCAGCGGCAGGTGAGCTGCGGCCAGTACCTGCGGATTCTCGCGCCCGGGCGACATGCCCCAGCGCGGGCCAGAGATTCAGGACTCACACGCGAAGGCTTATGACTGTGCGCACTTTCAGCCCGAAGGCCGCTGACATTCAGCGCCAATGGCATGTGATCGACGCCTCGGATGTCGTGCTCGGCCGGCTGGCGAGCCAGGCAGCCGTGCTGCTGCGCGGCAAGCACAAGCCCGTTTTCGCGCCGCATGCCGACACCGGCGACTTCGTCGTCATCGTCAACGCCGCCAAGGTTGCCATCAGCGGGAACAAGCTGCGTGACAAGATGGCCTACCGGCACAGCGGCTATCCGGGCGGGCTCCACTCGGTTTCCTACGCCCAGCTGATGGCAACCAACCCTGAGCGCGTCATCGAGAAGGCGGTCAAGGGCATGCTGCCAAAGAACGCCCTGGGCCGTCAGATGCTGCGCAAGCTCAAGGTCTACGCAGGTCCGGAGCACCCGCACAAGGCCCAGCAGCCAGTGCCGTTCGAGATCACCCAGATCGAGCAGCGGGCCAGCGCCAACTAACGTCCTAACGTCAGAGCCAGGCTAGAGATTCAACCGGGAAGTACGAGGAAGACAACGTGGCCGAGTCCACCGAGACGCTGGATGCCGGAGCGGACGCCAACGCGCCCGAGGAGCACCTGTCGGAGTACACCACATCGACCGGCGACAACGCCCAGCCCAGGCAGGCTGCCCGGAAGCCGGTGGTGACCGGCAAGGCACAGGGAACGGGCCGCCGCAAGGAGGCCATCGCGCGGGTCCGGATTCAGCCGGGCACCGGTCAGTGGAAGATCAACGACCGGTCGATCGAGATCTACTTCCCGAACAAGGTGCATCAGCAGCTGATCAGCGAGCCGTTCGTGGCGCTGGGCGCTGAGGACCAGTTCGACGTTGTGGCGCGCATCGTCGGCGGCGGCGTCAGCGGCCAGGCAGGTGCGCTGCGCCTGGGCATCGCCAGGGCGCTGATCCTGGTTGACCCGGACAGCCGCTCCACCCTGAAGCGAGCCGGATTCCTGACCAGGGACGCCCGGGTCACCGAGCGCAAGAAGGCTGGGCTGAAGAAGGCCCGCAAGGCTCCGCAGTACTCCAAGCGCTAACCGGGCCGGCCAGCACGGCACGGAGGATCTTGGCGGGCGATGGGCCAGCTTTTCGGTACTGACGGCGTCAGGGGTGTCGCTGGTCATGAGCTGACGGCCGGACTGGCGATGAACATCGCCGCCGCGGCGGCCAGCGTGCTCACCGCGGCCCGCTCGCGGCGTGCCGGGGAGCGCCCGTTCGCGGTCGTCGGCCGGGACCCGCGCGTGTCCGGCGAGTTCCTCGAGGCGGCCGTCGTCGCCGGCCTGGCAGCCGGCGGGATCGACGTCGTGCGGCTCGGAGTGATCCCGACACCGGGTGTCGCTTATCTCACGGCTGCTATGGGAGCCGATTTCGGCGTCGTCCTCTCAGCGAGTCATAACCCGGCCGCTGACAACGGAATCAAGTTCTTCGCCCGCGGCGGCGTGAAACTCCCGGACGCGGTCGAAGACCAGATAGAGGACGAGACAGCCGCCATGCTGAGCGGCCGGGCTGCCGGTACTCCGCCTGGTCGTGGCGGGCTGAGCCGCGGCCCGTCGGGGGTGCCGCCGGGCGGTTTCGGCCGGATTAGCGACGCTAAGGATCAGGGCGAGCAGTACCTCGCGCATCTGCTGAGTACCGTTCAGTGTCAGCCTGGCTATGACGGATCCCCGCTGGCGGGGCTGCGGGTCGTGGTTGACTGCGCCCACGGCGCCGCCTCCAGTTATGCACCGAACCTGCTGCGCCGGGCCGGGGCCGACGTCATCACGATCGGAGCCGACCCGGACGGGCTGAACATCAATGCGGGCTACGGCTCGACGTGCCTCGGGACGTTGTCGGCGGCGGTCCGGGAGGCGCAAGCGGATGCCGGCATAGCCTACGACGGCGACGCGGACCGGTGCCTGGCGGTCGATGCGGCCGGCCAGATCGTGGACGGCGACCAGATCCTTGCCGTGCTGGCCATCGCGCTGCGGGCCGACGGCAGGCTGGCGGGCGACACGGTGGTCGCAACCGTTATGTCGAACCTCGGGTTCCGGCGGGCGATGCGCGCGGCTGGCATCGACATAGTCGAGACACCGGTCGGTGACCGGTACCTGATCGCGGCGATGCTGGACGGCAAGTTCGTGCTCGGTGGCGAGCAGTCGGGCCACGTCATCATGCTCGACCACGCGACGACTGGCGACGGCATGCTGACGAGCCTCCACCTGCTCGCCCAGACAGCCCGGCAAGGCCGGCCGCTAGCCGCGCTTGCAAGCGTGATGACGAGGTATCCGCAGGTTCTGATCAACGTGCCGGGCGTGGACAAGACGCTGGTGGCATCGTCGCCCGCGCTGAGTGACGCGGTGACGACGGCCGCCGCGGAACTCGGCGAGGCGGGCCGAGTGCTTGTGCGGCCGAGCGGTACCGAGCCTGCCGTCCGGGTCATGGTGGAAGCAGAGGACGCCGGCCAGGCTGACCGGCTAGCCCGCCGCCTGGCCGATGTCATCAGCGAACTGGGTTAGCCGGCCTGGCCAGCACGCCGGGTTAGCAGCCAGCCAGCCAGCGAGCCGGGTTAGCCGGCCCGGACGGTCAGCGCGCCCGCGCGCGGGCTGGCACGGCGTCGCCGGTCGGTGCCGCATGGCAGGCTTAGCGCATGATCGTTGGCATCGGCGTCGACGTCGCCGAGATCTCCCGGCTTGAGCAGGCGCTCGCACGATCACCGAGACTGGCAGTGCGCTTGTTCGCCGACAGTGAACGCGGGTTGCCGACGCGATCGCTGGCCGGCTGCTTCGCTGCCAAGGAAGCCGTGGCCAAGGCCCTCGGCGCACCGCCAGGGCTGCGCTGGACTGATGCCGTCATCGGTCACGACGCCAGCGGCGCGCCCGTGCTTCAGATCAGCGGAACCGTCGCGGCTGCCGCGGCCCGGCTCGGAGTGACGAACTGGCACGTCTCGATCAGTCACGATGCCGGCCTGTGCGTGGCCATGGTGGTTGCTGAGCGATGATCAGGGCAGGCTCGTGCTGTGCTGCGTCGCGGGGCGTGAGGACGGGGCGTGAGGACAGGGCGATGAGACGATGAGGAACGCGCACCAGGTGGCGGCGGTGCGCGCCGCTGAGCACGCGCTGATGGCCAGGCTGCCGGCCGGGGCGGCGATGCAGCGCGCCGCGGCGGGCCTGGCGTCGGTGTGCGCGAGCCTGCTCGACCACGTCTACGGCGCATCGGTAGCAGTCATCGCGGGCAGCGGCGACAACGGCGGTGACGCGCTTTACGCGGGCGCCCGCCTGGCCGGCCGCGGTGCTGACGTCACCGCGATCGCGTCCGGGCCGAAGCTGCACGAAGCGGCCGCAGCGGAACTCCTGGCCCGCGGTGGCCGCATCATGGCGGCCAGTGGCGGCCGCGATCTGGGTTGCGCGGGCAGCGCACCAATCGCGCCTGCCGCCGCACACGCGATCGCGGCGGCGGACCTGATCATGGACGGCATCACCGGGATCGGCGGTCACGGCGGCCTGCGCGAGCCCGGTGCGTCGCTGGCGCGGCTGATCGCCCTGGCTCGTGCCGACGGCGCGGTAGTCGTCGCGGTCGACTTGCCCAGCGGGATCGACGCCGACACCGGCGAGGTCCATGGCGCCGCAGTCCAGGCCGACGTGACTGTGACGTTCGGCACGATCAAGCCCGGCCTGCTGATCGACCCGGGCGCGAGCTTCGCCGGCCTGACGGAGCTGATCGACATCGGCCTGGCCGCCTACCTGCCCGACCCCGATGTCGTCTCCCTCCAGGCTGCCGACGTGACGGAAGTACTGCCACGCCCGACGACCGAGTCCGACAAGTACCGCCGCGGCGTGCTTGGCCTGCTGGCCGGCAGCGATCAGTACACCGGCGCGGCAGTGCTGTCCTGCGGTGGCGCCATCCATGGCGGGGCAGGCATGGTCCGGTTCGTGTCGGCCGAGGTCGCGGTCGGGGTCGTGCGCCAGCACTGGCCGGAGGTGGTGCTCACCGCCTACGACCCGGACCGCCCGGCTGAGGCGATCACGACCGCCGGCCGGGTGCAGGCCTGGGCGGCTGGCCCTGGGATCGGCACCGGGCCGGAGGCGGCCGCCCTGCTCGACGCGGTGCTAGCCAGCGACGTACCGGTACTGGTCGACGCCGATGGCCTCACCCTGCTGGCCGGCCGCCGCGATCTGCTGCGCCGCGAAGCGCCCGTGCTGATAACGCCGCATGCCGGCGAACTGGCTCGCTTGCTGTCGGCGGACCGCGACGACATCGAGGCGCGCCGGCTGCACTACGCCCGCACGGCAGCGGCCGAACTAGGCGTCACCGTACTGCTCAAGGGCTCGACGACGCTGATCGCCAGCCCGGACGAGAGTCAGCCGGTGCTGGTGAACTCGACCGGCTCGAGCTGGCTTGCCACGGCCGGCTCGGGCGACGTGCTGTCCGGCCTGGCGGGCTCGCTGCTCGCGCAGGGCGTCCCCGCCGCGGCGGCGGCGGCGGCGGCCGCTTACCTGCACGGCATGGCCGGCCGGCTCGCCGCACGCGATGCCCCGATCGGCGCCAGCGACCTGATCGCCGTGATCCCGGCCGCGATCCGCGCTGTGACGAACGGCACTAACTAACGCCGCACCCGGCTGTGGCGGCCGGCCGAAGCCGTCCCGGCGCCGCAGCGACTCCGGCACCGCAGCCGTTCCGGCACCGCAGCCGGGCTCAACCGCCCCGCGCTGGCTGGCACACTGAGTTGTCATGGACGGGCACCCGGAAGCAGCCGTCGACCTGGACGCGATCCAGGCGAACGTGGCTGCCCTGAAGCGGCACGTCGCTGCCGCTCAGGTAATGGCAGTCGTCAAGGCTGACGGATACGGCCACGGAATGCTGGAATCGGCCAGGGCCGCGCTGGCCGGCGGCGCGACCTGGCTGGGCGTTGTCCAGGTTGCGGACGCGATCGCGCTGCGCAAGGCCGGGATCCGCGAGCCAGTGCTGAGCCTGCACGGCAGTCCGGACTCGCCGCACGCGCAGGCCATCACGCATGAGATCGATCTGACGGTAGGCTCCGCCGCGCTGCTGGATCAGGTGGCGCTAGCCGCAGTGGCCGCGGGCAAGCCGGCCCGGCTGCACTTGGAGGCCGACACTGGCATGGGCCGGGGCGGTGCTATCGCGGCCGACTGGCCCGCCCTGGTCGACGCGGCGCTGTCGGCTCAAGCCGCCGGGCGGGTGAAGATCGTTGGCTTGTGGTCGCACTTCGCCTGCGCCGACATTCCCGGTCACCCGGCGATCGGCCGGCAACTGGATGCCTTCCGCGCTGCGGTCGCGGCGGCCGAGCGAGCGGGAGCGAGGCCCGAGGTACGGCACCTCGCCAACGGCCCGGCAACCCTGACCCTGCCCGGCTCCTACTTCGACCTGGTCCGCCCCGGCGGTGCCGTCTTCGGCCTGTCTACCCTTCCCGGCGGCGCGCCGGACTGGCTGCGTCCTGCCATGACCCTGCGGGCGAGGCTGATCCAGGTGAAGCGGGTGCCGGCCGGCACGCCGGTGTCCTACGCGCACCGGTACGTCACCGATGGCGACACCTTGCTCGGCGTCCTGCCGCTTGGCTACAACGAGGGGATCCCCAGGCTTGCGACGAACGCCGTCAGGTTGCTCGCCAGCCGGGGCAGGCGGGTTTCCATCGCCGGGACCGTCAACCTGAACCACATCATCCTGGACCTCGGTGACGGCCCGTCGGAGGCGGGCGACGAGGTCGTCGTCTTCGGACCGGGCGATCACGGCGAGCCCACGGCTCAGGAGTGGGCAGAAGCACTCGGCACGATTTCCTACGAGATCGTCACCCGGTTTACCGGAAAGGTGCCGAGAACCTACTCTGGGGTAGCTGCAGCCGGAACCGGTGGGCTGGCGCCAGGCAATGCAGCGGCCGGGACCGGCGGCGGGGCCGGCTACATGGCGGCGCAGGCCGCAGACGGGAGAACCGATGGTCAGGTGGCGGCGGCTTTCTAGCGTCGCAGGGCTGGCTACCGGGGTCGCGGCGGCCTCAGCCGGCGCGGTGATCGCCGTGGAGAAGGCCGCGGTGGGCCGGATCCGGCTGCGCCCCGATCCGGCCGTGACCGAGCCGTTCGGTCAGCTACGCGGGCGGCCGGTGACGGTCATCGCCGAAGACGGAGTGCGCCTGCACACCGAGGTCTGCGGGCCGGAGGACTCGCCGGTAACGATCGTGTTCTGTCACGGCTATACGCTCAGTCAGGACGTCTGGCACTACCAGCGCCAGGCTCTGCAGGCTGACTACCGCCTGGTGTTCTGGGATCAGCGCAGTCACGGCAGGTCAGGGCGCAGTGATCCGGCCCGGATCAGCATCGGACAGCTCGGCCGTGACCTGGCAGCCGTGCTGGCCGCGACGACACGGGCGGGCGCCCCTGTCGTGCTGGCCGGGCACTCGATGGGCGGAATGGCGATCATGGCGCTGGCCGACCAGCATCCGGAGTTGTTCGGCAGCAAGGTGATCGGCGTAACGCTGATTTCCACCACCGCGCTGGTCGACCCGACCGGCTGGCTGCCGGGGCCACTGCGTCCGGTCGGCCGCTGGGCGGCCCCGGCGCTGCTGCGCGGGTCATCCCGCGGCCGGCGGGCGGAGCTGACCGAGCGAATCCGCGACGCGGCCGGCGACCTGGCGTTCCTGTCCACTCGCTTCATCGCGTTCGGTGACCCGGACGTCAGCCCTACCGTCGTCGAATTCCTCGAGCACACGATCAGGGCGACGCCCATCGATGTCGTCGCCGACTTTTACCTCGCGCTGACCGAGCATGACGAGCGGGGCTCGCTGGCAACGATCGGCAGGGTCCCCACGGTCGTGCTGACCGGCCTGGAGGACCGGCTGGTCGCCACCGCGCAGACCGCTGAGCTCGCTGCCGGGATCCCGGGAGCCAGCCTGGTCGAGATACCGGCGGCCGGGCACATGGTGATCTTGGAACGGCCCGGGATCGTGACGGAGGAGATATCCGGCCTGGTGGCGCTGGCACTGGAGGAATCGGCGACCAGGCGGCCGGCATGACCGGCCAGCCGAAACGGCCATCACCGGCAGGGCAGCCATCACCGGCAGACCTGGCAGGACAGCCAGCGCAGTCCGCAGCCGCGCAGCCCGGCGGGGATTCCGACGGCAGCGACACGGAGGCGCCGGGTGTCGACGAGCTGATCCGGGTGCCGACGGCCGACCAGATGCGCGGACTCGGCCGCCGCCTGGCCAGCCTGCTGCGGGCCGGCGACCTCGTGCTGCTGTCCGGCCCGCTGGGCGCCGGCAAGACCACCCTGGCTCAGGGCATCGGGGCGGGCCTCGGCGTTCGCGGCTCGGTTACCTCGCCGACATTCGTCATCGCGAGGGTGCATCCGAGCCTGGCAGCGGGACCCGACCTGGTGCATGCCGACGCCTACCGGCTCGGCAGCCGTGCCGAGGTGGACGACCTGGATCTCGATGCAGATCTGGGGACCGCGGTCACCGTGGTCGAGTGGGGCGAAGGGCTGGTCGAGGACCTGGCGCCAAGCTTCCTGTCGGTCCGGATCTGGGCCGACGAACCACCGGCCGGCCAGGACGTGAGCGACGCCGGGGAGGCCGGCACCCGGCGGACCGTGCTGATCCGCGGCTCCGGCGAGCGGTGGCGGGACCCGGATGTGGCCGAGGCGACCCGGCTGGCGCTGGCCGACCTGAGCTGAGCTCGGCACTGGCTGTCCGCGCGCAGGCCGCAATGCGTGCCGAATCGTCCTGCGAGGCGGTGTTCGCGCTATTACACTGCCGGTGAGTCCAGCGGGTCCTTGCCGGGGGCACCCGCGGCTCCGATCAGCCACCAGGAGGCGTGCCGTGGCCCAGCAGGGCATCCCGCCCCGTCGCTCCGCCCGACCGCCCCAGCCCGACTATCGCGGGCGGCGCGACCGGTTGCCGGACCGGCCGCGCCGGGACCGGCCGCAGTTTGACGCGTTCGGGCCTGACCAGGATGACCAGCTGCCGCCCTGGGCCGGCCCGAATGCCTATCCTCCAGGCACAGCTCGGCGGCCCGGCGCAGAACCCGGCAGCCATGCCGCCGGGCGAGCCGACGAAGAGTACTACGACGACCGCCCCGGCTCTGGCCGGCCGGCCGCTGGCGATCCCGGCTGGCGGTCAGCTGACGACTCCGGCTGGCGGGCGGCTGGCGACTCTGGCTGGCCCGCCGACGACTCCGGCAGGGCGCCGGCCGACGACTCTGGCAGGGCGCCGGCCGTCGGCCTGGCTGACCCGCCAGGTCGCGCCGGGCTGCCGACCCGGCGCGGCCGGGCTGCCGCGACCCGGCTGCGCAAGTCGCGACGCCGCGTCTACCGGTTGTGCGGGATCGCCATCGCGGTCTGCGTCGTCGCCGCCGGGCTTACCGCGATCTTGACTCATCACACCCCCAAGCCGTCCCTGTACGTGACGTCACTGCTGCCGGGTGAGTTCACGTCGGTTCCCAATGCCTGCGGCGGCGTCAGCAGCACCGTGCTGAACCAGTACCTGCCTGGCCCTGGCCGGACGGTAGCCAGCGAGATCGCGGAGACCACGCAGAGCCAGTGCACTTTCACCCTGGACCGCAAACCCGACTTCCTCGTGCTGGAAGTGACCGCGCAGGCGTATCAGCCGTTCGCGGCGGCGACTGCGGCGGGCAGCGCGCCCGGCAGCGCCTCGGCCAACGCACAGGACAATTACTCGCTCACGCAGCGGACCCTGGCGAAGCCGCCGAAGGGCTCGCCGCTGTCGGCAGCTCAGCTCAGCCCGCTGCCTAAGACTGGCCAGCAGGCGCTCGTCGCGGTCCAGGCCGAGCATGTCAGGCGGATCAGCACCGAGGTGGTAACGGTCGTCATCCGCGAGCGCAACGTGCTCATTGTCGTGTCGGAATCCGGCCAGGAGTCCGGGCAGGGATTCGGGCCGGTGTCCGTCGCGACGCTGCAGGCCGGGGCCGAGGCCGCGGCCAGGGGAATGCTGGCGAAGTCGGTTACCGAGCCCACTGCCTGACCGCCCGAGCGGGCCTTACGGTCGAAGCACCGGCTGCGCCTCACTAGGCTGGTCAACCGTGCTGCTGCTGGCCTTTGACACGGCGACGCCGTCGGTGACGGTGGCCCTGCACGACGGCACCGCCGTCGTGGCCGAGGAGTCCGCCGTCGACGGGCGCAGGCATGGCGAGATCCTCGCCGTATTCATCGACAAGGTGCTGCGCAGCGCCGGGGCCGGGCGCGAGGACCTGACAGCCGTCGCGGTCGGTACCGGGCCGGGCCCCTACACCGGGCTGCGCGCCGGGCTGGTCACCGCTCGCGTGCTGGCCAGCGCTCTTGCGATCAGGATCGACGGCGTGTGCTCACTCGATGTGATAGCCGCGGCCGCCTGTGCTGAGGCGGCACGGACTGAGGCGGCACGGACTGAGGATGGCGGCACTGACTTCCTGGTCGCCACCGACGCGCGGCGCCGGGAGGTGTACTGGGCTCGCTACTGCGCGGCCGGCCAGCGCACTGACGGACCGCAGGTGAGCCGGCCAGCCGATCTGCCGCGCGGGCTGCCCGTCGCCGGGCATGCCGCGCTGGTCTACCCCGAGCTCAGCGACCGGCCGCTGAATCCGGCGTTCCCTGCCGCTGGGCAGCTCGCGGCAATCTCGGCAGCCCGGCTGAGCCGGGGCGAGCCGGCCCACCCTGCCGTGCCGCTGTACCTGCGCAGGCCGGACGCGAGGGAGCCAGGCAAGCCGAAGCGGGTCACGCCATGAGCACGCGGCTACGCCAGATGACCGATGCTGACCTCGACAACGTGCTCGGGCTGGAACTCGCCTTGTTCGGCGAGGAAGCATGGTCGTGGCAGATGCTGGCCGGCGAGCTTGGCCAGCAGCCGGCCAGCCGGTACTACCTCGTCGCCGAGGATGACGGTGCGGTCGTCGGCTATGCGGGCCTGCTCGCCGCCGCAGGCCAGGCGGACGTGCTGACGATCGCCGTCGCTGCGCCCCACTGGGGCCAGGGCATCGGCTCCCGGCTGCTCGCCTGCCTGCTCGAGGAGGCCGTCCGGCGCGGTTGCACCGAGGTATTCCTCGAAGTGAGGGCCGACAATGCCCGCGCTCAGCGCCTTTACCGCTGGTGGGGCTTCGACGACGTCGGCATCCGGCCCGGCTACTACCAGCCGTCCGGCATGGACGCGATCGTGATGCGGCGCGACCTGGACGGCGTCCTGCGGCCCGGCCCGGCCGCCGAGCCTGGCAGCCACGGCGGGCAGGAGGCCGGTGCCCGCGGCGGGAGGCCGGGATCTGCCGATGGGGCGGTCGAGACGGACGGCGGTGAAGCAACGTGACCGGTCCGCTGGTCCTGGGCATCGAGACCTCGTGCGACGAGACCGGCGTCGGCCTGGTGCGCGGACACGAGCTGCTGGCAGACGCAGTGGCGTCCAGCGTCGAGGAGCACGCCAGGTTCGGCGGCGTAGTGCCCGAAGTGGCGAGCCGGGCGCACCTGGAGGCCATGGTGCCGACCGTCGGCCGTGCGCTGGACGCCGCGGGCGTGCGCCTGGCCGACGTGGACGCGATAGCGGTCACCGCCGGTCCCGGCCTGGCGGGGGCGCTGCTGGTCGGCGTCAGTGCCGCGAAGGCCTACGCGATCGCTACCGGCAAGCCGCTGTACGGCGTCAACCATCTGGCCGCGCACGTGGCCGTGGATCAGCTCGAGCACGGCGCGCTGCCAGCCCCTGCGGTCGCTCTGCTGGTATCAGGCGGCCATTCGTCCCTGCTCCTCGTGCCGGATGTGGCGGCTGAGGTCGTGCCGCTCGGCGCGACCATCGACGATGCGGCCGGCGAAGCCTTCGACAAGGTGGCCAGGGTGCTCGGGCTGCCCTTTCCGGGCGGCCCGCACATCGACCGTGCCGCGGCGGCAGGAGATCGAGACCTCATCGCGTTCCCGCGAGGCAAGTACCGGGACGGCAGTTACGACTTCTCGTTCTCCGGACTGAAGACCGCGGTGGCGCGCTGGGTGGAAGCGCGCGAGGCGGCAGGCGAGCCGGTGCCGGTCGCCGACGTCGCGGCCTGCTTCCAGGAAGCCGTCGCGGACGTGCTGACCCGCAAGGCCGTGGCCGCGTGCCGAGCGCACGGCATCGATCACCTGGTCATCGGCGGCGGTGTGGCCGCCAACTCGCGGTTGCGCGCGCTGGCGCAGGAACGGTGCGCGGCGGCCGGATTGCGGCTGCGGGTGCCGCGGCCGGGCTTGTGCACCGACAATGGCGCGATGGTGGCAGCACTCGGAGCCGAGCTTGTGGCCAGAGGCGCAGTTGCCTCCGGGCTGGACTTCGCGGCAGACTCCTCACTCCCGGTGACGACCGTTACCGCGGCATGATCGTGTCGCGCGAGCCGCGCCCGCTGTCCTGGCTCTAAAGTCGCTCCCTGAGAGCACTATCTGTAGTCTCGGCTTCACTCTGCGTGTGCAAGCCGGGAGGCGGTACGAGCAACGAGACAGTACAAGCCATGAGACAGTGGGCGTCCGGGCTGCCGGACGGCCCGGAAAGCGAATGCGCATGGGCTCGCGTCTGCTGCCCTTTGGTGTGCCGCACGGTAGCCGGCCTGGTTCCGCCGGGTTCCGCAGTCGCTTACTGCACCGGCACGCGGCGGCCGTCATCTCGGCGCTGACGCTCGTCGCCGTGGCAACCGTGGCTGCCGGTGCCGGGGTGCTGGCCCGGCTCCCGGCCGCGGCGGCAGGCGCCGGTGGCGTGACAGGTTCGCCGAACAACCTGCGCACCGACTGGGACCCGGCAGAGCCGAACCTGGCTCCGGTGGGTGACGGCGGGCCGGTCGGCGGTCCGAACTTCGGCAAGATCTTCGAGAAGCACCTGAACGGGCAGATCTACGCGCAGCCGCTCGTGGTTGGCGACACGCTCATCGCGGCGACCGAGACTAACCATGTGTACGGGCTGAACGCGGCTACCGGAGCCATCGAGTGGGCGGACTGGCTGGGCAAGCCTGAGCCGTCGGCCGTCATGGGCTGCAACGACCTCACGCCGTACATCGGCATTACCAGCGCACCCGTCTATGACCCGGCTACCCGCGCGGTCTACCTGGCGGCGCTCGTCGACAACGGGCCGACCGTGATGCGCCCGCACATGTACACCTACGCGCTTAACGTCTCGACCGGTCACGTTCTGCGCGGCTGGCCGGTTGCCGTCCAGGGAGCCCCGACCAACGACTCCGCAGACTCGTTCAACCCGCTGACCGAGCGGCAGCGCGCAGGCTTGCTGCTGCTCGGCGGCGTGGTCTATCTGGCATTTGCCTCCTACTGCGACTATCCGCACTTCGCGGGCTACGTGGCGGGGGTGAGCACCTCGACCAGGCATCTGACCTTGTGGACCGCCGAGGCCGGGCCGGGCCAGGATCAGGCCGGGATCTGGATGGGTGGCGGTGGCCTGATGTCCGACGGGCCACGCCGTATCTTCCTGTCGACTGGCAACGGCCCATCGCCGCCCGCAGGCCCGGGGACCAGGCCGCCGGCTCAGCTCGGCGACGCGGTCGTCAGGCTCACCGTCGGTGCGGGCGGTGCGCTGTCCGCGGCGGACTTCTTCAGCCCGGCCAACGCACCCGCACTCGATGCTGACAATGAGGATCTCGGTTCCGGCGGCCCGGTCGGGCTGCCGTTCGGCACGCGAGCCGATCGCGCGCTGCTCATCGAGGCCGGCAAGGACGGCAGGGTTTTCATCCTGAACCGCGACAACCTGGGCGGCCGCGAGCAGGGCCCGGGCGGCACCGATCGCGTGCTCGCTGAAGCCGGCCCGTACCACGGCCAATATGGTCACCCGGGCGTGTTCGGCCCGGTTTCCACTATCGCTACCGCCAGTTCGCCTGACTTCGCCTACTACGTCGGGAAAGGGGATGTGCTGCGCTACCTGCGATTCGGCGCGAGCGCTTCAGGCGCTCCGACGGTGACCGAGGTGGCCAACAGCACGACGAACTTCGGCTTCACGTCCGGCTCGCCAGTGGTCACCTCCAGCGGCAACGACCGCGCGTCTGCTGTCGTCTGGGAGGTCTACTCCGCTGGAGTTAGCGGGGCGGACGGCACCCTCGATGCGTTCGCCGCTGAGCCGCCGAAAGGCTGCGTTGTCCCGTGCCAGATGGCTCCGATCTGGTCGGCGCCGATCGGAACGGCGGCCCAGTTCACTATCCCGGCGACCGCTGACGGCCGGGTTTACGTCGGTACCAGGGACGGCAACGTGCTGGCGTTCGGGAGCCCGAACCCTGCCCCGCTCGCGGCGGTTCCGGTTAACTTCGGCCAGGTCTCGGTGGGCAAGTCCGGCACCCTGACGATGATCATCGCGGCTGCGCGCCGTGTCAGGGTGCGTCGCATCTGGATAGCAGAGCCATTCGGCAGCACGCCGTTCACGGTCCGGTCTGTGAGACTTAACCTGCGCGCGGTCAGGTTCCCGGTCGTGCTCCGGGCCGGCACCAGGCTGAGGGTGCGGGTCTCCTTCACGCCGTCTCTGCCGGGGGGTTTCACCGGCTCGCTGCAGGTCAGAACCGCGGCGGCGAACTTCCGGGTGGTCAGCCTTAGCCTTACCGGGCAGGGCATATAGCCCGGCCCTGCCGCCCCGCCCGCCTCGCCGGCCGGGGCGTCATTCCGGGCCGCCCCGGAGTGCACAGGACCGGGCTGACCTGGGGCTCTGCCCCTGGCCGCTGGTTGACGACCCGATACGGGGGGGCTAGCCTACGGAACTGGCACTCGCTGCGGTAGAGTGCTAAGCGACAAGGTTGGTCTGGCACCCGCGACGGCAGGCCGACATGGTCGACTCTCTAATACAGCTAGCCCTTTCCGGAGGGGGAGGTCAGATCGTGACGACCGCCACCAAGGTTGTTCTGAAGCCGCTCGAAGACAGGATCGTGGTACGCCCGCTTGAAGCTGAGCAGACCACCGCGTCCGGCCTGGTGATTCCCGACACCGCCAAGGAGAAGCCCCAGGAGGGCGAGGTCCTGGCCGTCGGCCCTGGCCGGTTCGATGAGTCCGGCAGCAAGCGCGTCCCGATGGATGTCAAGGTCGGCGACATCGTGCTGTACAGCAAGTACGGCGGCACCGAAGTGAAGTACCACGGCGAGGAGTACCTGGTGCTCTCTGCCCGCGATGTACTCGCCATCATCGAGAAGTAGCGAGCAGTAATCGCGCGCGGGCCTGGCCCGCGCCGGGCTGGGCCCTGCCCGCCTGGCACCGCCCCGGCTCGGCTCGCGGCTCGCGGAGCAAAGCTCCGCACGGCCCGCGGCCCGGTCCGGGGCGGTGGCGTGACGGCTGCCTGTGCGGGGCCGCAACGATGTCCGCCACCACGAATCAGATAGACCGGACAGACCACTTATAAAAGACACTGGGGTACCAGATGGCCAAGAGCCTAGATTTTAACGAGGACGCACGGCGTGCCCTCGAGCGCGGTGTCAACCGCCTGGCGGACGCCGTTAAGGTGACGCTCGGCCCGAAGGGCCGCAACGTCGTGATCGACAAGAAGTGGGGCGCGCCCACCATCACCAATGACGGAGTGACCGTCGCGCGCGAGATCGAGCTGGAGGACCCGGCCGAGAACCTTGGCGCGCAACTGGCCAAGGAGGTCGCCACCAAGACGAATGACGTGGCCGGAGACGGCACGACGACGGCCACCGTGCTGGCCCAGGCGATGGTCGCTGAGGGGCTGCGCAGCGTCGCCGCCGGCGCTAACCCGATGGCGCTCAAGCGCGGCATCGATGCCGCGGCGGCCGCCGTGGCCGATGCGCTGGTGAACTCGGCCCGAGATGTCGAGGAGCGGAGCGAGGTCGCCAACGTGGCCACGATCTCCGCGCAGGACGCCAAGATCGGCGAGGTCATCGCCGAGGCATTCGACAAGGTCGGCAAGGACGGCGTCATCACCGTCGAGGAAGCCCCGACGATGGGCATCGAGCTGGAATTCACCGAGGGCATGCAGTTCGACAAGGGCTATGTCTCGGCGTACTTCGTCACCGACCCCGAGCGGATGGAGGCCGTCCAGGAGGACGGTTACATTCTGCTGACGTCCGGCAAGATCTCCTCGATGGCCGAGTTCCTGCCGCTGCTGGAGAAGGTGGCTCAGACCAAGAAGCCGCTGCTGGTCATCGCGGAGGACGTGGACGGTGAAGCACTGTCCACCCTGGTGGTCAACAAGATCCGCGGCCTGCTGAATGTCGTCGCGGTCAAGGCGCCCGGGTTCGGGGACCGCCGCAAGGCGATGCTCGAGGACATGGCCGTGCTGACCGGCGCCCAGGTAGTGAGCGAGGAAGTGGGCCTGAAGCTCGACCAGGCCGGCCTCGACGTGCTCGGCCGGGCCCGCCGCATGGTGATCACCAAGGACAACACGACGATCATCGACGGCGCTGGCGAGCAGTCAGCGGTCGACGACCGGATCCGCCAGCTTCGGACCGAGATCGAGAACACCGATTCGGACTGGGACCGCGAGAAGCTGCAGGAGCGCGTGGCCAAGCTCGCCGGCGGCGTGGCGGTCCTGCGGGCCGGCGCCGCTACCGAGGTCGAGCTCAAGGAGAAGAAGCACCGGCTCGAGGACGCGATCTCGGCCACCAGGGCCGCCATCGAGGAAGGCATCATCCCGGGCGGCGGCAGCGCGCTGGTCCATGAGGCGACCAGGCTCGGCGACCTGGGCAAGACCGGCGACGAGGCGACCGGTGTGCAGGTCGTCCGGCGGGCACTGTCAGCGCCCGCGCGATGGATCGCGGAGAACGCCGGTGCCGAGGGCGGCGTCGTAATCGGCCGCATTGCCGAGCTGCCGGCCGGGCACGGCTACAACGCAGCGACCGGCGAGTTCGGCGACCTGATGGCGCAGGGCGTGATCGACCCGGTCAAGGTCACCCGGTCGGCAGTGCAGAACGCCGCTTCGATCGCCGGGATGCTGCTGACGACCGAAGTGCTCGTCAGCGAGAAGCCCGAGCCCGAAGCCGCCCCCGCTAACGGTCACGGTCACGGCCACCAGCACTAAGCCGCGGCGCTCTAGCCGCTAGCTGAACCTGGCTCCGCCACCAGTGCCTGCCGCATTGGTGGCGGAGCCGGCGCGTTCCGGTCTGCGCGCGCCCGGCGGCCGTGACTCGCGCTGTCCGCATCACGATATGGCTTACCTTGTAAATAGATGTTCCATCATTGTCGGCCGGAATACCATTTCCCTATCGGCCCGCACCATTCTGAAATGCGGTCAATAACTGAGCGTAGTTGGGTGCTTACTCTTAGTCATTAATTTTACCGGCGATCAACCGGATGGCTAAAAGTAACCTTTCCGTTGCCTATCTTGATGTTGCCTTTACTCCCGGCATGGGGAATCACGGTCTTGTGCAGACGGAGGCGTGAGACCGCCGCTGAGCCAGGGGGATCAGGTGGAGTCGCAGCTAGATAGGGCCAGTCATCGCAACATGGTCATCTTGACCGAACTCGCCGCGCGCGGTCAACCCGCCGCAATCGAGGCATTGCTTCAGCAGATCAGGCCCATGGTACTGCGCTATTGCCGCGCTCGCCTCGGCCGCATTTCCGGGCATTATCACGCTGCCGACGATGTGGCGCAGGAAGTATGTATCGCCGTTATGACCGCCCTGCCGCGCTACCGCGATCTGGGCCGACCGTTTGCCTCGTTCGTATTCGGCATCGCCGCTCACAAGGTGGCTGACGCCATGCGCAGCGCGGCCCGGTCGGCGATCCCGACCGCGGACCTGCCCGACGGGCCCGACCTGCGGCCGGGACCAGAGGAGACCGCAGTCGCCTGCCTGGAGGCCGAGCGGGCCCGTGCGCTGCTCGCGAGGCTCCCGGTGAATCAGCGCGAGCTGCTGGTCCTGCGCCTGTTGTCGGGATTGTCGGCAGAGGAGACCGGCCACGCCCTCGGCATGTCAGCGGGCGCGGTCCGGGTCGCGCAGCACCGCGCACTGGCCAGGCTGCGTGCCATCGCAATGGCGGAATCGGACGTCGAGGAGTTCATCGCCTAGCCGCCGACCGCGGGCCTGAGCGCCGAATCGCCGAGGTCCGCTGCCTCCGGGGACAGCAGGATCCCGGCTGCGCCGGCACCGGATCTGGCCGGCCTGACCGGTCACTAGGATGAAGGGATCCCAGAACCCCGGACACGGAACGTGAGATGAGCGACGAGAAGTTCGGTCCGCCCGCCCTAACTTTCGATGACGTTCTGCTGCTGCCGTCGCATTCAACCATAATGCCGAATGAAGCGGACACCGCGGCCCGGCTGACGCATCGCCTGACGCTGCGCATCCCGCTCGTGTCCGCCGCCATGGACACCGTCACCGAGGCGAGGATGGCCATCGCGATGGCCCGCCACGGCGGCGCCGGGGTGCTGCACAGGAATATGTCCATCGACGAGCAGGCCCAGCAAGTCGACATGGTCAAGCGGTCCGAGGCCGGGATGATCACCAACCCGGTAACGTGCGGCCCGGAGGCGACGCTGGCCGATGTGGAGGAACTGTGCGCACGCTTCCGGATCTCGGGCGTGCCGGTCACCGACGCCGATGGCATCCTGGTCGGCATCGTGACCAACCGCGACATCCGGTTCGAGTCGGACCACCGGCGCCGGGTTGCCGAGATCATGACACCAATGCCGCTGGTGACCGCTCTGGTCGGCGTCGAGCGGGCGGAGGCACTGCGGCTGCTGAGCACCAACAAGGTGGAGAAGCTGCCGCTGGTGGACCAGGCGGGCCGGCTGTGCGGCCTGATCACCGTCAAGGACTTCACCAAGAGCGAGAAGTTCCCGCAGGCGACGAAGGACGGCGAGGGCCGCCTTGTCGTGGGCGCGGCGGTCGGGGTGGGCGAGGACGCCAAGCGGCGCGCGCAGGCGCTGATCGAGTCGGGCGTGGATTTCCTGGTCGTGGACAGCTCGCACGGGCATGCTCAGGGCGTCATCGACATGGTGGCTGCGGTCAAGGCCAACTCACGGGTCGACGTGGTCGGCGGCAATGTGGCCACCAGGGCGGGCGCGCAGGCGCTGATCGACGCCGGCGCCGACGCGGTGAAGGTAGGGGTCGGGCCCGGCGCGATCTGCACGACCCGGGTGGTCACCGGGGTCGGGGTTCCGCAGATCACCGCGATCTACCAGGCCTCGCTCGCGGCCAGGCCGGCCGGCGTGCCGGTGATCGGCGACGGCGGCATCCAGTACTCGGGCGATATTGCCAAGGCCATCGCGGCCGGCGCCGACACGGTCATGCTCGGCAAGTTGCTGGCGGGCTGCGAGGAAGGTCCCGGCGAGATGGTCTTCGTCAACGGCAAGCAGTTCAAGCTGTTCCGGGGGATGGGATCGCTCGGCGCCATGCGCAACGCCAAGCGCGGCGGGTCCTACTCTAAGGACCGCTATTTCCAGGACGACGTGCTGCGCGAGGACAAGCTAGTGCCGCAGGGCGTCGAGGCACAGGTGCCCTACCGCGGTCCGCTGGAGGCGGTGGCGCATCAGCTCACCGGCGGTCTGCGGGCGGCCATGGGATTCTGCGGCGCCAGGACGATCGCCGAACTGCAGCAGGCGCAGTTCACCCAGATCACCAGCGCCGGCCTGGTGGAGAGCCACCCGCATGACATCCAGATGGTGGCCGAGGCGCCGAACTACGGAGGCCGGCGAAGCTAGACCTGGCACGCCAATCCGGGCGGCCGGGCGCGTGGGCACACGCAGCGGCGGGAGAGAAACGTGAGCGTGGTAGAGATCGGGCGCGGGAAGAGCGGCCGGCGAGCATACGCCCTTGACGAGATCGGCATCGTGCCGTCCCGGCGTACCCGGCACCCGGAGGATGTCTCGATCGCCTGGCAGATCGATGCCTACCGGTTCGAGATGCCACTGGTCGTGGCGCCGATGGACAGCGTTGTGTCGCCGGCGACGGCGATCGCGATCGGCAAGCTCGGCGGCCTGGCCGCATTGGACCTGGAGGGACTGTGGACCAGGTTCGACGACCCGGAACCCCTGCTGGCCGAAGCCGCCGAGCTGGGCGACGAGGCGGCCACGAGGCGGCTCCAGGAGATCTACGCAGAGCCGATCAAGGAAGACCTGATCGGCAGGCGGATCGAGGAGATAAGGGCAGCGGGCATCACCACTGCGGCCCGGCTGTCGCCGCAGCGCACCGCGCGCCTCTACAAGGCCGTCATCGACGCCGGCGCGGACATCTTCGTGATCCGCGGCACGACGGTGTCGGCCGAGCACGTGTCCGGCCAGGCTGAGCCGCTGAACCTGAAGCAATTCATCTACGAACTCGACGTGCCGGTCATCGTCGGCGGGTGCGCCACCTATACCGCCGCGCTGCACCTCATGCGCACCGGCGCGGCCGGCGTGCTGGCGGGCTTCGGCGGCGGGTCCGGGCACACGACGGCGGCAGTGCTCGGCGTCGCGGTGCCGATGGCCACCGCGATCGCCGATGTCGCCGCAGCCCGCCGCGATTACCTGGATGAGTCCGGCGGCCGGTACGTGCACGTCATCGCCGACGGCGGGATGACCCGCAGCGGCGACATCGCCAAGGCGCTGGCGCTTGGCGCCGACGCTGTCATGGTCGGCTCGCCGTTCGCCCGGGCTAGCCAGGCGCCCGGCCGCGGCTATCACTGGGGCAGCGAGGCCCACCACCCGGACCTGCCCCGTGGCGCCCGGCTGAAAGTGGGCACGATCGGCACCCTGGAGCAGATCCTGCACGGGCCATCCACGGTCCCCGATGGCTCGATGAACCTGATGGGCGCGTTGCGCCGGACCATGGCCACATCGGGATATTCGGATCTCAAGGAATTCCAGCGGGTGGAAGTCGTGGTGACTCGCAGTGCCACGCCGCGCTGACATCCGGGTCTGGCCCAGCGCCCGTACCGGCGGCCAGCAGTCCGCGAACGGGCACGTGGTGAGCGGCGGCCCCGCGCTGGCTACGACCCGGCTCGGCCCGGCCGAGCGCGCCGCTTCGCTCGAGGCGCTGGCCAGCCATGAACTGCAAGTGCTGGTAGTCGGCGGTGGCGTGGTCGGGGCCGGCGTGGCACTCGACGCCGTCACCCGCGGGCTGACTACCGGACTGGTGGAGGCCAGGGACTTCGGCTCGGGCACCTCCTCACGGTCGAGCAAGCTGATCCACGGCGGCTTGCGCTACCTTGAGCAGCTCAACGTGGGCCTGGTGCGGGAGGCGCTCAGCGAGCGCTCGCTGCTGCTGCAGCGGCTCGCGCCGCATCTGGTCCGTCCTGTGTCGTTCCTGTTCCCGTTCACTCACCATGGCTGGGAACGGGCCTACGTGGGCGTCGGCGTCACCGCCTACGACTCGCTGGGCTTCTCCCTCGGCCAGACCCGCGGCCTGCCCGGCCACCGCCAGCTGACCAGGCGCGGCGCGCTACGGCTCGCGCCCGCACTGAACCGCAGGGCGCTGACCGGGGCGCTTGTCTACTGGGACGCGCAGGTCGACGACGCGCGTTACGTCATGACCTTGGTGCGCACCGCGGCGAGCTTCGGCGCGCACGCGGCATCCCGCACTCAGGTGACGGGCTTCCTTCGCGAGGGCGAGCGGGTTACCGGCGTGCGGGCCACCGACCTGGAGACCGGGACCGAGCTGGAGATCCGTGCCCAGCAAGTCGTCAATGCCACCGGAGTCTGGACCGACGAGATCCAGGAGATGGTCGGCGGCCGCGGCACGATCAATGTCCGGGCGTCTAAGGGCGTCCACCTGGTCGTGCCGCGTGATCGGATCCACTCCACCACCGGGATCATCCTGCGCACGCCGGTGAGCGTGCTGTTCGTGATCCCGTGGGGACGGCACTGGATCATCGGCACGACCGACACCGACTGGTCGCTGGACAAGGCGCACCCGGCGGCGAGCCGGGCCGACATCGACTACGTGCTGGGGCAGCTCAACAAGATCCTCGCCGTGCCGCTCAGCCAGGACGATGTCGAGGGCGTGTACGCCGGCCTGCGGCCGCTGCTGGCGGGTGAGTCTGAGTCCACGTCCAAGCTGTCGCGCGAGCACACCGTGGTGCACCCGGTACCCGGCCTGGTCATGATCGCCGGCGGCAAGTACACCACCTACCGGATCATGGCCCGCGACGCCGTCGACGCGGTTGCGCACGGACTGGACGGCAAGGTCGCGCCATCCTGCACCGACAGCATCCCGCTGGCCGGCGCCGACGGTTTCATCGCGCTATGGAACTCCCGGCACGCCCTGGCCCGATCCTCAGGCCTGCACGTCGCGCGGATCGAGCATTTGCTGCAGCGGTACGGATCGATGATCGGCGAGGTGCTGGCGCTCATCTCGGCCGATCCCGGCCTCGGCAAGCCGCTGGCCGGTGCTGACGACTACCTGCGCGCTGAGGTTGTCTACGCGGCATCGCACGAGGGCGCTCGCCACCTGGACGACGTGCTGTCGAGGCGCACGCATGCCTCGATCGAGACCTGGGATCGCGGCCTGTCGGCGGCCGAGGAAGCGGTCAGCCTGATGGCGGGGCCGATGAAGTGGAAGACCCGGCAGATCGCGCGGGAGCTGGAGAACTACCGGGCCAGGGTGGCGGCCGAGCGCGCGTCCCAGGAAGCCGATTCCGATCAGGACGCCGACGCCATCGGGCTCGGCGCGCCGGATATCGTGCCGGTGCTGCAGGGGGACAGCGCTACGGCCTGAGTGACATTTGCGATTAAGCCGGCTAGAGGGGGAGCCATGGAGCAGAAGGTGCTCGTCCGTGCGGTAGCGGAGCGAACCAGGCTGTCGCGCGAGGAATCCGCGGATGTCACCAGGGCAGTGCTGGAGGGACTGGCAGAGCAGCTCAGTGACGGCGAGGCCAGGCGCCTCGCCGCGGATCTGCCCGATGCGCTGGCGGGGCAGGCTCAGCTGCAGCGGCGCCGCAGGAAAGGGGCGCACCCGGTCGGAGTCGATGAGTTCATCCTTCGCCTCAGCGAGCGTGCCGGGCTCACTGAGGCGGACGCACGGGAGGGCGCCGGGGCCGTCCTGGCCGCACTGCGGGAGTCGCTCAGCGGGGACGGCTACCAGCACCTCGTCGGCCAACTGCCGGCCGGCTACACGACCCTGGAGCACGGTACGGGCTTACTGCTACCGCGCCGCTCTTCATGAATGCGGCTTTTCTGTTGTTATAGCGACAGTAAAGTCACATCGATCATGGCCGACCCGCCGGTAACGGGAGCGGATCTCCCCGCCTGCCCGAGCGGCGCGCCCGCGAGACCCGGCTGGGCCGCTCGGCGCACCCGGCGGCGCAACTAGACTGCGGCCTATGTCCCGACCACGCGTGCTGTCCGGCATCCAGCCGACCGCTGACTCGTTTCACATCGGCAACTACCTGGGTGCGCTGCGCCAGTGGGTGGCCCTGCAGGAAACCCACGACACCTTCTATTGCGTTGTCGACCTGCACGCGATCACGCTGCCGCAAGAGCCGGCCGAACTGCGCGCCCGGACCAGGGTTGCTGCTGCCCAGCTATTCGCGGCGGGCCTTGACCCGGACTCCTCGACGGTGTTCGTGCAAAGTCACGTGCCCGAGCACCCGGCGCTGGAATGGGTGCTGGCCTGCATTACCGGCTTTGGCGAGGCCAGCCGGATGATCCAGTTCAAGGACAAGTCGGCGAAGGGCGGTGCCGACGCGGCCAGCGTCGGGCTGTTCACCTACCCGATCCTGCAGGCCGCCGACATCCTGCTCTATGACGCCGACCAGGTACCCGTCGGCGAGGACCAGCGTCAGCACCTGGAACTGACCAGGGACCTGGCCCAGCGCTTCAACTACCGGTTCGGCCCGACGTTCGTCGTCCCCGGTCCCTACATCCTGCCCGGGGTCGCCAAGATTGGCGACCTGCAGGATCCGACCATCAAGATGAGCAAGTCGGCATCGTCGCCGCAGGGCATCATCGACATACTCGAGGACCCCGACTCGATCCGCCGCAAGATCATGCGCGCCGTTACCGACACCGACGGGGAGGTACGGGCCGACGAGGCGGCCAAGCCCGGCGTGACGAACCTGCTGCGCATCTACGCTGCGCTGGCCGGCGAGCCGGTCCCGAGCCTGGAGCGGCAGTACGCCGGAGCCGGCTACGGCAAGCTGAAGAAGGACCTGGCTGAGGTAGTGGTCGACGCGTTCGGGCCGATCCGGGAGCGGACCGAGAAGCTGCTGGCCAACGAGTCCGAACTCGACCGGCTGCTGGCCGCCGGGGCTGAGAAGGCCCACCGGATTGCCGCCGCCACGATGGCGCGGGTGCGCGACAGGATGGGCTTCCTGCCGCCCGCCTGAGCCCGCTCGCCGCTGTCGGGGGGAAGCCGGGGCGCTCAGACTGCGCACGGCGCTCCGTCGGCGCTTGCCGCCATCCGCGGCGTCTGCGGAAGGCATGATTATGACCGCGCGCTGCGGGTAGTTGCGGGCCCCGCAGGCGCTTCTCCCCTCCACGCCTGCGCAGGGAGTGATCAGGATGGCTGGGACGCTTCGCATCCGGCGCAGCCGGGGTGCGCTGAGCGGGTCGCTGCTCGTGCTGCTCGGCATCTGGGGCGCGCTGATTCCGTTCGTGGGCCCGTACTTCAGCTACGCATACACGCCCGACCGGGTCTGGACACCGACATCCGGCCGCATGTGGCTGGAAGTCCTGCCGGGCGTCGTCACGCTGGCAGGCGGCCTGGTGGTGGTGCTCAGCAGGTTCCGGCCGGCGGCGGTCATGGGGGCCTGGGTCGCGGCGCTCGCGGGCGCCTGGTTTGCCGTCGGCCACCTGGTCGCCCGCTTCTGGGCGGGCCTGCCGGCCGCTGGCACGCCGGTGGGCGGCGCCGCCCGCTCGGTCCTTGAGCAGATCGGCTTCTTCACCGGGCTCGGCGTGGTGATCACATTCGTGGCCGCGCTGGCGCTCGGCAGGTTCACGATGGTCGCTGTTGACGACGCCGCGGCAGGCCGGGCGGCACCGAGTGCTGCCGCGAGCTCGGCGGCCAGCGCCGCTGCTGAGAGGGCCGTCGGCGGACCTGCCAGGACGCGCATCGGCGGCACGGCCCGGGTCAAGCTGATACCGGCGTTCCGCGGCCGCTCCCGGACGGCGGACGTGGCCGAAGGCGATCCAGTCACCGGCAGCGCTAGCGCCGAGGAGGCCAGCGCCCGGTAGTCCAGGGCCTGGCCCGAGCGGTGCCTGGCTAGCCACTGGCTAGCCAGGCTGCGGCGGCCGCGTCAGAGCGCCTGGCGCCGTCCGGCCCCCGGCCTGCGTCGGGTCCGGATCAGTGCGATGACCCCGAGTGCGGCAGCCACCGCGCCTCCTGCCAGCAGTGCGTAGGCTGCGGTGCTGCCGCCGGCCGCCGGCCGCGAGGCAGCCAGCTGTGCCGGTGTCGCGCCGGGCCGGGGCCCCGCCGCGCCGGGTGCGCCGGGTGCGGTACCGGGATATTGCGCCGGCAGCGGCGGCACCAGCTCGCCGACCGGCGCAGCTTTGCCGTTCATCGCGAATCCCCAGTTCAGCAGCTTCTCGGCCGAGGTGATCTCGTGCTGCGCCGTGCAGTGCAGCACGCTGACGATCAGCGTGACGCCATGACGCCTGGCCAGCCCGACGTAGGTGGCCTCGGAGCTGACGGTCCAGCCGGGCTTTCCACCGAGACCGCCGCGGTACTGCGTGAGCAGGGCATCCTGGTTAACAAGCGTCTCCCAGTCGTGGCGCTTGACCTCGAACCGGGCCGAGAGCGTGGAGTCGTACTTCATGAAGGCCGGCATTGCCAGTGCCTGCCTGGCGATCAGCGCCTCGTCGTACGCAGACGTCACCTGGCCGGCCGCCGGCAGCCCGTTCGGCAGCTTCGCGACCACGTCGTACGCCTGCAGGTGGCGGGCCTCGGCGTTGATCAGCGCCATGCCCTTCGCGAACGAGCCGGTGGCCTGGGTGAGCGCGACCGCGGCGTCGTTGGCTGAGATCAGCAGCAGGGCGCGGAACAGGTCGGCGACCCGGTAAGCGCGGCCGGTGATCAGCGGCGCGTCGCCGGGCTGCTGCGAGGTCGCCAGGCTGCTCGCGACGACCATGCCATCGGGATTGAGCAGCGGGATCAGCGTGATCGCCGTGAGAACCTTGAGCGTGCTCGCCGGCCCGAACAGGCCATGGGGGTCGTTGGCTGCCAGTACCTGGCCGGTGCCGGCGTTGGCGATCACCCAGGCCGACGCAGGGATGTCCGGCAGCGGCATCGGGTCAGCCGCCGGCTGATGCACGACGAGCCCCTGGCTGGCCATCAGCGGGCCGCCGACCAGCCGGGCTGCCGGACTGCCGGGCTGCGGGATGCTGGCCGGCTGCCCGGGCCGGATGGCTTGCTGGCCTCCGGCGACGCTGGCAACCATGGCCGCGCGGGAGGCCGGCCGCGCGCTGGCCGTCAGGCATGCGCTGGCCGTCGGGCATGCGACGGCGGCCAGCGCGGCGCCGAGAGCAATGGCTGCCGCCGGGCGCCCGCCGGGCCGCAGCGGCTGCCGCGCCGCTGGCGGAGAGGTGGCCCGGCGACCCGAAGATGCTATGCCGTGGTGGCGCCGGCTGAAGCGCCCCGGCAGCACCCGAAGTCCGGTAATCACGCCGTGTGACGTTCCCCACACTAATGGTGATTGATGCGTGACAGATTGGCGGCCTATCGGGTTCAGGTATGACAAGCCGGGGTTGCTTTGCGAAAGCTTTGACCGACCTCGACTGCGCGGCTCGTGGCGCACGTCACAGCGATGGGCCGGAGCCTCGCGCCGTACGCTGATGGAATGAGTCGCACATCGGAGTCAGGCACACCGATCGAGGGCGTCTACGGGCCAAAGAACATCCAGCACCTCGATCCTGGCACGGACCTGGGCGAGCCCGGCGCCTTCCCGTTCACCAGGGGCGTCTACCCGACCATGTACCTGACCCGGCCATGGACGATGCGGCAGTATGCAGGCTTTTCTACCGCGGCGGATTCGAACCGCCGGTATCACCAGCTCATCGCGGCCGGAACCACCGGCCTGTCAGTAGCGTTCGACCTGCCCACGCAGATGGGCTTCGATTCGGACGCGGAGCAGGCCAGGGGAGAGGTCGGCAAGGTCGGCGTGGCCATCGACTCGCTGGAGGACATGCGGCTGCTCTTTGACGGCATCCGCCTCGACCAGGTGTCGACGTCGATGACCATCAACGCGCCGGCCGCGCTGCTGCTCCTGCTGTATCAGCTGGTCGCGGAGGAGCAGGGGGTGCCGCCGGCGGCGATCTCCGGCACGATCCAGAACGACATCCTGAAGGAATACATCGCGCGCGGAACCTACATCTACCCGCCAGGGCCCTCGCTCCGGCTGGTTGCCGACGCGTTTGCTTACTGCCGGGCGGAGATCCCGCGCTGGAATACCATCTCGATCTCCGGCTACCACATGGCCGAGGCGGGAGCCACGCCCGTCCAGGAGATCGCCTTCACGCTGGCGAACGCGCGCGAGTACGTACGGACCGCGATCGCGTCCGGCCTGGCGGTGGACGAGTTCGCGCCGAGGCTGTCGTTCTTCTTCGTGGCGCGCACGACACTGCTGGAGGAGATAGCCAAGTTCCGGGCGGCCCGGCGGCTGTGGGCGCACATCATGCGCGACGAATTCGGTGCGCAGGACCCCAGGTCGCAGATGCTGCGGTTCCACACGCAGACGGCGGGCGTGCAGCTCACCGCGCAGCAGCCGGAGGTCAACCTGGCACGGGTAACCCTCCAGGCGCTGGCGGCGGTGCTGGGCGGCACCCAGTCGCTGCATACCAACTCTTACGACGAGGCGATCGCGCTGCCGACGCAGAAGGCGGCGACGCTCGCGCTGCGCACGCAGCAGGTGCTGGCCTTCGAGACCGACCTCACCGCCACCGTCGACCCGCTGGCCGGCTCGTATGCCATCGAGTCGTTGACCGATGACATCGAGGCCAGGGCTCGTGAGCTGATGGACCAGGTTGCCGCACTCGGCGGTGCGGTCGCCGCGATCGAGCAGGGCTTCCAGAAGGCCGAGATCGAGCGGTCCGCCTACCGGATAGCCCGTGAAGTTGACTCCGGGGAACGCACAGTCGTCGGCGTGAACGCCTACCTCGCCGAGCAGGAGGAGCCCTACGAGCCGCTGCGGGTCGACCCGGCGATCGAGCAGGAGCAGGCGGCCAGGCTTGCCGATCTGCGGGCGCGCCGGGACCGCGGGGAAGTCGAGCGGTGCCTGGCGGACGTCAGGCGGGCCGCAGCGGGCGAGGCGAACATGCTGTACCCGCTGCGCGAGGCCCTGCGAGCGCTGGCGACGGTGGGCGAGGTCAGTAACGCGCTGCGGGACGTCTGGGGTGTCTACCGGCCGCCTGAGGTGTATTAGGGGCTGCGGCCCGGTGGCCCGGTAGCGGACGATACGAGCCACTGCGCGACAATCCCGCAACATCAGCGGACCGGTGACGCCAGGCGGTACGATGCTCGCCAGTAGAACGATCTCGTAAGCGAATGGCCAGAATGTTCGAGCCGCTGCGGTCGCCTCGCTGAACTGCCGGGCAGCGAGTCCAGTTCGCGAGCGGGAGCACGGGATGCCCGGCGCACGTGCATGGGCTTGACGGCGGCAGCGGCAAGTACTGAGCGCGAGTGCCGTGATATACGCCGGGCGCATCTTCCGGTACGAGCGATGCCGGAGCAGTTCTGGAGCGGGAATGTTACCAGGCATGGCCGGGATCTGGTGTCGTAGCCGACGGCATTGACTTATCCCGGGCCGGGCCTGCTTGGCAGCGGACTGGAGTGAGTTCGAGGTTCAGATGGACAACCCGCTAAGCGCCGCGCGAGATAGGCGCAGGACAGCAGCCCGGAGAGTCGACGAGGGCAGTCTCGACGGGGAGGCTACGCATGGCCGAGCATGACATCGGAGAAGAACTCGACGCGTTCCTCTCCGGGCACGAGCCGGAGCTCATCGAGTTCCGGCGGGACCTGCACGCTCACCCGGAGACGGGTTACCACGAGTACCGGACCACCCGGCGCGTTGCGCTGCGGCTTGAGGCGGCCGGGCTGAAGCCGGCCATCCTGCCGAAAGGCACCGGGCTCACCGTCGACATCGGCTCGGGCTCCGCCGACGGGCCGGTGGTGGCGCTGCGCGCCGACATTGACGCGCTGCCGATCAACGATGAGAAGGACGTGCCGTACCGATCGCTCAATCGCGGCGCGTGCCACGCCTGCGGGCATGACGTGCACACTGCCATCCTGCTCGGCACAGGGCTGTTCCTCGCCCGGGCAGCCGCAGCCCGCCCGCTACCGGGCAGAGTGCGCCTTATCTTCCAGCCGGCCGAGGAAGTGCCCGGCGGGGCGGTCGACGTCATGGCAGCTGGCGGCATCGCCTCGGTGGATCGCATCTTCGCGCTGCACTGCGACCCCCGGCTCGACGTGGGCAAGATCGGCACCCGGACCGGCCCGATCACAGCGGCCTGCGACAAGCTGACTGTTAAAGTGACCGGCCCTGGTGGTCACACGGCACGGCCGCATCTGACAGCTGACCTGGTGTTCGCGCTCGGCAAGATCATCACCGAGCTGCCAGCGGCGCTGTCCCGCCGGGTCGATCCGCGATCCAGCCTCAGCCTGGTCTGGGGCAGGGTGAGCGCGGGCTCGGCAGCGAACGCGATTCCCGACGACGGCATGGTCGAGGGCACTATCCGGTGCCTGGACGACGCTGCCTGGCACGAGGCGCCGGACTTGGTAAAGGCGCTGCTCGAGTCCGTGGCGAGCGCCTACGGCGTCGTTCCCGAGATTAGTTACCAGCGGAACGTGCCGCCGACCGTCAACGAGGCGATCAGCACCGCCATGTTCGAGGCGGCCGCAGATCGCGTACTCGGCCCCGATTCGATCACCGAGGCACCGCAGAGCCTGGGCGGCGAAGACTTTGCCTGGTACCTGGACTCCATTCCCGGTGCGCTGGCCCGGCTGGGCACCCGAACTCCCGGCTCGGCGGCCGACTTCGACATCCATCAGGCCGTCTTCGACGTAGACGAGCGGGCCATTGGTTTCGGAGTGCGGCTGATGTCGGCGACAGCGATGACCGCAATGCTGGACGGCGGCAGCGTAACGCCCGGTGCGATGCCAGGCGCCACGGCGAGTCGTTCGAAGGTCGCTGACGCCGCGATCGCCTGAACGTGGCTCAGGCTGCGCGAGCAGGCACTGCCCTGAGCCGCAGAAATCGCCCGGGCCCGGCATAGCGCATAGAGTTGTGGGCCAGGACCTACGTCAGGCACCGGAACGGTTGCCTTGCCGCAGTGCCCGGCTCGGCCGGGCGGCGGCCGGCAAGCCGCCCGGGCCATGGCGCTGACCGTTAGTACTGGAGTGACGCCTCGTGTCATCGCAGCAGGACGAGGTCGCGGCAGGCGTGAGCCAGCCCGCGACCGCGCCGGAGCCCACGGGCCGGCCCGGGACCGCGTTCCCGCCCCGAGCTCCGGCACCAGCCATGGCACGGTCAGCTGTCTCCGGCCTGTCGGATTCCAGCCGGGCGGCATCCGGCGCGACTCCGCAGGGCAGCCGGAAGCCATGGAAGGAAGGCAAGGACGGCAGGACCGTCTTCCGCCGCGCAGCACCGGTCGTTGTCTGGTGGATCTGGGTGATATTCGCCCTATTCAACCTGATCGAGGTCATCCTTCCCGATCACGACTATCTTTCGATCGAGCTGGCAGTCGGAGCGCTTGCAGTGACCGGCATCGCCTACTCGACCGCCCTGCGGCCGAGGGTGTTCGCTGCGGCCGACGGCCTTGAGGTGCGCAACCCGGTGCGCGACCACCAGATCCGGTGGGGCGCGCTTAACGGGATTTACCTGGGCGACGCCGTCGAGCTGAGCTGCGCCAGGACCGCGCCCCGCAAGGACAAGACCATCTACTGCTGGGCGTTGTACTCCGGCCGCCGTAACCGGCTGAAGTCCCAGCAGCTTGGCCTGCGCTCCTGGGGCCGGACCTCGGGCCGGCGCGATGCGGCGATCGAGCCGGCCGTCGAGGACCCGGCGCAGCTCATGGCCGCCGAACTCGGGCGCCGGTCGACGGAGGCCAAGGCGGCTGGCGCGGCGGCGGCGACGCTCGAGAGCCGCTGGGCCTGGTTCCCGATCGTGTGCAGCGCTGTCCCGGCGGCAGCACTGCTGGCGCTGCTGCTGGCCAGGTGACAACCCTAGGCGCCCACCGAGGTACACGGACGGTGCCGCAGCGAGGCTACATAGTCAGCCGGGGCGCCCGCTGCCTCGGCGGCATCGGCGATGATGCCGAGGTAGTGCGCGGACGGCAAGCCACCCTCGTAGTCGTTCAGCACGTACAGCCAGGCCACGACCTCGCCGTCCAGCGTGCTGACGCGCACCCTGGACTTGCGGTAGTAGCCGAGTTCCGCGCCATCCCACCGGTCGAGCGAGGCCTCGTCAGCCCCCGAGACCTCGTACAACACCACGAAGACGCGATCCTCGCCGTCCTCGACAACCGTCGCCAGGGCACCGTCCCAGCCGAGATCCTCGCCGCCGAAGGTCAGCCGCCAGCCCTCCAGCCAGCCAACGCCTTGCTGCGGCGAGTGCGGGCAGCGATGCGCCATTTGCGCGGGATCCATATTGCTTCCATAGGCCGCGTATATCGCCACGAACCCTAAGCGTACGAGCCGGGCGAGCCGGATGCTGGCCAACGCGTCGGCTCGATTGCCCTGGTGCCGGTCCGATTCGGTCCTACGGCCCGGATGGGAGAGAATGAGAAAACGTGAGCCAGCCGCACGCGAAGATCGCGATCATCGGTGGGGGCCCCGGCGGCTATGAAGCCGCCCTGGTTGGCGCCCAGCTTGGTGCTGACATCACCGTAATCGAGCGTGACGGGCTGGGAGGCTCCTGCGTCCTCACGGATTGCGTACCGTCGAAGACGCTCATCGCTACTTCCGGGATGATGGCAGCGCTGGACGACGCGCCCAGCCTGGGCATCCGGATCAATCAGGCCGGGAACGGGCCAGCCCTGCTCGACGCCCCCCGGCTGTACGCCAGGGTGCGCTCACTAGCCCGTGCGCAGTCCGCTGACGTCGCCTCCCGGCTCTCCGCCGAAGGCGTCAAGGTGATCTCCGGCACCGCCCGGCTGGCCGGACCGCGCCGCGTGGTCGCCGGCGACACCGAGATCGAGGCCGACGCGGTTCTCATCGCGACCGGAGCGGAGCCCCGGATACTGCCCGGCTCGGAGCCAGACGGCACGCGGATCCTCACCTGGCGGCAGCTGTACGACCTGGACAAGCTGCCGGAGGAACTGATCGTGGTCGGCTCGGGCGTCACGGGCGCCGAGTTCGCGTGCGCCTTTCAGTCGCTCGGCTCGCAGGTGACGCTGGTGTCGTCCAGGGAGCGGATGCTGCCGCATGAGGATGCGGATGCGGCAGTAGTGGTGGAGGACGTCTTCCGGCGCCGTGGCATGACGGTTCTCGGCAGATCCCGGGCCCGCCAGGTCGTCAGGACGGCTGACGGCGTGGCTGTGACGCTGAGCGATGGCCGGACGGTCCGCGGCAGCCATTGCCTGCTCAGCGTGGGCATGACGCCGAATACCGCCGGCCTCGGCTTGGCGGACGCCGGAGTTGCTGTTGACGACAACGGATTCGTCCAGGTCGACAAGGTGTCGAGAACGACCGCGCCGGGCGTCTACGCGGCCGGCGACTGCACTGGCGTGCTGATGCTGGCGTCGGTTGCGGCGATGCAGGGCCGGATCGCCATGTGGCACGCCCTCGGTGAGGCGGTCAAGCCGCTGCGCCTTGCGCATGTCGCAGCGACTATCTTCACTGAACCGGAGATCGCCACTGTCGGCGTGCCGGAACAGGCGGTGGCGGCGGGTGAAATCCCGGACGCGACCGTGGTCAAGCTGCCGCTCGCGACCAACGCCAGGGCCAAGATGCAGGGCTTCCGGGATGGCTTCGTCAAGGTCATCGCCCGGCGCAGCAGCGGCACGGTGCTTGGCGGGGTAGTCGTCGCCCCGCGGGCGAGCGAGCTGATCCTGGCAATCTCGCTGGCCGTCGAGCGAGGCCTGAGCGTAGATAACCTGGCGCACACGTTTGCCGTATACCCGTCACTGTCCGGCAGTCTCACCGAGGCTGCGCGCAAGCTGATGCAGTCAGCTGAAGCTGGTTCCTGACCCGACGGCAGCTCAGCTGCAGACCGGGCTTCTCGGCGTGCCCAAGGTCTAGGGCCTGGCTACCGAGTGTGCCGTCGTGCAGGCGCCCACCGCATTCCGCTTACCCTGCAGGTCTGGGACCGCTGATGCCATCCGGACTGGCAGCGGACTCGTCGCCGGCGGACTCCGTGCCGTCAGCGATCGCATCGGGGGCGGCGGGCGCATCGGGGACGGCGGGCGCATCGGGGGCCGCGGGCGCGGACCACGCGCCGGAAGGGAGGAGCGTGCCGGTGAGGACGCGGACCGGGCTTCCGCCGGGACGATACGGCGGAGGCAGGGCCAGTATCGGGCGGTACGTCAGTTCCACCCCCCAGGACGGCCGAAGCATCTGGGGAGTACCGCTGAAGTACTTGAGCGGCTGAGAGTCGGAGACCGTCGTCCAGGCGAAAGCCAGTGCGCCGCCGACGAGGCCAAGCAGCATTCCGATGAAGAATCCGCCGAGGTTCGAGGTAATCCAGGAACCGAGCGCCAGCAGTATGGACAGCAGTGCATAGAACGTCCGCTGAGCAGGGTTGAACCAGAGCAGGATGCCGCACAACAGCAACATCATCGGAATGAGGTAGCCGGCTAGTCCCTGGATCCCGATATGAATCGCGACCTGCAGCGGACCGTGCTCGGACAGCAGGATCTCGGCGGCGCCGCCGATGACGAGCAGGCCGCCCCAGAACGGGCGACTGACCCGGAAGGCCCTGAATGCGCGCCGGACGCCGCGGAGCGATCCCGCTGTGACCCCTTGCCGCCGCCGGAGGCCGCGGGGTTGGCCGGACCTGGGCGAACGTGGTCCAGGAGACCGGCCGCGTCCGGCCGGGCGGCCGGATCCGGGCCGCTGCCAGTGATCTGGCACCCTGCCTCCGGGGTACCGGCCGCGCTCGGCAGGGCGAAGCTGCGTCAACCGGCTGGGCTGCGTCAACCGGCTGGGCTGGGGCTGGCGGCGATCTGGAAGGCGGCGATCTGGCAGGCGGCGACTCGGGATGCGCGGTTCGGGAAGCCGACCGGATCCGGCGCGCTGGCCTCGTCCGGCCGGGCGGCTGCGTTCCTCCGGGCGGCTGCCATCCGGCCGAAGGCGGATGGACAGCCGTTCCGGCTGAGGTCCCCGGCTGCGTTCGGGCTCCGGTAGCCGACGGCGCTCAGGCGCGGGGCCGCGCTCGGGCGGGCGGCGTTGCGGAATCCGTCCCGGCTCGCGCGGGCGGCCGCCCTCGCCGGCGCGCGGCGAGGGCACCCGGTTGCGTTCGGACTGCCCGGATCGGGGTTGCCCACGGCGATCTGCCAGGCCGCCGCGTTCGGGCGGCCGGGTACCGGGCTGTTGCCTGCGATCGGCCACCTGGCCCGGTTCGGCCGGGCGGGCTCCGGGCTCGCGCGGCCGGCCGCCCTCGCGGGCGCGCGGCGAGGGCACCCGGTTGTGTTCGGCCTGCCCGGATGGGGGTTGCGCACGGCGATCTGCCGGGCCGCCGCGTTCGGGCGGCCCGGTACCGGGCCCGCGCAGCCGGCCAGGCAGGGCCGTGCGCAGAGCGGGCAACCACCAGCGATCCGCCGGGCGGCGTGGCGGCAGCCGGCCGCGCTCAGCGAAGCCGCCGCCGTCGGCAGGGCTCACATCAGGCACCCTTTAGCAGCTTCCGCCGAAGCGGAGGCTGAAGCCGGGCAGCGTGAAAGTTCCCGCGGTAGTGGCGTAAGCATGCTGTCGCAGGTCGGTGATGGTGACCGTGGCAGCCTGAAGGGCGAATGCGCCCGCCGGGCCCCTCACCCCGGGCACCTGGGTGAGCTGGCTGGCATCCTCGCCCTGGCTCAGGTGCGTGAACTTAGCTCTTTTCCCGGAAAACCGGCTGGCGTCAACGACGAGGTCTGTCGCGGAAACCGGAGTTCCGTCGCCGCCGGCTCTGATGACCATCGAAAACGGCCCAACCCGGACGCTCTGGCAAAGGTCGGTTATCTTGGCCGTGCGAATCGCCGTGGACTCGAGGGTTACCTGGTTTGAGTTGCCGGGCAGGTCGTTGAGAATCGAGTGATCCACTACCGGGAACTGCTCAAACCCATAGCCTCTCAGCAGGGCCGCAGTGACAGTGAACGGCTCGCCCGAGATGCTAATCGATACCGCGAGGACTGCCTGGGTGCTGAGCAGGATGAGCATGACGGCGAGCGCCATAGCAGGGATCAGGGTGATCGCGAACCGCCGCCAGCGGACTCGGCCGATCCTGCCGGGCGCCGTGCCTCCGAGAGAGGCCATGCTGTGCCTCCAAGATGCGGGCGGGGAGCCGCCCGCTGAGGGTTATGCCGTGACATCGCCTGCTGTTGTGGACGCTCACGCAATTTCCCAGGAGCATTGACCAGCTATTCCCCGGGGGTTGCGGGCTGGTTCTGTTCTACCTGAAGTTGTGATCTGCGGCGGGGATGACGCGCCGCGTCTTTTGCTGGCCGGCGGCTGGCCGGTTTCCGTTAGGCCCGGTGATTGACGTAATGGCCGGTTGGGCATCGCTCAGCTATGGCGGCTGCCGCAGTTAGTGCGTAGGGCGGCCGAGATCAGGATCGTCCGGGACGTCCAGGCCATGCTGGCGAAGCCGGCTAGCCCGGATGTCGTCAGCGTAGGCGGCAACCGTGAATACGCTGCCGCACAGAATCAGCGCGACCATCATCACCGCGAACCAGGCCGGCGCAGGCGAGAGCACCAGCAGGATGGCGGCCACCACAGCGCAGACAGGGATGATCACCGCCAGGTGCCTCAGGACTGTCCGGCCGCGCCACCCGGCATCGGTGAGTTCGTGCCGCACCCAGTCCCGGTTCTCGGCCGGGAGCCGGAACCCGGCCGAGAACTTCAGCCAGCCGAGGATGCCGGGATCGCCGGGCAGCCTGGCCATCAGCGCAACTGGCAGATAACAGCGCCGGCGGGCACGGTCTGGCCGACGCCGATGCTCAGCGCGGAGACGGTGCCGGCCTTGTGCGCTGTGAGCGGCTGCTCCATCTTCATCGCCTCGAGCACGACGATGGTGTCGCCGGCTTCCACGTGCTCGCCGTCCGCGGCGACGATCTTTACGATCGTGCCCTGCATCGGGCTGACCAGTTCATCTCCGGTCGCTGCGCTGGCCGTCGACCGGCCGCGGTGCCCGGCCGGCCCTGGCCGGGCCGTCGGGGACGGCGCAGCCGGGCCGCCGGCGCCGAAACCGGCAGGCACCGTGACTTCGAGGCGCTTGCCGCCGACCTCGACGGTGATCCGCTCGCGTGCACCGGGCTCGGCGGCTGGAGTCCCTCCTGAGTACGGCGGTATCTCCCCGGCGAACTCGGTCTCGATCCACCGGGTGTGTACTTCGAACGGCTCGGCGGTGAAAGCCGGATCGCTGACGACCGCTCGGTGGAAGGGGAGCACGGTCGGCATGCCGTCGATCTCGAACTCACCTAGCGCCCGCCGGGCACGCTGCAGCGCCTGCTCTCGGCTCGCGCCGGTGACGATGAGCTTGGCGATCAGCGAGTCGAATGCCTGCGGCACGGTCTGGCCCGCGGTGTACCCGGCGTCCAG
This sequence comes from Actinomycetota bacterium, assembly GCA_027314515.1. Classification (GTDB taxonomy): domain Bacteria; phylum Actinomycetota; class Actinomycetes; order Streptosporangiales; family Streptosporangiaceae; genus JAJYUU01. Next base: position 66,564 of record DAHVAR010000160.1, read on the forward strand.
GCGCACGCCAGGTCCGGCGGGCTGACGCCAGCCGGTGATGGTGCCGGGAGCCGGCAGGAAGCCGCGCCCAGCATCCTCGGCGTTGATGCGAAACTCGATCGAGTGGCCACGGGCCTCCGGGTCGGTATAGCCGAGTGCCTCACCGTCGGCGATGCGGAACATCTCCCGCACCATGTCGATGCCGCTGACCTCCTCGGTGACCGGGTGCTCGACTTGCAGCCGGGTATTGACCTCGAGGAAGGAAATCGTTCCGTCCTGCGCGATGAGGAATTCGCAGGTCCCGGCGCCCACGTAGCCTGCCGCGCGCAGGATGTCCGCCGACGCGGTCCGTAGTTGCTTGTCCTGCTCGGTAGTCAGGAACGGGGCCGGCGCTTCCTCGACGAGCTTCTGATGGCGGCGCTGCAATGAGCAGTCCCTGGTTGACACGATCACGACGTTGCCGTGAGCGTCCGCAAGGCACTGCGTTTCCACATGCCGGGGCCTATCCAGGTACCGTTCGACGAAACACTCGCCGCGGCCGAACGCGGCGACTGCCTCGCGCACGGCGGATTCGAACTGGCTGGCTATCTCGTCGGTCGTCCTCGCTACCTTGAGGCCGCGGCCGCCGCCGCCGAAGGCGGCCTTGATCGCGATCGGCAGCCCGTACTGCGCGGCGAACGCCGCCGCCTCCGCTGCGCCGCTGACCGGGCCGTCGGTGCCTGCCGCCAGCGGGGCGCCGACCTGCTGCGCTATGTGCCGGGCGCGCACCTTGTCGCCGAGCGCTTCGATCGCTGCTGGCGGCGGCCCGATCCAGGTCAGTCCCGCGCCGATGACAGCGCGCGCGAACTCGGCATTCTCGGCGAGGAACCCGTAACCGGGGTGCACGGCGTCGGCGCCGCTGTCGGCTGCTGCCGCCAGTATCTTGCCGATATCCAGGTAGCTCTCGGCCGCCGTCTCGCCGCCCAGCGCGAAGGCTTCGTCGGCCATCGTGACGTGCAGTGCGTCGAGGTCCGCCGCCCCATAGACAGCCACGCTGGCCAGCCCGGCATCGCGGCACGCCCGCACGATCCGCACCGCGATCTCGCCTCGGTTGGCGACGAGGACCTTCCGCACCGCATGTCTCCCTTCGACCTCCAGGAGTCTAGGTGAGACCGGGTCGGGCTACCCGACGGACCACCACCCTTCGGCATTGTTAGCCACGCTCCGCGCGAACAGTGCAATCCGCTGGTTACCGCATACGCCGGCAGCGCTCGCCCGGCAGCCCTCGCCCGGCAGCCCTGGCCCGGCAGCGCTCGCCCGCCCCGGCTAACGCGGAAAGGCGCTCGCCCGCCACGCACCTGGCCCGGCGACGAGCGGCGACCGGATCAGCCGGTCCCTGGCCGCCCAGCGAGAGCGCTGCGGCTGGCAGGCGGCGGCGCGAGCGCGCGCACCCGCCCTGGAGCCGAGAACAACCACGACGGCGGCTAGCTCAGCCGGGGTTGGCTCGCCGTACACGACGGCGAGCGCCGCGTCCTGCGCGGCCTGTGCCGTCGAAGCCTGTGCCGTCGAAGCCTGTGCCGGCGAAGCCCGTGCCGTCGAATCTGGCACGGCTCAGCCCTTCGACTTGCCGAGGCCGAGGCCGAACTGGCGATGCACCCTGGCCCAGAATGCATCGCGCAGCCACTCTCGTGCCTCCTGGTACGCGCGCAACGACAAGCCGAGTTCCTTCTCCGCGTCGACGAGCAGTTCCTTGTCGATGACAGGGGGCAGGATCGGACCGGGCAGCAGGTCGCGGATGTTGTCCTCGCCGCGGGTCAGGATCCACTTCTGCGCGACGTGCTCGCCCGCTTCCTCGACTCGTTCGCGGTCCGGGCCGAGCCGGCTTGGCGGCAGGTGCGTGACCGGCAACGGCCGTGACATGGGGCGGCTCATGTGCCGGTCGCCGAACACCTGGGCTGGCGACGGTGCCTGCGGGACTTGCGCCTGGACCGACTGGCCGACTCTGGCCGGGCCGGGCTCGGCGGCCGCGGCCGCGGGCTCGGTGCCCAGCTGGCGGGTGAAGAAGGGCTCGATAAAAGACCGCTCGATGACATCGACAGTGTCAGACTCCCAGACCAGCCGCTCTGCCTGGTTGGTGCCGTAGGGCGGCTCCACGCCCCACAGATGGACGCGGACCCCGAACGCCTGCGCGGCTTCTACCGCGGGAACCATGTCTTCGTCGCCGGCCACCAGGATCGCATCGGTGATTGCCCGGTGCCGGGCGAGCGCCTCCATGTCGGCGCGGATCTGCGCGTCCACGCCCTTCTGCTGGCCGCGCGCGTTCAGGTTGCCAAGCCGGAGCTTGACCCACGGCATCTGGGCGATCACCCGCTGGTCGAAGGTCGGCACCCGGTCCCTGGCCGCGTCGTACCAGTAGACCCGCAGCAGCTCGCCGCGGACCTGGTCCTCTGCATGCCGGCTGAGCGCCTGGATGAGCTTGTCGGCGTCGACCTTGTACTCTTTCCTGGCTGTTGCGCCGAACAGCAGTTCCCCCGCCGAGGCGTAGATGTAGCCCACGTCGACCATGATCGCGTAGCGGGACAGCAGCGGCAGCGGCGAGCCAGTTTCGGTCATAGTACTGACGACTCTAGTAGCTCCCCGGCTTGGCCAACTGCCAGAGCTCGGTACCAGTGCGCAATCATGTGGTCACGCTGCGGCGTTTGTACCTGGACAGTGCCTCTGCGGCAGGGACCCGGCCGCCGCGCTAGAGCGGGATGTTCCCGTGCTTGCGCGGCGGTAGCGTCTGCCGCTTAGTCGCCAGCGCGCGCATCGCCCTTGTCACCTCTGACCGGGTCTCGGCGGGCCTGATGACCGCGTCCACGTAGCCGCGCTCGGCGGCGATGTAGGGGTTAAACAGAGTGTCCTCGTACTCAGTGATCCGCTGCTGGCGAAGTTCCGCGCGCTCGCGGGAGTCCGCCACGGCGGCGAGGTCCCGCCGGTACAGGATGTCCACCGCGCCGTCGGCACCCATCACCGCGATCTGCGCGGTCGGCCAGGCCAGGTTGATGTCGCCGCCCAGGTGCTTAGAGCCCATGACGTCGTAGGCGCCGCCGTACGCCTTCCGGGTGATGATTGTGATCTTGGGGACGGTCGCCTCGGCGTAGGCATAGATCAGCTTGGCGCCGCGGCGGATGATGCCACCCCACTCCTGGCCGGTTCCGGGCAGGAAGCCGGGTACGTCGACGAACGTCAGCACCGGAATGCCGAACGCGTCACAAGTCCGGACGAACCGTGCAGCCTTCTCCGATGCATCGATGTCCAGCGTGCCCGCTGAGTGCATCGGCTGGTTCGCGACGATCCCGACCGAAGCGCCGTCAACCCGGCCGAATCCGACCACGATGTTCTGCGCGAAGCCGGCATGGATCTCCAAGAATTCACCTCCGTCGAGCACATGCTCGATCACCTTGTGCATGTCGTAGGGCTGACGCGGCGAGTCGGGAACCAGCGCGTCAAGTTCAGCGTCGTAGCTGGTCACCGCGAGCGCGGCAGCGGCGTCCGCGCCGCCTCCGCTCACTGCGGACGGGCCAGCCGGCGGCTCGTCGAGGTTGTTTGACGGCAGGTAGGACAGCAGGGCCCTGGCGAAGTCGAGACAGTCCTGCTCATCGGTGGCCTGGTAGTGAGCCACCCCGGACTTGACGTTGTGGGCGTGCGCCCCGCCTAGTTCTTCCTGGCTCACCTCCTCGCCGGTCACGGTCTTGATCACGTCGGGACCGGTGATGAACATGTACGACGTCCCCTCGACCATCAAGGTAAAGTCGGTAATGGCCGGGGAGTAGACAGCACCGCCCGCGCACGGGCCCATGATCAGCGAGATCTGCGGTATGACACCCGAGGAGATCACGTTCCGGTAGAAGATCTCGCCGTACAGGCCAAGTGCCACGACACCTTCCTGAATCCGGGCGCCGCCGCTGTCGTTGATGCCGATCATCGGGCAGCCGGTCTTCAGCGCGTAGTCCATGACCTTGACGATCTTCTCGCCGAACACCTCGCCCAGCGATCCGCCGTTGACCGTGAAATCCTGGCTGAACACGGCCACCGGACGGCCATCGATCGTGCCGTGCCCGGTCACCACGCCGTCGCCGTACGGCCTGCTGGCGGCCATGCCGAAGTCGGTGGCCCGGTGCCGGGCGAGTTCGTCGAATTCGGTAAACGAGCCAGGGTCGAGCAGCGCGTCGATTCGCTCGCGCGCAGTCATCTTGCCCTTGGCATGCTGACGCTCGACCTGACGGGCCGCACCCGCGTGCACCGCCTCGTACCTACGCCGCTCTAGGTCGGCCAGCTTCCCGGCGGTGGTGTGCAGTTCCGGGGAACCGACGGCGCCGGCCGGCTGTGAGGCGCCGGGCGGCGCCGATGCATCCTTGGCCATGCCGGACAGGTTAGGGCAGAACTGCCAGGCACCGCCTGCCGGGCCAACTGGCGGCGGACGGATGAGGCGCGAGAAAGTTAGCGGATGAGCAGCACGACACGGCACCCGGACCGGCCGCGCCTCGCCGAGGCGGTGCTGGCCGCCAGCGTCCTGCCCGGCTCGCAGCTGTATACCAGCGTCCGGGTAGTCGAGCAGACCGGGTCGACGAACGCGGACCTGCTGGCGGCCGCGCGGTCGGGAGCAGCCGCAGGCGCCGTCCTGGTGGCCGAGGAGCAGACGGCTGGCCGTGGCCGGCTGGATCGCAGCTGGCAGAGCCAGCCGGGTGCCTCGCTGCTGTTCTCGGTGCTGCTGCGGCCTGATGCCGTCCCGGCAGGGAGCTGGAGCTGGCTGCCGCTGCTCGCCGGCGTCGCGACCGTGTCCGCGCTCCGCGCGCAGACGGGCGTGGATGTCAGGCTGAAGTGGCCGAACGACGTACTGGCCCGGGCGGCGGGCGGGGACCGGAAGCTGGCAGGGATCCTGGCCGAGCAGGGCGGCGATGCGGTCGTGGTCGGCATCGGCCTGAACGTCAGCGCGACGGAGGCAGAGCTTCCGCACCGGCAGGCGAGCTCGCTGTGGCTGGCCGGAGCCGCTAACCCGGACCGGCAGGCGATCCTGATCGCGCTGCTCGGCGAGCTGGAGCGCTGGTGCCTGCGCTGGTCTGGCGGACGGAATCCGGGCGATGCGGACGCTTGCGGGCTCCGCGAGGCGTACCTGCGGTCCTGCGCGACGGTCGGCCGGGAGGTCCGGGTCGAGACGCCCGGCGGGGGGATTCTGGCCGGCCGCGCCAGCGACGTGGACCACATCGGGCGGCTTCTGGTGACCGCGGCTGACGGCGTGCACGCGATCAGTGCCGGCGATGTGATCCACGTGCGCTGAGCGCAGCTTCCGGGCTTAGGTAGCAGCGCAATCGCGTGGTCCGTGCCAGCATGAGGGCTATGGCCAAAGCGGCGGGCCTTACCGAAGGCGAGCACCTGGTTATCCGGCTGCATCAGCATTGGAAGACCGTGCTGCGGCCGATCCTGGTCCTCGCGGCGACCGTGGTCGCGCTGCTGGCCCTGCTGCTGCTGGTGCCGGCCGTCCGGGACTCGGCGCCCGCCCGGATTGCGGTCGGCGTGGTCGCGCTGGTGCTGGTGATCGCCTGGGTTGCCCGCCCGCTGCTGCGCTGGCGGACGACGAGTTACGAGCTGACCAGCCGCCGGCTGCGACTGCGCGCCGGGATCTTCACCAGGACCGGCCGCGATTTCCCGCTGTCGAAGATCAGCGACGTGTCCTTCGCGCAGGGGCTGCTGGATCGCCTGCTTGACTGCGGCCAGCTGATCGTCGAGTCGGCGGGCGAGCGCGGCCAGCTGGTGCTCACCGAGATTCCGCATGTCCAGTACGTGCAGGCAACCCTTTTCCAGCTCGTCGAGAACGAGCAGGACAGGCTGGCATACGAGCAGCCGTCCGGGGAACATCAGCCGCCGCGACCTGGTTAGCCTGAGCGGAATGGCTTCAGCATCAGGAACGGGGGGGCTTGTGTCGGATCTGCCCCGCACCATCTCGGTCCGTGAGGTCGGCCCGCGTGACGGTCTGCAGAACGAGGACCCGGTTCCGACGCAGGCGAAGATCGAGCTCATCGACCGCCTTTCCGGCACCGGTGTCCAGCGGATCGAGGCGGTGTCGTTCGTCCGACCCGATGCGATCCCGCAGATGGCGGACGCCGACGAAGTATGGCGCGGCATTCATCGGGCGGCCGGCGTCCGGTACTCCGCGCTGGTGCCCAACCTCCGGGGTGCAGCCAGGGCGCTGGACAGCGGTGTGACCGAGATCGAGGCGGTCGTGTCGGCGTCCGACACCCACAATCGCAAGAACGTCAACCGGAGCACGGCCGAGTCGCTCGACGACATCGCGCAGGTTATCGCGCTGGCCCACGAGCGCGGTGCTACCTGCCAGGTCATCGTGTCAACCGCGTGGGGTTGCCCGTACGAGGGCGACGTTCCGGTCGAGCGGGTCGTCGCCACGGCCAGCCGCGCGCTGGCCGATGGCGCGGATACCGTCTCCTTCGGCGACACGACCGGGATGGCGACGCCCGGTCGGGTCCAGCGCCTCGTCGGCGAGTTCCGGTCGGCGAACCCGGCCGCCGCACTTAACCTGCACTTCCATAACACCAGGGGTACCGGCCTGGCGAACGTGCTCGCCGCGCTCGAACTGGGCGTGGCTGACTTCGACGCCTCCGTCGGCGGCCTCGGCGGCTGCCCGTACGCACCCGGCGCCACCGGAAACATCGCCACCGAGGAACTCGTCCACATGGTCGAGGACATGGGTGTCGGAACGGGCATTGACCTGGCCGCGCTGATCGACGCGGCAGCGGACGCGGAGCGGATGATCGGCCGCGAGCTTCCGTCACAGGTACTGCGGGCAGGGCCGCGTTCCCGCACTATCGCCGTTTAAGTACCGCGCTGAATTGCCGCGGCGAACAGCACTGCGCGCGATGTTTAATGACGGCGTTTCCGGACACATGGTGGCTTGCGGACCACTCGGTCGGCCGGATCGGAGTCAAAAGATGGCTATATTCAGCCGCCGCGGCAAGTACAGCTGGCTCTTTGTCGTCTGGGTAATTATCGGCATCGTGATCGCATGGGAACGCGCCTACCTCGCTGCCGATGTGCTGAAACTGGCGCTGTCTGCACTACTGGCGATCTTCCTGTGGCCGCTCGTGCTGCTGGGGATCAGCCTTCATATCCATTGACGGGACAGCTGAGCTCCCGGGCGGCGGTTCGGGCAGTGACCTCCGCTCCGCCTCCCGGTCTGTTTGCCGTACGCTCGCGAGCGTGAGCGCTGCAGGAGAAACGGACCCCGGTCACCCCGGTGCCGCCGGTCACTCTGACCTGGCCGAGATCCGCGCCAGGATCGCGGCGGGCGGGCCGCCGCGGTATCACGAGCAGGCGGCGGCGCAGGGCAAGCTGTTCGCCAGGGACCGGATTGAGCTGCTGGTCGACGCGGGAAGCTTCACCGAGGATGGTGCGTTCGCCAACGTGCTGGCCAGCGGACTGCCCGCGGACGGAGTAATCACCGGCACGGCCACGATCGACGGCCGGCCGGTCGCGCTGATGGCGAACGACTCGACGGTGAAGGCAGGCTCCTGGGGAGCCCGCACCGTCGAGAAGATCATCCGGGTCATCGAGCGGGCGTACGGCGCGGGCCTGCCGATGATTTACCTGGTCGATTCGGCCGGGGCGCGGATCACCGACCAGGTTCAGATGTTTCCCGGCCGCCGGGGAGCAGGCAAGATCTTCCACACCCAGGTCCGGGCGTCGGGGTCGGTCCCGCAGGTCTGCGCGCTCTTCGGGCCGTCCGCGGCCGGCGGCGCCTATATCCCCGCGTTCTGCGACTTCGTCGCCATGGTGGACGGCAACGCGTCCATGTACCTGGGCAGCCCTCGGATGGTCGAGATGGTGGTCAGCGAGAAGACGACGCTGGAGGAGATGGGCGGTGCCCGCATGCACGCCTCCGTGTCCGGCGTCGGTCACTTCCTGGCCGCCTCGGAGGCCGAGGCGATCACCGCGGTCCGCTCCTTCCTGTCCTACCTGCCGGCGAACTGGCAGCTCCCGCCGCCGGCGGCCGCGCCGAGCGAGCCGAAGCCCGTCGACCTGCGGGCCATGGTGCCGGTCAGCGAGCGGCAGGCCTTCGACATGCGCCGGTACGTGCGCGGGATCGTGGACGACGACTCGCTGTTCGAGATCCATGCTTTGTGGGCGCGTGAGCTGGTCGTCGGCTTCGCCCGGCTGGACGGGCAGGCGATCGGGGTGGTCGCGAACAACCCGATGTTCAAGGGCGGCGTACTGTTCGTCGACTCCGCCGACAAGGCGACCAGGTTCATCCAGCTCTGCGACGCGTTCAACGTGCCGCTGCTGTTCCTTGCCGACGTTCCCGGTTTCATGGTCGGTACTGCCGTCGAGCGGCAGGGAATCATCCGGCATGGCGCCAAGATGATTACCGCAGTGTCCGAGGCGACCGTTCCGAAGATCTGCGTGATCGTCCGCAAGGCGTACGGGGCCGGCCTGTACGCGATGGCCGGGCCCGGCTTCGATCCGGACGCCACGCTTGCCCTGCCGACCGCGAAGATCGCGGTGATGGGCGCGGAGGCGGCCGTCAACGCCGTCTACTACAACCGGCTCGCGGCACTGGAGGTGCAGGAGCGAGAGGCCGAGACCGGGCGCCTGCGGGACGAGTACGAGGCTGACATCGACGTGCTGCGGCTAGCCGGCGAACTGGTAGTGGACGACGTGGTAGAGCCGGAGGACCTGCGCGCGCAGCTGATCCGGCGGTTCGCCGCGGCGCGAGGTAAGGACCGCTCGTTCTCCCGGCGCCGGCATGGCGTGACCCCCGTCTGATCCGGGCCTGAGCCGCTGTCTCACGCGTTGAAGTTGATCGATTACGCAAGGTAAGGTCAAGCGGCGGGCAAGACATTGGACCCGCGGTTATCTAGCGGACGGGAAACTGCCAGTTGCCCCTACCATCATTGTCATGACCAGCGTTTTGCTCGCCGAGGATGACCCAGCAATCTCCGAGCCGCTCGCCCGGGCGCTGCGGCGTGAAGGCTACGACGTCGATGTGGCTGCCGACGGGCCAGGAACCCTGGAAGCGGCCAGGAACGGCGGCATTGACCTCATCGTGCTCGACATCGGGCTGCCCAGGATCGACGGGCTCGAGGTGTGCCGCCGCATCAGATCGTCCGGGCAGTCAGTCCCGGTCCTGATTCTCACCGCCAGGGCAGACGAGGTCGACACCGTGATCGGCCTGGATGCCGGGGCGGATGACTACGTCACCAAGCCGTTCCGGCTGGCCGAGCTGCTGGCGCGGGTGCGTGCGCTGCTGCGGCGCGGTGCGACGGAAACCAAGACCGTGCAGGGCGTGCGGGTCGACAGCGACGCCCGCCGGGCCTGGCTAGGTGACACCGAGATCGAGCTGACCTCCAAGGAGTTCGACCTGCTCGCCCTGATGGTTGCCGAGGCTGGCAAGGTCGTGACCCGAGAGCAGATCATGCGGCAGGTCTGGGACAGCAAGTGGTGGGGCTCGACGAAGACCCTCGACATGCACGTCTCCTGGCTGCGCCGCAAGCTGGGCGACGACGCGCACAGCCCGCAGTACATCACTACGGTTCGCGGTGTCGGGTTCAGGTTCGAGCGCGGAGACTAGATCAGCAAGCAGGCTTATGGTGGCAGGGCTTGACGACCTGGAGCGGGAACGATGCAGCGGCGGCTGCTGATCTCGATGCTCTCCGTCGCGATCGTGGCGGTGCTGGCGCTTGGCGTCCCGCTTGCCTTCGTCCTCGGCCGTCTGCACATCGACGAAGCCAACCAGATCTTGCTCAGCGAGGCGCACGATCTTGCCAGCAACCTGCAGCAACGATCGGCATCCGGGCTCCTGGGCGGCTCGGCGGGCGCAGCGCAGGTCGCGAGGACGCTGCCGCCCCATCGTTACGTGCAGATCTGGCAGGGCCAGCGCCTGCTTACCACCGCGGGCGTCCCGCCGGGGCGGCACGACCGGGAGCAGACGGTCGTAGTATCGGCGGGCCCGCAGGTGTTCACGGTCAAGGTCGCGGCGCGGGACTCGGCCCTGGCCGGTGACCTGACCAGCGAACTCCTGCTCATCGGTGGGGTGGCCATGCTGGCGGTCGCGCTCGCTGTCGTGCTCGGTCTGCTGTACGCCCGGCGCCTCGTCAGGCCGCTGCGGGAGCTGGCCGGAGCGGCGGACCGGCTGGGTTCGGGTGACTCCAGCCCGCTCGGCCGGCGGTATGGGATCCAGGAGCTTGACCGGGTCGCCGAGGGCCTGGACGGGTCGGCGCAGCGGATCAACGACCTGCTGTCGGCCGAGCGCGACTTCGCCGTCGACGCCTCCCATCAGCTCAGGACCCCGCTCACCGCGTTGTCCATGCGGCTGGAGGAGATGATGGCGGCCGCCGACTACCCGGACGTGGTGCGCGAGGAAGGTGCCGCCGCGCTCGCCCAGACCGAGCGGCTGGCCGAAGTGGTGGGGCAGCTGCTGGGCCGGGCACGGCGCACTGCTCCGGGAGCGCCGACCGTTGCCAGCGTGGACGACATCGTTAGCCAGCAGGTAGAGGAGTGGGAACCTGCCTTCCGGCGGGTCAACCGGCGGCTCGCGCTGGCCGGCGATAAGGGCCTGTTCGCCTACGCGACACCAGGCGGCGCATCCCAGGTGATCGCCACGCTCCTGGACAACGCCCTGGTCCACGGCGCGGGCACGGTAACCATCAGGACGTCCAGAACCCGGCGCTCGGTCGTGGTCGAGGTGCGGGACGAAGGCAGCGGCGTGCCGCCCGAGCTGGCGCCGCGGATATTCGAGCGGAGCGTGAGCGGATCGCCGAACGGGACCGGCCTAGGGCTCGCCCTGGCGCGCACGATCGCGGCGGCGGACGGCGGTCAGGTGGTGCTGGTCCGGCCCCGGCCGGCCGTGTTCGCCTTGTTCCTGCCGCACGCGACGGCCGATGCCGAAGAGCAGCCTGCCGTCCTCGGGCCGGCCTAGGTCGTGGTTCCCGGATAGCCTCCCGGCCCGTAGGCTACGGCGGGTAATGAATCATCAGCAGATTCTCGAAAGCTCCGGCCGTCAGCCGGTCGTAGGGATGGTCGGCGCCGGCCAGCTCGCCAGGATGACCGCCGCGGCTGCGATCGGACTCGGTATCAGGTTCCGGGTGCTCGCGGGTGCGCCCGGCGAGAGCGCCGCGCAAGTTGCCGCGGACACCGTCGTGGGCGACTACTGGTCGGACGGGGACCTGCTCGCCTTCGCGGTCGGCTGCGATGTGATCACCTTCGATCACGAGCATGTACCACAGCCGCAGCTCAGGGCGCTCGAGCAAGCCGGGCGGGTGGTGTGGCCGAGTGCGGCCGCGCTGGGGTTCACCCAGGACAAGCTGGCGATGCGCGAGCGGCTGACCGAGCTGGGCGTCCCGTGCCCGCGGTTCGAGCCGGTGACGTCGCTGGCCGACGTCGCTGCCTTCGCCGAGCGCACCGGGTGGCCGGTGGTGCTGAAGGCCGTTTCTGGCGGCTATGACGGGCGCGGAGTCTGGGTCTGCGGCGACTCCGCGGCTGCTGCCGAGGTGCTGTCGCACCGGCTGCCGGTGCTGGCCGAGGAGTATGTGCCGTTCGCGCGTGAGCTGGCGATCTTGGTCGCTCGGTCACCGAGCGGGCATGGCGCGGCCTACCCGGTCGTGGAGTCCGTGCAGCGGGACGGAATCTGCGTCGAGGTGCTTGCGCCGGCGCCCGGCGTGTCGGCGGAGGCGGCAGTACAGGCGCAACTGCTTGGCCTGGAGCTGGCACGTGACCTTGACGTGATCGGCCTGCTTGCGGTGGAGCTGTTCGAGACACGCCATGGCGAGCTTCTGGTGAACGAACTCGCCATGCGGCCGCACAATACCGGGCACTGGACTATCGAGGGCGCCCGGACGTCTCAGTTCGAGCAGCACTTGCGCGCTGTCCTGAACCTGCCCCTCGGCTCGCCGGCCATGGTCGCGCCGGTGGCGGTGATGGCTAACGTCCTCGGCGGGACCGATCCCGATCTTTACGGGAAGCTGAACCATGTGCTGGCAGCCGATACCGGGCTGAAGGTGCAGCTCTACGGGAAGCCGGTCCGGCCGGGCCGCAAGGTGGGCCATGTCACGGCACTGGGCAGTGACCTGGCTACCGTCAGGGACCGGGCTGTGCGGGCGGCGAACTACCTGGCCACCGGCTCGGAAGAACCCGCCGCGCAGCCAGAGACAGCTCTCGGGGGACGGCAATGAGCAGCCAGCCGGTAGTGGCCGTAGTGATGGGCAGTGATTCGGACTGGCCGGTGATGCAAGCGGCCGCCGAGGTCCTGGACGAGTTCGGGGTACCGGCCGAGGCCGATGTGGTCTCGGCGCACCGGATGCCGGCCGACATGCTCAGCTACGGGCAGGCTGCGGCCGGCCGCGGGCTCAAGGTCATCATCGCGGGGGCGGGCGGTGCTGCGCACCTCCCCGGCATGCTCGCCTCGGTCACGACGCTGCCGGTGATCGGCGTCCCGGTGCCGCTGAAGCACCTGGACGGGCTCGACTCGCTGTTGTCGATCGTCCAGATGCCGGCCGGGATCCCGGTCGCGACCGTGGCCGTCGGCGGTGCCCGCAACGCCGGCCTGCTCGCGATACGCATCCTCGCCGCCAGCGACGAGGCGCTCGCGCGGCGGATGGCGCAGTTCCAGGCTGAGCTGCGCTCGGCGGCACAAGCCAAGGGCGAAGCGCTGCGTGCCAGGGTCCGGGTGCAGCGCACGGGCCAGCCGCCGCAGCCCCCCACCGGATCGGGTGCCGTGCTCTAGCGCCGGCCCTCCTGCGGCTCGCAGATCAGTCCCCAGGGCCGGTCATCGCGCCTGGTGAGGACGATCGTTGCGGTCCTGTCGCCGCGCAAGCCGAGCCTGCGATGAATCTGCTCCACGTCCCCGGCCAGCCCGCGGCGCCGGATATCGGCCGAGCCGATGCCGAGTTCGCGGAGTTTGGCGGCGACCTCCCGCTCCCGCCAGGGCAGCGAGGCCAGCACCCGCAGCGTGCGAGCGAACGGCGTCCTGACGGGCCGGTCCAGCGACAGGAATGCGATCATCGGGTCAAGCTGCCAGGCACCCAGTTGATGGGCAAGCTCGGCTACCAGTCCAGCCCTGGTCACGGCCGGGCTCGGGTCGAGCAGGTACTCGCCGGCCGCGCGCACCGGGGCCGGCGGTGCGCGGTCGGGGTCGGCCGCCATCGTATGGCCAGCGTCGTGGCCCTGGTCTGTGGCCAGGATCGGACCCGTCCCTGGTGTCGAGCCGGCTCCGGCCGGTGTCTCCGGCGTCCGCCCTGCCGTGTCCCCGCCGTCGGTCCAGGGACTGGCCGGCAGGACGGTCGCCCGGCGCGCAGTCGTCGCGAGGGCTGGCGACCATAGCAGTGCCTCCTTCAGGCCGCGGCCGACGGCGACGAATTCCGCTTCCCAGCCTGCCGGGATCAGCGCGTGCGCCAGGCCGGGCGCGGCCTTGACGCACACTCGGGGGACGTCGCCCGCCATGGCGACGCACCAGCTCAGCGGGGGAGAAGAAGCGCCAGCGGGCAAACGGCGCCCGCCGGCCCGGCGAGCCGGGTCGATGAAGGCCGCCGGGATCCCGGCCAGCCGCAGGTCGCGCACGTCGGCGCAGGCCGGCGACACCCGGCCGGAGGCCCCGTAGACTGCCGCGTTCCGTGCCGCGAGGTGAAGACTCTCGATATCGGCGTCCACGGCAAGCACTCGCGATGTGACGCTGGCGAGCGCGGTCAGGTCACCCCCGATGCCGCAGCACAGGTCGGCCACGAGTGCTAGGCCGGCGAACCGCCGGGCGCTGTGGGCCGCGGCGCGTTCCCCGGAGGCCTGCTCCAGCCCGGACCTGGTGAAGTACATCTCATCGGCACGGCTGAACTTGTCCCGTGCGGCGATCCGGAGTGCCTGCTGGGTGAGTGCGGCGGCGACCAGGTCGGCCGGGTACTGGCCGCGGAGCTCGGTGCTCAGGCGGAGCGCCTGCTCAGGCGTCACGTCGATGCCGCGAAGACGGTCAAGCAACTCGCCGCCCGCGGGCGTCAGCAACATGGCGGCCTGGCCCATCGGCCAATCATCGCGGCCAGGCCTGGCGCAGTGCACGCTGGGCTGGCCGGCTGTTGGCGCACTCACTAGGACGTCCTACCATCTACGGCATGAGCCACGACTTTCCGGCGTTTGCCCTGTCTGACGAGCACGAGGCGCTTCGAGAGTCGGTCCGCGCCCTGGCAGCTGAGAAGATCGCCCCGCACGCTGCCAAGGTCGACGGGGCCGCCGAGTTCCCGCAGGAAGCCCACGACGCGCTGGTGAAGGCGGATCTGCACGCCGTGCACATTCCGGAGGAATACGGCGGCGCCGGTGCCGACGCGCTGGCGGCAGTGATCGTGATCGAGGAGGTGGCGCGCGTCTGTGCCTCATCGTCGCTGATCCCGGCGGTGAACAAGCTGGGCACCGTGCCGTTGCTGCTGTCGGCGTCGGAGGAGGTCAAGCGGCAGTTCCTGCCGCCGGTCGCGAGCGGCGCAGCCATGTTCTCCTATGCGCTATCGGAGCCGGAGGCCGGTTCCGACGCGGCCGCGATGAAGACGCGCGCGGTCCGCGACGGCGACAGTTACGTGCTGAACGGCACCAAGCGCTGGATCACCAATGCCGGTGTTTCGCAGTACTACACCGTCATGGCTGTCACCGATCCGTCGGCCGGGGCCAACGGGATTTCGGCGTTCGTCGTGGACAAGGCTGATGAGGGCGTCAGCTTCGGCGCTCTCGAGCACAAGCTCGGCATCAAGGGATCACCGACCCGCGAGGTGTACTTCGACAACTGCCGGATCCCGGCCGACCGGATCATCGGGGCCGAGGGCACAGGGTTCAAGACCGCGCTTGCCACCCTCGACCACACGAGGATCACGATCGCGGCCCAGGCGCTCGGCATCGCGCAGGGCGCGCTCGATTACGCCCGCGGCTACGTCAAGGAGCGCAAGCAGTTCGGCAAGGCGATCGCCGAGTTCCAGGGCCTGCAGTTCATGCTGGCGGACATGGCGATGAAGATTGAGGCCGCCCGGCAGCTCACCTATGCGGCGGCGGCCAGGTCGGAACGCGCCATGCACGGGGAGCGGGCTGCTGACCTGACATTCATGTCGTCGGCCTGCAAGTGCTTCGCCTCCGATGTGGCGATGGAGGTCACCACGGACGCGGTCCAGTTGCTCGGTGGTTACGGGTACGTCAGCGATTACCCAGTCGAGCGGATGATGCGCGACGCCAAGATCACCCAGATCTACGAGGGCACCAACCAGATCCAGCGGATGGTGATGGCACGGCAGCTGCTGAGATAACGCGGCGGTCGGCATTTCCGCTGGTCAGCGGCCTGGGTCTGGGGTGGCGCCTCGCCCATGCGGGCGGGTCTGCAGGCCGGTCATCGGGGAAGGACGGCCCAGCGCTTTGCCCGTTGTTCCCGGTTAGTTCCCGTCGTTTCCCAACGCGGTGCTGGATCCGTGCTGACCCCTGGGCGATCATCGTGTGCATATCTTGGCGCGGTGGCCGCGTCCGTGGTTGTCTTTGCCGCAACCTGTGCACGACAGCACTGCGTTCACCTGGGCGGCGGAACCCGACGTGGTGTCGCTATATCCGCCGTATGGAGACACCGGAGTCTGGTGAACGGGCTGGACAGCTCCCTGAGCCACAGGAGCCTCAGCCTGCAGGGACGCGACCGGGTCGAGTGCGCAGGTTCGAATCCTCAGCGGGGCTCAACACAAACCGTCCCGCCCACAGCACGGGGCGTCTAGCCGGTCAGCTAATAATTGAAGGACGGTTCGAGATTGCCGGGCGCCGCGCCGAGCGGTAACGGTGTAACGGCGCGGAATCCGATTGAGCCGGATCGTGTCGGCCGGCTCGCGCCGGAAAGATCTGGTCGCGGAGGATCGGCGAATCCTAGCTACATCTGGGCCTGCATCACCGTCGCCGACCAGGGGTCCACCAGGGTCGTCAGTTCGTCGTTGAACTCCATTCACGTATTTTCCCACCCGGAGATGGGTGCACGTCAATTTTGTGGTGACTGGCCGGTAGCTTGACTGGCTTGCTGGTCAGGCTGTGCGCGTCTGAGTGTGCGGGGTGTTGCAGATGGCTTCCCAGGTGCTGCTGGCCTCGCGGCAGCGGAGGGCAATGATGGCGTCGGCTCCTTCGATGGTCCAGTGCATGCCTGCCTGCTTGAGTCTTTGCCCGACGACCGTCTTGCAGCGGGCCTCGACGACTCCGGAGCCCACGAACAGGCCGCGGGAACGGAACCAGTGGTAGCGCATGCGGGGGGCGTTGTTCAGGAAGTAGCCGAGTTCCTTGTCGACCTCGTCTTTCTTCACGCCTTCGAGGGGGTAGCGGCGGACGGCGGCCTCGATGCCGTCGATGCAGCCGTAGTCCAGGTCCTCCAGGCGGGCGGCGAGCCACTCCTCTTTATGGTCCGGCAGCATGAACTCCAGGGACCTGGTGAGGGAGTGCAGGTGCTCGCGGGCATGGTAGAGATCGACGATCTGGGTTGCCGCGGGGTACTTGGCGCTGGCGATGCCCCAGATCCAGGCGGCGCCGTCGCCGATGATGGTGAACTGGCGGACGTGTTCCGCGCCGCGGCGGATGCCCTCGGCCCTCACCATCCTCCCGAACGTCGCGGCGGGCTCGAAGGTGGCGATGACGCTGGTGGAGTCCCGGTCGCGGACCGGGTAGCCGTCGGCGTCGAGCTTGTCCCGGGTGAAGAAGACGGCGAGCTTGACTTCCCGGGTGCGGGCGCGGCCATCGGCGCTCTTGCCCTCCCGGCCCGCTGTTTCTCTGCTGGTCATGGGGACGCCGGTGCCGTCGATGACCGCGTACAGCTTGTCCGGGAGCGGCGAGGGCGGCAGCGGGACCAGCCTGCGAGCGGCGATCAGCGCGGCGCGGTCCCGGCCGGCCTCCGCGACGGCGGTGCCGCTGGCCTCGGCCGCCCGCTCGACCCGCTTGGCCGTCAGCCGGATCCCGGCCAGTTCCTCCAGCAGCCGTGCTGCCCCGGCGAACGGGCCGGCCGCGGCGGCCAGGTCGTTCATCGCCGCCAGGCCGGGCGACATCGACGTGCGCGCGACGCCGAGCTCGGCGTCGCGCGGGGCGAGGCCGTGCTTACATTCCGCGCAGTGATACCAGGCCCGCGCCACGGTGACCAGGCCGAGCGCGGTGTCGAAGGACTTGTCCCGGTAAGAGGCGAACGCGGCCTCGTGGCCCTGCCCGCACGGCACCCGCGGCCCCCGGTAGCCGTTGCCGGCGGCCAGCAGCTCGCCGAGCATGGCCCCGCCAAGCCTCAGCAGCCCGGCCCGGATCACCTGCTCCGCCGCCTCCATGCCGGCGTCGCCGCAGCCCATGGCCCGGGCGGCCTCGGCGGCGAGGCGGCCTAGCTCGGCGGCTTTCTCCTGCGCGAGCGCGTCCCGGAGCCCCCTTTTTCCCCTCCCGTCCCGGGCGGGGCGTCCTCGCCGGCGTCGCCCGGCACGGCCGGGCGGGCGGAGCAGATCGTCTCGTTCACCTCCGTGACCTGCCCGGTCAGGTTCTTGAACCGCTCGTACTCCGCGACCTCCCGCCTGGCCTTCTCCAGCTCCGGCCCCGGTCTGATGTGCACCGTCCGCGTCCGCCCGTCCGCCTTCCGCGTCAGGTTCCACTGCGGCCCGTGACCGGGATGCCCCGGGGCCGCGCACGCGCAGTTCGGCTTCCCGCACTTACGGCGGACCTCGTTCAGCGACCCCCTGCGGAAGTCCCCGACCTGCCCCAGCTCCGCGTAAAGCCCGGCACGCCGGCGCTCCAGTTCCGCCAGCTCATCAGGCCCGTCGTCAGGCACGGCATCCTCAATCTGAGAGTATTACTACTCTCAGATTAAGCCTTCAGCCAGCCCCGATCAAGAACCCCTACGAAATTGACGTGCACCACCCGGAGATCGCGGTCGTGCCGGAATGTCGGCGCGCTGTGCGATAGTCACCTCGTGGATGGCGCAAGAGGCCCAGGAGGGATCGGCAGGGAGCAGATCCTCAAGAAGATGAAGGCCTTCGACCCGGAAGGCAGTTACTTCGCACTCACCCTCGGTGCGAACCGGCGGGGGCAGCCCTTCTGGTCAAGGCAGAGCCACTGGGTCGGGTGGTCTGACCGCAACCCGGATTGGGAGATCCGAGCCGCGAGCCTTGTACATCCGCGCCGCATGGCCGAAGCGTGGACTGCCATCGGGCAAGGCTGGGTGTCGGTACATGACGACGTAAGCCTCTCAATCTATCTGCGCATCGGAGGGAACGCCCTGGTTGAGAGGTCGGTTGCGGAGACGCGCCTGCCGTTCGTTATCGCCCCCGAGGAGTGCGTGCACGACGGAGCAGTCGCGGCAGGCGGCTTCGGCTTCGTCGTAACGAGCCACCTGCCCGACAGCGCGGTCCAGCGCCGCGCGCCGGACAGGAAGCTGCGAATGACAGTGCTAAAGCGGGACGGCTTCCGTTGTGTCGTGTGCGGGCGTCGGCCGGCCGAGCACGTCGATCTCGAACTTCACGTGCACCACCTCATCCCCTGGCGCTTGCACGGACCCACGGCCGAGGAGAACCTCATCACACTCTGCGGCACATGCCACAAAGGGCTCGACCCGGACTTCGAGCCTTCGCTGCGAGAGATCGCGCGACTTCCCGGCAGCGCCAAGATCCTCGATTCAGATGGCACCGAGTACAGGGCTGACGTCAGCCGCTACCGCGAGTGGGTCGCGACGTCGCGGTCAGGCAGGGTCGCCGGGGCTGGCCGTCCAGGGTAAGGGGTCGGCACCTCCTGGCCCGACGCCACGCGCGAAGGTCACGATTGATGCCTTCGCCCGGCGACGAGGGGCAGGACGATGGTGTCGAGGATCTCTTCGATCGCGGCGGGGGAAGGGCTGGTGCGTGCGGGCGAGTTCGGCGCTGACGAGGTCGAAGGGCAGCGATCGGAGGCGTGGCGTGAGCGAGTTCAGATCCACCTCGCCGCGGTCGGAGGCCCGTTGCCAGATCTCATCGAGGCCCCTGGGCCCACAGCGATCAGTTCGTCCCTATCGGCGCGCCGGATCAGGCGACTGGGATTCAGGTGGTGATGTAGACCGATGGAAGCCACGTCCGCGCCTGGGCCAGGAACAGTTGGTAGGGCTCGTGGCCGACGAGGCGGCGGCCTAGCGCCGTGGGATCGATTCCGGTTTGAAGCAGGAGAGTTGCCGTGAGCAACCACCGGAGTGACAGGAGAATGGCCACAGACTCTACCGCCGTGGTCTCGTTGAGGAAGCCTTGCTCAAGCTTGTGCGCGAAACTGATGCGTACGCTTGCCACGCGCTGCTTCCATTTCGTCGTATTGCCGGTGACGCCCGGAGCGGCTTGTTCGACATACTTGGCGAGGTCCAGAAGACGGCGGGGGTAGCTCTGGTCGGTGAGATGTTGCAGGGCTGCCTGAACGGCGTCGCGCACGTCACCGGGGAAGTTCTTGAGCGCTCCGAGCGCCTTGCTCCTGGCCTCGTCTGCCTGTGCGTCGGTCATCCGCTTGCGTTCCGGGAGAAGGAGCCTATGCACAATGCCGGGGAGTTAAGGACCGGGCGCCTGGGTCAAGGACCGCTGGCGGCGTGTCGGCGCGGGCTCGTGGTCCCGGCGGACCGCAGTGGTGATGCTGGTGATTCGCAAGCAGGTGCGGGGTTTGCCGGGCGGGTGCTTG
>DAHVAR010000167.1 GCA_027314515.1 Actinomycetota bacterium
CGTGACAGCTGAGGCGGGCGCGACCCCGAGGAGGAGAACCATGGCGGTAGCTACTAAAATCTCTCGCCGCTGACCGGCGACGACCTGCCGGTCCGTAACGGCTTCCCGGCCACATCCCCGGGTCTGCCACCAGCGCCAGCAGCGACCTGACGGTGATCGCGCCGATGAACGCCGTTCGCATGCGGACTGCTTACCTGTTGTAGGCGCCGAAGTCGTACTCCTCGAGCGGGATGGCCTGGCCGGACACCTGGCCGAAGGAGTAATCGGCCGCGGTGTCGTACGAGGTCGGCGGGTAGACCGCCGCCTTGGCCTCGTCCGTCGGCTCGACCCGCAGGCCACGGTAGCGCTGCATGCCGGTGCCAGCCGGGATCAGCTTGCCGATGATGACGTTCTCCTTCAGGCCGACCAGCGAGTCCGACCGGGCGTGGATAGCGGCGTCGGTCAGGACCCTGGTGGTCTCCTGGAAGGAGGCCGCCGACAGCCACGACTCGGTCGCGAGCGAGGCCTTCGTGATGCCCATGAGCACCGGCCGGCCCGATGCCGAGGTGCCACCCGCCTCGACCACGGCGCGGTTGACCTCCTCGAACTTAGGCCGTTCGACGAGCTCTCCGGGCAGCAGGTCGGTGTCGCCGGATTCCAGCACGTTCACCCGCTTGAGCATCTGCCGGATGATGATCTCGATGTGCTTGTCGTGGATCGACACGCCCTGAGACCGGTAGACCTCCTGCACCTCGTGCACCAGGTGCAGCTGCACCTCGCGCGAGCCGAGGATGCGCAGCACCTCATGCGGGTTGACCGCGCCCGCGATCAGCTGCTGGCCGACCGTGACGTGGTCACGGTCGGCGACCAGCAGCCTGGCGCGCATCGAGACCTGGTAGGCCACTTCGTCCGAGCCGTCGTCAGGCACGATCACGATCTTGCGTGCCTTGTCCTGCTCGTCGACCCTGACGGTGCCCTCGACCTCGCTGATCGGCGCCAGGCCCTTGGGAATCCTGGCCTCGAACAGCTCCTGGATACGCGGTAGGCCGTGGGTAATGTCCAGGCCGGCCACGCCGCCGGTGTGGAAGGTACGCATCGTCAGCTGGGTGCCGGGCTCGCCGATCGACTGGGCGGCGATGATGCCTACCGCCTCGCCGACGTCGACCCTCTTGCCGGTGGCCAGCGAGCGGCCGTAGCACTTGCCGCAGACGCCCACCTTCGCCTGGCAGACCAGCACTGAGTAGGTCCGCACCGACTCGACGCCGGCGTTGGCCAGCATGTCGATCATGGCCTCGGTCAGATCCGTCTCGGCGGCGACCAGCACCGTCCCGTCCGGACCGGTCACGTCCTCGGCCAGAGTCCGTCCGGTGCCGGTGTTCTCGATGTTCGGCAGCTTCCGGACGGCGCCGTCCGTGCCCTTCTCACCGATCCGCATCGGCAGCGACCGGTCGGTGCCGCAGTCCTCCTCGCGCACGATGACATCCTGCGCCACGTCCACCAGACGCCGGGTGAGGTAACCGGAGTCTGCGGTGCGGAGCGCGGTGTCGGCCAGGCCCTTGCGGGCGCCGTGGGTCGAGATGAAGTACTCGACCACCGACAGGCCCTCGCGGAAGCTGGACTTGATCGGCCGCGGAATCGTCTCGCCCTTGGGGTTCGACACCAGGCCTCGCATGCCAGCGATCTGCCTGATCTGCATCAGGTTGCCGCGCGCGCCGGAGTTGACCATCATCCAGACCGGGTTGGTCTCGGGGAAGGCCTTCTCCATGTCCTGCGCTACATCGGCGGTCGCGTGCGTCCAGATCTCGATGAGCTCCTGGCGCCGCTCGTCGTCGGTGATAAGGCCGCGCTCGTACTCGCGCTGCACCTTGTCGGCCCGCTTCTCGTAGGTGTCCAGGATCTCCCGCTTGTTCGGCGGCGCGGCCACGTCCTCGATCGAGATCGTGACTCCGGACCTGGTCGCCCAGTGGAATCCGGCATCCTTCAGCGCGTCGAGCGCCGCGGCCACTTCGACCTTGGGGTAGGTCTCGGCCAGTTCGTTCACGATCGTGGACAGCTGCTTCCTGTCGACCTCGAAGTTGACGAACGGGTAGTCGGCCGGGAGGGTCTCGTTCAGCAGGCACCGGCCGAGCGTGGTCTCCAGCCGCAGCGGCCGGCCGGGCTCCCAGCCCTCCGGCGGCGTGAAGTCGCGCGGCGGGGTGACGTCTGGCAGCCGGATCTGGATCTTGGCCTGCAGGTCAAGCTCGTCCCGGTCGTACGCCATGAGCGCCTCGGCCAGGCTGCTGAACACCCTGCCCTCGCCGGGAGCTCCCGCCTTGTCCCTGGTCAGCCAGTAGATCCCGATAACCATGTCCTGAGTCGGCATGGTCACCGGCTTGCCGTCGGCCGGCTTGAGGATGTTGTTGGTGGACAGCATCAGGATCCGCGCCTCGGCCTGCGCCTCGGCGGACAGCGGCACGTGCACGGCCATCTGGTCACCGTCGAAGTCCGCGTTGAAGGCAGTGCAGACCAGCGGGTGGATCTGGATGGCCTTGCCCTCGACCAGTTGCGGCTCGAAGGCCTGAATGCCGAGGCGGTGCAGGGTCGGCGCACGGTTCAGCAGCACCGGGTGCTCGGTGATGACTTCTTCGAGCACGTCCCAGACCACTGGCCTGGCCCGCTCCACCATCCGCTTGGCCGACTTGATGTTCTGCGCATGGTTCAGGTCGACGAGCCGCTTCATCACGAACGGCTTGAAGAGCTCGACCGCCATCTCCTTCGGCAGGCCGCACTGGTGCAGCTTGAGCTGCGGGCCGACCACGATGACCGAGCGACCCGAGTAGTCCACGCGCTTGCCGAGCAGGTTCTGGCGGAACCGGCCCTGCTTGCCCTTGAGCATGTCGGACAGCGACTTCAGCGGCCTGTTGCCGGGCCCGGTGACCGGGCGGCCGCGGCGGCCGTTGTCGAACAGCGAGTCCACGGCCTCCTGCAGCATCCGCTTCTCGTTGTTGACGATGATCTCGGGCGCGCCAAGGTCGAGCAGCCTCTTCAGCCGGTTGTTCCGGTTGATAACCCGGCGGTACAGGTCGTTCAGGTCCGAGGTGGCGAACCGGCCGCCATCCAGCTGAACCATCGGCCGCAGGTCCGGCGGGATCACCGGGATGCAGTCGAGCACCATGCCGAGCGGGCTGTTGGAGGTGTTCAGGAACGCGGACACGACCTTCAGCCGCTTGAGCGCCCTGGCCTTGCGCTGGCCCTTGCCGGAGCGGATGGTCTCCCGCAGGCTGCTGGCCTCGGCCTCCAGGTCGAAGCTGCCGACCCGCTCCTGGATTGCCTGCGCGCCCATGCCGCCGCGGAAGTACCGGCCGAACCGGTCGCGCATCTCACGGTAGAGCAGTTCGTCGCCCTCCAGGTCCTGGACCTTCAGGTTGCGGAAGCGGCTCCAGACCTCCTCGATCCGGTCGATCTCCCGCTGCGCGCGGTCCCGGATCTGCTTGCACTCGCGGTCGGCGGCCTCCCGGACCTTACGGCGCGCGTCGCCCTTGGCGCCTTGCGCCTCAAGCTCGGCCAGGTCCTTCTCTAGCTTCGCCTGGCGGGCCTCGATGTCCGCGTCGCGCCGCTGCTCGAGCTGGCTCTTCTCGACCGTGATCTTGGCCTCGAGGCTCGGCAGATCCCGCTGCCGCGCGTCCTCATCCACGTACGTGATCATGTAGGCGGCGAAGTAAATGACCTTCTCCAGGTCCTTCGGCGCCAGGTCGAGCAGGTAGCCAAGCCGGCTGGGCACGCCCTTGAAGTACCAGATATGAGTAACGGGCGCTGCCAGCTCGATGTGTCCCATCCGCTCGCGGCGGACCTTGGCCCGGGTGACCTCGACGCCGCACCGCTCGCAGATGATGCCCTTGAACCGGACGCGCTTGTACTTACCGCAGTAGCACTCCCAGTCCCTGGTCGGACCGAAGATCTTCTCGCAGAACAGGCCGTCCTTTTCCGGCTTCAGGGTCCGGTAGTTGATGGTCTCCGGCTTCTTGACCTCGCCGTGAGACCACGTCCGGATGTCGTCCGCCGTGGCAAGACCAATCCGCAGGTCGTCGAAGAAGTTGACGTCTAGCACGTTTGTTTTCCCCTGGGGTAGTTCGTCGGACTTCTCGTAGCTGATCAGACCTCTTCGACGCTGCTCGGCTCACGCCGGGACAGGTCGATGCCGAGTTCTTCCGCCGCACGGAAGACGTCCTCGTCGGTGTCGCGCATCTCGATGGCCGCGCCGTCGCTGGAGAGCACCTCCACGTTCAGGCAGAGCGACTGCATCTCCTTGATCAGCACCTTGAAGGACTCAGGGATGCCGGGCTCGGGGATGTTCTCGCCCTTGACGATGGCCTCGTAGACCTTCACGCGCCCGAGGATGTCGTCGGACTTGATGGTCAGCAGCTCCTGCAGGGCGTACGCCGCGCCGTAAGCCTCCAGCGCCCAGACCTCCATCTCACCGAAGCGCTGGCCGCCGAACTGGGCCTTACCGCCGAGCGGCTGCTGGGTGATCATCGAGTAGGGACCAGTCGACCGGGCGTGGATCTTGTCGTCCACCAGGTGCAACAGCTTCAGTATGTAGATGTAGCCGACTGAGATCGGGTCCTTGAACGGCTCACCGGTCCGGCCGTCGAACAGCGTTGCCTTGCCGGTAGCTCCGACCAGCCGCTCGCCATCGCGGTTCGGCCGCGTGCTGGACAGCAGGCCGGTGATCTCCTCCTCCTTCGCTCCGTCGAAGACGGGAGTGGCGACCTTGCTGCCGGCCGGAGCCGCGTCCGCGCCGATACCGCGCAGCCGTGCCTTCCAGTCCGCGTCGTCGCCGTCGACCTCCCAGCCGGAACTGGCGACCCAGCCGAGGTGCGTCTCCAGGACCTGCCCGACGTTCATCCGGCCGGGCACGCCGAGCGGGTTCAGCACGATGTCGACCGCCGTGCCGTCCTTGAGGAACGGCATGTCCTCCACCGGCAGGATCTTGGCGATAACTCCCTTGTTGCCGTGACGGCCGGCCAGCTTGTCACCATCGGTGATCTTGCGCTTGGCCGCTACGTAGACGCGCACCAGTTCGTTGACGCCGGGCGGCAACTCGTCGCCATTGTCCCGGTTGAACACCCGGACGCCGATGACCTTGCCGGACTCGCCGTGCGGCACCTTCAGGCTGGTGTCACGAACCTCGCGGGCCTTCTCGCCGAAGATCGCCCGCAGCAGCCGCTCCTCGGGGGTCAGTTCGGTCTCGCCCTTGGGAGTGACCTTGCCGACCAGGATGTCACCGGTAACGACCTCGGCGCCGATCCTGATGATCCCGCGGTCATCAAGGTCAGCCAGAACCTCGTCGGAGACGTTCGGGATGTCCCTGGTGATCTCCTCAGGGCCCAGCTTGGTGTCGCGGGCATCGACCTCGTGCTCCTCGATGTGGATCGAGGAGAGCACGTCGTCCTGGACCAGCCGCTGGGACAGGATGATCGCGTCCTCGTAGTTATGGCCCTCCCAGGGCATGAAGGCGACCAGCAGGTTGCGGCCGAGCGCCATCTCGCCGTTGTCGGTGCACGGGCCGTCGGCGATCACCTGGCCGACCTCGACCCGCTGGCCTTCCCTGGCTACCGGCTTCTGGTTGAAGCAGGTGCCCTGGTTGGACCGGCGGAACTTGGCCACCAGGTAGTCGATCCGGGTGCCGTCGTCGTTGGCCACGGTGACGTAGTCGGCGGACACCTGCTCGACCACGCCAGCTTTCTCGGCCACGATCACGTCACCAGCGTCGACCGCGGCACGGTACTCCATGCCGGTGCCGACCAGCGGCGCCTCGCTGCGCAGCAGCGGGACGGACTGGCGCTGCATGTTCGAGCCCATCAGCGCGCGGTTGGCGTCGTCGTGCTCGAGGAAGGGGATCATCGCGGTCGCGACCGACACCATCTGACGCGGTGAGACGTCCATGTAGTCGACCTCGTCCGGGTGGATGTAGTCCACCTCGCCGCCCTTGCGGCGGACCAGGACCCGGTCCTCGGAGAAGCTGCCGTCGGCGGCGATCGGCGTGTTCGCCTGCGCGATGACATGCCGGTCTTCCTCGTCGGCGGTCAGGTAGTCGATCTGGTCGGTTACCTTTCCGTTCCTGACCTTGCGGTATGGCGTCTCGACGAAGCCGAACGCGTTCACCCGGCCATAGGACGACAGCGACCCGATCAGGCCGATGTTCGGTCCTTCCGGCGTCTCAATCGGGCACATCCGGCCGTAGTGGCTGGGGTGCACGTCGCGGACCTCGAAACCAGCCCGTTCCCGTGACAGACCGCCGGGACCCAGGGCGGACAGCCTGCGCTTGTGCGTCAGCCCGGCCAGCGGGTTGGTCTGGTCCATGAACTGAGACAGCTGGCTGGTGCCGAAGAACTCCTTGATGGAGGCCACGACCGGGCGGATGTTGATCAGCGTCTGCGGTGTGATGGCCTCGACGTCCTGAGTCGTCATCCGCTCACGGACGACCCGCTCCATCCGGGCCAGGCCAAGCCGGACCTGGTTCTGGATCAGCTCGCCCACGGTGCGCAAGCGGCGGTTGCCGAAGTGGTCGATGTCGTCGGTCTCGACCGGGATCATCTCCGATCCCGACTTCATCTCCTCCTCGCCGACGTGCAGCCGGACGAGGTACTCGATGGTGGCGACGATGTCGTCCTCGGTCAAAGTGCCCTGGCTGATCGGCAGCGACAGCCCGAGCTTCTTGTTGACCTTGTACCGGCCAACCTTGGCCAGGTCGTAGCGCTTGGAGTTGAAGTACAGATTCTCCAGCAGCGCCTGCGCCGACTCGCGGGTCGGCGGCTCGCCCGGCCGCAGCTTGCGGTAGATGTCCAGCAGCGCGTCGTCCTGGCCGGTCGTGTGGTCCTTCTCCAGGGTGGCCCGCATGGCCTCGAACTGGCCGAACCGCTCCAGGATCCGCGCCTCGTCCCAGCCGAGCGCCTTGAGCAGCACGGTGACGCTCTGCTTGCGCTTGCGGTCGATCCGCACGCCGACGCTGTCTCGCTTGTCGATCTCGAACTCAAGCCAGGCGCCCCGCGACGGGATGACCTTGCAGCTGTAAATGTCCTTGTCGGAGGTCTTGTCCACCTGGCGGTCGAAGTAGACCCCCGGAGACCTGACAAGCTGGGACACGACAACGCGCTCGGTGCCATTGATGATGAAGGTGCCCTTAGGCGACATGAGCGGGAAGTCACCCATGAAGACCGTCTGGCTCTTGATCTCACCGGTGGAGTTGTTGATGAACTCGGCGGTGACGAACATGGGCGCGGAGAACGTCATGTCCTTGTCCTTGCACTCCTCCGAGGAGTACTTGGGCGGCTCGAACCGGTGATCGCGGAACGAGAGTGACATGGTCCCCGTGAAATCCTCGATGGGGCTTATCTCCTCGAAGATCTCTTCGAGGCCGGACTGCTCCGGGAGGTTCTTATGCCCCGCCTTCTTCTCAGCGTCGAGCCTGGCGCGCCAGCGTTCGTTGCCGAGCAGCCAGTCAAATGACTCGGTCTGCAAGGCGAGGAGGCTGGGCACCTCCAGGGGCTCGTGAATGCGAGCGAAGGAAACACGACGGGGACCAAGGGCGGTAGCTGAGGCGCTGCGCGAGGCTGCCAACAGGGGTCCTTCCGAGCTTGTGACGGACGGTGCAGCGCGCGCACGCGAAACGCCCTGCGGCTAGGCCGCTACGGGTGGGCCGCTAGGGAATGAGAAGCCGAGGACGAGTGGGTGCAGCGCAAATTGGCAGTGTAGTCGAAGGACACACCGCTGGTCAACTGTACGTCACTATGAGGTTCACGGTTGCAATGGAGCATCGCTCCTCGGAGGCGAAACGTCAAGCCCTGGACGGCTTGTGTCGCAACCACCTTCTACGTGACGAGGCTCACACCCGCTCTAACGTTTAGGCCGCTCAGCATGCGGGTAAGCAATATTGTTCAGCGGACGGCGCCCCCGGCTTCTGTCTGCCAGCGTCCGGTGACGCTGCGTGCCCGCGGTTCATTCCCCCGGCACCCTGCCTGCTAACACCAGCCCTGGCGATCTGATGGCATAGCCAGGTCTCGAGCCAGGTCGAGCTAGGACGGCAAACGGCCCGCTGCGGCCGGCGAGTGCGGCGCAGCGGGCCGTCGGGCCAGGCAGCAGGACTGCTGCCAGCCAGGAAACGCGGCCGGGCAGGAAATCGCTTCCGGGCAGGAAGCCGGCTACTTGACGGTGACGGTGGCCCCGGCGCCCTCGAGGGCGGCCCTGGCCTTCTCCGCGGCCTCCTTGTTGACGCGCTCGAGCAGCGGCTTGGGCGCCCCGTCAACGAGGTCCTTCGCCTCCTTGAGCCCGAGGCTCGTCAGGGTGCGGACCTCCTTGATGACCTGGATCTTCTTGTCGCCGGCTGCCTCGAGGATGACGTCGAACTCGTCCTGCTCCTCAGCCTCCTCGGCAGCCGCGGCGCCACCGCCAGCGGCTGGCGCCGCGGCGACCGCCATCGGCGCGGCGGCCTTGACGTCAAACGTGTCCTCGAACTGCTTCACGAACTCAGAGAGCTCGATCAGCGTCATCTCCTTGAACGCCTCGAGCAGGTCGTCCGAGCTGAGCTTTGCCATTGTGGTAATTCCTCTTCCGTTTGTTCCGTATGTCGCCGGTGGCCCGGGCAGCCACCTGCGGGTCTGGTCAGGTCACCGGCGGTGACTGGTTAGCTCTCCGAGCTGGTTAGCTCTCCGAGCTGGTTAGCTCTCTGAGCTGTCAGCGGCGGCCTCGGGCACACTGTCAGCGACCGCGGCGGCGTCCGGTCCCGGCTCATCCGATCGCGGCTGATCCGGTCCCGGCTCATCCGACTCAGGGCCGACTGCGGCCAGATCGCCCGCACCACCGTCGTCGGCCGCAGTGCGCTTGGCTTCCAGAGCACCGAGCAGCCGTGCCATCTGGGACGGCAGCGCCGCAAAGGTCGCGGCGGCGCCGGACAGCGAAACCTTCATCGCGCCGGCCAGCTTGGCCAGCAGCACTTCGCGAGACTCGAGGTCAGCCAGCTTGACGATCTCGTCCGGGCTCAGCGGCTTGCCGTCCAGCACGCCGCCCTTGATCACCAGCAGCGGATTCGTCCTGGAGAAGTCGCGCAGCCCCTTGGCCGCCTCTACTACGTCGCCTTGCACGAACGCGATAGCTGACGGGCCGGTGAGCAGGTTCGTCAGCTCGGAGGTAACGCCAGCCTCGGTTGCGGCGATCTTCGTCAGCGTGTTCTTGACGACCGAGAACGTCGCGTTAGCGCCCAGTGTCTCGCGCAGCTCACCGAGCTGCGCGACTGTCAGACCGCGGTACTCGGTCAGCACCGCGCCGGACGAGCTCTGGAACCGCTCGGTCAGCTCGGCGACCGCGGTCACCTTTTCCGCCCTCGCCACGGGCCTCCCTTCTTCGTCCGTGCCACGCCGCGGTGCGGCCGGCCCGGCTATGTCTGGCGTCGGCGAGGCCCGAGATAAGCGAACGCCCCGCACGCATGGCGTACGGGGCACAACCCGGACGGGCACCAATCGCCCCGCGTTCCGGGTCTAGCTCAGTCGCCTGCGCGGGCCGCCCGCATTGCGGGCCTTCGGTCACCGCGCGCTCAGGCGCGGCGACAGCCGACGGTCTTTGGCAGGCTTACAGAATACGCGGCCAGGGCTCTGTCGGCCAAATCAGCACCGTCGTCCCGCACGAAAGGGCGCGCCCGCAAGCGGGGATCCGGCCGGTGGCGAACCGTGGCCATTCGACCACGACGGCTGTTCGCCACCTGGCCGCCACCTGGCCGCGTCAGACCGCGGCCGACTCGTCGAGTTCCGCGGTCAGGCCCCTGGTCAGGCTCGGGTCCACCTGGACGCCCGGGCCCATCGTGGTGGTGATCGCCACCTTCTTCACGTACTTGCCCTTGGCCGCCGCCGGCTTGAGCCGGATGACTTCTTCCAGCGCCGCGGCGTAGTTCTCGACCAGCGACCGGTCCGGGAACGAGGCCTTGCCGATGATCAGGTGCAGGTTGCTGTTCTTGTCGACGCGGAACTCGATCTTGCCGCCCTTGATGTCGGTCACCGCCTTGCCGACCTCCATCGTGACGGTGCCGGTCTTCGGGTTCGGCATCAGGCTGCGCGGTCCGAGTATCCGGCCGAGGCGGCCGACCTTGCCCATCAGGTCCGGCGTCGCGACGACTGCGTCGAAGTCGAGGAAGCCGCCCTGAACCCGCTCGATCAGCTCGTCCGAGCCGACGTAGTCGGCGCCGGCCGCCTTCGCCTCCTCGGCGCGCTCACCGGTCGCGAAAACCAGGACGCGAGCCGTCTTGCCAGTACCGTGCGGCAGGTTCACCGTGCCGCGGACCATCTGGTCGGCTTTGCGAGGGTCGACGCCGAGCCGGAATGCGGCCTCGACGGTGGCGTCGAACTTGGTCGTGACAGTCTGCTTGGCGAGAGCAACCGCCTCGGCCGGCGTGTAGAGCCGACTGCGGTCGACGAGCTCTTCCGCCTTCCGGTATGCCTTGCTGCGCTTCATGGCTTCTCCTGATTCGTCGGAGTCTGTGGTCAGCGGGCCAGCGCCTGGCCCTGCCACGTTCCGTGCCATCCCGGCACGAAAGTCTTCAGTTCAGAGCACGGGAACGGGCCATCGCGTTCGCTGACAGTCCGCCACCGCGCAGATGCGGGCGTTAACCCTCGACCTTGATGCCCATCGACCTGGCCGTGCCGGCGATGATCTTCTCGGCTGCCTCGATGGACCTCGCGTTCAGGTCGGGCATCTTGACCTGCGCGATCTGCCGGACCTGCGCCTGACTCATCGACCCGGCCTTCGTCTTGTGCGGCTCGCTGCTGCCCTTCTGCACCCCGGCCGCCTTCTTGATCAGCTCAGGAGCCGGCGGGGTCTTGGTGACGAAGCTGAACGACCGGTCCTCGTAGATAGTGATCTCCACCGGGATCACGTTGCCTCGCTGGCTCTCCGTCGCGGCGTTGTACTGCTTGACGAAGTCCATGATGTTGACGCCGTGCGGGCCCAGCGCGGTACCGACTGGCGGGGCCGGCGTCGCCGCACCCGCGTTCAGCTGCACCTTGACGATCGCAGCGATCTTCTTCTTCCTCGGAGCCATCTTCTGGGTCCTTACCTCACTGTTGGTCCTGGATCGGGTGATTCTAAGCTCGGGTGGTTCTAAGCTCAGGGCTTCTCCGGATCTAGCCTCGCTAGATCTTGCTGACCTGGTCGAAGGAGAGCTCCACCGGCGTCTCGCGGCCGAAGATCGACACGAGCACCTTGAGCTTCTGGGTATCCGGGTTGATCTCGTTCACGGTGGCGGGCAGCGTCGCGAACGGGCCGTCCATGACGGTAACCGACTGGCCGATCTCGAAGTCCACGGCCGCCGCGCGCACCGCCTCGGCCTTCTTGGCGGCCTTCTCTTCCGGTACCGGCGCCAGCAAATTGGCGACTTCGTCCAGGCTGAGCGGCGACGGCCGGCTCGACAACCCGACGAAGCCCGTGACGCCCGGGGTGTTCCGGACGGCCGCCCAGGACTCGTCGGTCAGGTCCATCCGCACCAGGATGTAGCCCGGCAGCACCTTCTCCTGGACCTGCTGGCGCTTGCCGGACTTGATCTCGACGACCTCGTGCGTCGGCACCTCGATCTGGAAGATGTAGTCCTCCATGTTGAGGGACTGGGTCCGGCTCTCCAGGTTGGTCCGTACCCGGTTCTCGTAGCCAGCGTAGGAATGCACGACATACCAGTCACCCGGCAGCACGCGCAGTTCGGCCTTGAACTGCTGCACTGGGTCACGCTCCTCGCCGGCAACATCCTCGCTCTCGCCGGCCGCCGCGCCCTCGCTCTCGCCGGCCTGGCCTGCCTCAGCGCGCGGCAGCACGTCGGCAAGGGTGTGATTAGCTGCACCGCCGGGCTGCTCGCCAGGACTCGGCTCGCTACCCGTCGGTTCGCCTGCCGCCGACTCACCTGCCACCGGCTCACCTGCCACCGGGCCGCCGACCGGCCATTCGGACTCGGACACGATTCTCTATCTCCCCTGCGCTCTCGCTGCGCTCCTGGCTGAGCCTTTGGCGCCGCCTGACTCCGCTGCTGCGACGCACGACGAACCGCTGTGATCATGCTGCCACGCTCCGTGCGCGGTTCGATACCCAGCCGCCGAACCTCAGCCGAAGAGGGCGAAAACCAGCTTGGTAAATCCGTAATCCAGGCTGGTCACGATCCCGACCATGACCAAGATGAAGATCAGCGCGACCGTCGTATAGGTCACTAGCTCCTTGCGCGTCGGCCAGACCACCTTGCGAAGCTCGTCCCGCACCTCGGAAACGAACTCGACCGGGCTGGTCCGGTCGCGCTTCGCCGGGCGGTTCGGCTTCGCGGCCCTGTCCGGGGCCGGGCCACGTGTCTGAGTCGCCATGTCCTCACCTGAGCAACGATTCCTGTCGGCTGACGCCGCCATTTGCCCGCAGCCTGCACGGACCGTACTCGCAGGGCAGGAGGGACTCGAACCCCCAACCGCCGGTTTTGGAGACCGGAACTCTAGCCAATTGAGCTACTGCCCTGTGACGGCTCGTGCGAGCATGCACGGGCCACTGGCGGACCACCACCAGATGCAGAAGTGTACGTGGCCAGCGGCCCGCAGTCGAACCGTCCAGTTGAGCGCAGTGCTGCCGCCACCCGGCGGAGCCCGGTCACCGGCCCGCCGGGGACCACCGCCGGCCCGCCCGGGACCACCACCGGCCCGCCCGGGACCACCATCGGCGGCCGGCGGCCGCAACCGGCACCGGCCGCAACCCCGCCGGCCGCAACCCCGCCGGCCGCGCTCGCGCTCGTTAGCCGGGGTGGGAACATAGAACACATGGCCCATGCTCCGACAAGAATCTCCGCCCGGATCGCCGCGATCTCCGAATCGGCCACCCTGGCCGTGGACGCCAAGGCGAAGGCACTCAAGGCGGCCGGCCGTCCCGTCATCGGCTTCGGTGCGGGGGAACCCGACTTCCCGACCCCCGGCTACATCGTCGAGGCAGCGCAGCGGGCCTGCGCCGAGCCGAAGTACCACAAGTACACGCCGGCGGCTGGGCTGCCCGAACTGCGCGAGGCAATCGCTGCCAAGACGGCGCGTGACTCCGGCCTGGTGCTCTCGGCCAGCCAGGTGCTGGTGACCAACGGCGGCAAGCACGCCGTCTACCAGGCGTTCGCCACCCTGCTCGACCCGGGTGACGAGGTGTTGCTGCCAACCCCGTACTGGACCAGCTATCCGGAGTCGATTGCCCTGGCAGGCGGCGTTCCCGTGGGCGTGCACACGGACGAGACGAACGGCTATCGGGTCAGTGTCGAGCAACTCGAAGCGAAGCTCACCGACCGCACCAAATTGCTGCTGTTCGTGTCGCCGTCGAACCCGACCGGCGCGGTCTACCCGCCCGAGCAGGTGGCCGAGATCGGCAGGTGGGCGGCCGGGCGAGGGATCTGGGTCGTCACCGACGAGATCTACGAGCACCTGGTCTACGGCGACGCGCGGTTCGCGTCGATGCCCGTGGTTGCGCCGGAGATCGCAGACCGCTGCCTCGTGCTGAACGGCGTCGCCAAGACGTACGCGATGACCGGCTGGCGAGTCGGCTGGATGGCCGGCCCGGCTGACGTCATCAAGGCTGCGATCAACCTGCAATCGCATGCGACGTCGAACGTCTGCAACGTCGCGCAGGCGGCCGCGCTGACCGCAGTTTCCGGCGACCTGTCGGCAGTGGCGAAGATGCGAGCGGCGTTCGACCGGCGGCGTCAGGTAATGACCGCGATGCTCAACGAGGTGCCCGGCGTCGTCTGCCCGCTGCCGGAGGGAGCGTTCTACTGCTACCCGTCGGTCAAGGGCGTCCTGCACAAGGAGATCGCCGGCCAGCGGCCAGCTACCTCGGCTCAGCTCGCGGAACTGCTACTCGACGAGACGGACGTCGCCGTAGTGCCTGGCGAGGCATTCGGCACCGACGGGTACTTCCGGCTGTCCTGCGCGCTCGGCGACGCTGACCTGGAGGAAGGCGTCTCGCGGCTGGCCAAGTTGCTGAGCTCCGCGCGCTAGCCGCGGGCTGATACGGCCCGCGTTGGTCGCGAGCATACGGCCGCACCAGCCCGCCGGGGCTGGCAGACTTGCCAGATGGTCCGGCCGATTGCCGCCCTGCCCAAGGCGCATCTGCATTTGCACCTGACCGGCTCGATGCGGCACGCGACTCTGGTTGAACTGGCCGCGCAGCACGGCGTGCACCTGCCGGAAGCGCTCGCCGCGGACTGGCCGCCTCAGCTCAGCGGGGCCGACGAGCGCGGCTGGTTCCGCTTCCAGCGGTTGTACGACATCGCCAGGTCGGTCGTGCGGACCGAGCACGACGTTCGCCGGCTGCTGCTCGAGGCCGCCACGGACGAGCGCGCCGAGGGCTCCGGCTGGCTGGAACTGCAGATAGATCCGTCCGGTTATGCCGCCCGGTTCGGGGGGCTGACGCCGCTGCTGGAGCTTGTCATCGACGCCGCGCAGGATGCCGCCCGGCACACTGGCGTTGGCATTGCCATCATCGTCGCGGCGAACCGGACCAGGCACCCGCTCGATGCCCGCACCCTGGCCAGGCTGGCGGCCCGGTACGCCGGCCGCGGGGTCATCGGCTTCGGCCTCAGTAACGACGAACGCCGTGGCACGATCACGGACTTCGCACCGGCCTTCCGGATCGCCGCGCGGGCGGGCCTGCGGCTGCTGCCGCACGGCGGTGAGCTGGCCGGCCCCGCCAGTGTGCGGGCCTGCCTGGACGAGTTGCACGCCGATCGGATCGGGCACGGCGTCGCAGCCGCCGCCGACCCGGAGTTGCTGCGTCGGCTCGCGATCAGCCAGGTCACGCTGGAGGTCTGCCCGACCTCGAACGTCGCCCTCGGGGTGGCGGCCACCGCGCGCGACGTCCCGCTGCTGCGACTACGCGAGGCCGGCGTCCGCGTGGCCCTCGCGGCTGACGATCCGCTGCTGTTCGGGCCGCGGCTGACCGACCAGTACGAACTGGCGCGGAGTGTGCACGGGCTGTCCGACGAGGAGCTGGCCGGCCTGGCGCGGATGTCCGTGCTGGGCTCGGCCGCCCCGGCGGACGTCAGGAGCCGGCTGCTGGCCGGTATCGATGACTGGCTGAACAGCTCGCCGGGGCGCGCTGAGGCCGTGCCGTCCGGGACTGGGCTGACCGGGACTGGGCTTACCGACGTCGGCTGAGTCGGTTTCCTCGAGATTTCATGTGATCGCGTTAGACATACCCCGCAAATCGACCTCAAAAACGATCCGGTCCCATGAGAGGTCCCGCCGGTCCCATGAAAGATCCGGCCGATCCCATGGCACGTCCCTCCGGTCCCATGAAACGCGGAGGCTGGCCCCGCCGCTCCCCGCGGCTCAGAGCTCGACCCCGACCAGGACCGGCTCGTTCGTCAGCGTCACCCCGAACGTGGTGCGCACGCCAGCCCTGATGTGCCTGGCGAGCCGCATCAGGCCGGCCGTGCTGGCCTGGCCCGGATTGGTCAGCGCCAGTGCGTGCTTGGCCGAGATCCGCGCCCCGTCCGGATCGCCCGGCAGCTGCCAGCCCTTGCTGAACCCCGCGTGCTCGATCAACCAGGCCGCCGACAGCTTGACCTGCCCGTCCGGGGTTGGCCAGTGTGGCACTCCGCCGCCGTCCGCTGCGCCCGCGCCCGCAGCCCCTCCGGCCCCTCCGGCCCCGCCGGCCGCCGCCAGCCGCGCGGCAAGCTCGCCATACTGGGCCGCGCTCACGATTGGATTGGTGAAGAACGAGCCGGCGCTGCGGGTATCGGGGTCGCTCTCGGCCAGCACCATGCCCTTGGACCGGCGTAGCTCGAGCACGGCGGCGCGGGCATCCGCCAGCGGAACCCGGCCGCCTTCGGCGATGCCGAGTACCCGGCTCAGCTCGCCGTACCGGACCGGTGCCGACAGCGGGCTGGCCGTCAGCCGGAAGGTCACCGCGAGTATCACGAAACGGCCGGTCGCCGACGCCGGGTTCAGCGCGCCACCGCGCCCGGCCGCAGCCGCCTGCCGCTTGAAAACGCTGGTCCGGTAGCCGAAGTCGCAGTCAGCGGCAGCCATCACGACGACCTCGCCAGTAAGCCGGTCATAGGCCCGGACCGAGGTGATCGTGTCGGCCACATCCTGACCGTAGGCATTCACGTTCTGGATCGGCGTGGCGCCGGCCCGGCCCGGAATGCCGGACAGGCACTCAACCCCGGACAGGCCCTCAGCCAGGCAGCTACGCACGAACTCGTCCCAGTCATGTCCGGCTGCCACGGTCACCTCTACCGCCTCGCCGGCGACGGCGAACTGGATGCCGCCGGCGCCGGTCAGCACCACTACGCCGGGGAAGCCCTCATCGGCGACGACCAGGTTGCTGCCACCGCCGAGCACGAGCACCGGCTCAGCCTCGGCGTCCGCCGCCTGCACCGTCGCGACGAGCTCAGCTTCGCTGGCCGCGTCGACGAACCGGGCCGCCTGGCCGCCAAGCCGCAGCGTCGTGTAGTCGGCTAGCCGGACCTGCTCGGTCGTTATCACGGTGACAATCTCCACGGCGGGAACGGGCTCTGGCTAGCCCAGTCGATCCGAACGCAACTCGGGCGGGGGCGGACCCGCCCCGTGGTGTGCTAGTCAACCATGCCGCCGCGACGCGCGGTTCAGGCGAAGGATGCGACCCTGGGCGAGCCCTCCGTCCCGGGCAGCTCGGCGATCTGGTCTTGCGGTCGGCCCGGCTGCCGCAGGCAACGCTGATAGACCATCGCCGTCTCCTGGCTGATGCGGTCGATGCAGTATCGCGACCTGGCCCGGTCTGCGGCCGCGATCCCGTATGCCTGCCAGAGGGCCGGCCTGGCCAGCAGCGCGCGCAGCCGCTGCACAAGCATGGCGGGGCGGTCAGGCGCGACCAGCAGGCCGGTGATGCCGTCGATGATCGCATCCCGCTGGGCGCCGACGGCCGAGGCGACGACCGGCAGCCCGCAGGACATCGCCTGGATGACGGCCAGGCCAGCCGGGTCGTAGCTGGTCGCGCTGACCATGACATCGGCCGAGCACAGCAGCGCGCACAGGTCAGCCTCGGCAACCTGGCCGGCGAACGTAACCCGGCTGCGAACCCGGAGCTCGGCGGCGAGCTGGGCAATCTCGCGGAACGGCCCGGACCTCGGCAGGTTCCGGGCGGCCGGGCCGCCGACGATAACCAGGCGGGCGGCCGGTAGCTGTGCCAGGGCGCGAATCACCGTCGCCAGGCCGCGCGCCTGGTCGTCGGCCATCGCTATCAGCGTCGGCTTGTCACTGGCGGCGGCGCGGATGGCGGCTGGCCTGAAGTGCGCAGTGTCAGCGCCCGGCGGAATCACCCGGACGGCGGTCTTCGGCACCGCAAGCCTGGAAAGCTCGGCCGCCTCCTCCGCAGAACTGGCTAGCACGGCGGCCACGGTACGGCCGATCGCAGCCTCAAGCCTGACCCTGGCGCCGGAAACTTCGGCACCAGCCTGCCGTCGCTCGATCGAACCTAGCGACCCGAAGCTTTGCACGACCGGGATGCCAGTGCGGCGGACCGCGCCGATCGCAGCGAGCCCGGCGGTCCAGGTGAACGCGTGCACGACGTCCGGTCCCTTGGCCCGCCAGCGGTCAGCCAGTCCGGCTGCAACCTCCGGCATGTACTTGACGGCTGCCTCGGGGGGCAGCGGCCGGCCCGGCCCGGCGTCGATGAGCTCCAGTGATACCCCTGCGCCGATGATCGCGGTACGGGGCGAGCCCGGCTCCTGGGCTCGCGCGTACAGGGTGACTCGGTGCCCGTGCCGGGCGAGCGCACGGGCCAGGGCGATCGGCTGTGGCAACTGGCCGCAGTGGCCGGCCGTGCCGGTAACGGGGCTGTGAGCGGTAATCATCGCGATCCGCATGTGAGCTGCCTCCTGGGAATGTCGCCGGATCACGGCGCACGCACCAGGGGCCAGACGAAAAGGCACACCCTCGTGCCGCACCGCGAAGTGCGTTGCGCCATTACTAGCGCGAGGACGTGCCTGCTTCGTAGACACCGCTACCAGACGGTATCCCCTGAAAGCCGTACACTCAAACCCGGCGCATCGCCTGCCGGGGCCCCGTCCCGCGTCATTCCTCGATGAACTGCTCGATGGTGTCGCTCTCCACGATGCTGCTCTGCGCAGTGTCGCTCGCCGCAGTGTCTCTCACCGCAGTGTCGCTCACCGCAGTGTCGCTCTCCAGCGGCACGCCAGCGTCGCGGGCGTCGCGGCCCTTGGTGACCTCGGTGACCTCGGTGACCAGGCCACCGGGGACGAGCAACTTGGAGAAGTGCCGCTGGCTGAGCGCAATTTCCCTGCGCCCCCCGTTGCCGGTGTTCAACACCAGCCGACGCCGAAGCCAGCCATAGCTGCGACGCGGGAGCACCGAGCCCGCCAGGCCGGTCAGCATCAGCACCCACCCGGCGGCGTGGAAATTGAAGAACGATGGCTCCGCGGTCACTGCGAAGGCAAGGATGGCGCCGATCGCGGCGACCGTGAGCGCCGTCGCGGTCTTCATCGCCTGGTTCCCTCCGCTAACGTGTCCGGCCCGGACTGCGCGCTCATGCTGGCACCGGCTCATTGAGGCGGGCCCGCAGATAGGACAGCGCCTCCGCCTGGAGCCTGGACACGTGCATCTGCGAGATGCCCAGCTGCTCGCCGATCTCCGACTGGGTCATGTTCCCGTAAAAGCGCATGAGCAAGAGCCGCTGCTCGCGGTCGGGAAGCTCACTCCAGTGCGCCCACACCGCCTGCATGTCGATCACGTGCTCGAGCTGGGAGTCTTCGTCGCCGAGCAGGTCACCCAGGCTGGCCGAGCCATCCTCGGTGGTGACCGGCGAGTCCAGCGAGGCTGCCTGGAAGGCCAGGTCGGCCTGCCTCGCGGCACGCACGTCGTCCTCGCTCACCTGCACGCGCCTGGCCAGTTCGGCGTCGGATGGCGTCCGGCCCAGCTCCGCGGTCAGCTCAGCGGACGCGCCGCGCAGCTCGAGGCGCAGCTCCTGAAGCGACCGCTTGACGTGCACCTGCCAGCGCCTGTCCCGGAAGTACCGCTTGATTTCGCCGCTGACGCACGGCTGCGCGTAGCCGGCCAGGCTAGAACCGACTTCCGGATCGAAGTTGTTGATTGCTTTCAGCAGCCCGACGTATCCGACCTGCATCAGCTCCTCGTGCGATTCGGTGCTGTTCTGGTACCGCAGCGCGCACGACTTCACCAGCGCGCGGTACCTGGTGACGAGCACTTCGCATCCGGCCTCACGCGTCGCGCTGTCGCGGGGTGCTGACTGGATGATTCTCAGCAGCTCCGCGTCCCGCAATTCGGCGA
Organism: Actinomycetota bacterium; assembly: GCA_027314515.1. Taxonomy (GTDB): domain Bacteria; phylum Actinomycetota; class Actinomycetes; order Streptosporangiales; family Streptosporangiaceae; genus JAJYUU01. Next base: position 19,287 of record DAHVAR010000167.1, read on the forward strand.
GATCGCGCGGCCGGGCCGCAGTCACCGGCGTCGCTACCGTGTTCATATCCACTCCTTTGCAGCGGTGAGGGGACCGCCCGCGTTTCGTTGTGCCCGCTGGGCAGCTCTCAAACATCCGATCCTGACGGCATCTGGGAGCACCCGCGGTACCTCAGTACGGTCTTGGCGCGGCAAAGGGACCGCCGCCAGGGCCGGGGCAGTCAACCTGGCCAGGTAGAGTCCGGCTATGCCCGCAGCACCCCTCGTTCCGGTTCGCCGGATCCGGGCTGCGGCGCGCCAACGGGTGGCGGTCAGCCGATGCCCGCAGGGCGTAATCAGGTAGCCATCGCTGCACTTGGACGGGTTAGTAAGGGCACGTGAATCGCCGACCTTAACTCAGCCCACCGCGAAACCAGGAGCTCAGGGATCGGGATGCGTGAATGCTAGAGCCGCAGAGCACGTTCTTGTTCGTGCTGCTGATCTTGATCTTCGCCGGCCTGATCTGGTGGCTGGTCATCGCCCGGCGGATCGCATTTCGCATCGTCGCGGCCTGTCTGGCCTTCGTGGTCGCCACTCAATTCGGCATCCTGCTGGTGAACAGGTACTTCAGCTATTACCAGACGTGGGGCTCGGCCATCGCCGACCTGTCGAACTCCAGCCCGAACTCCGGCCCGCGGGTTTCCGTAGGCAGCCTGCTGGTCGGGGATCACACCCCGGTGTTCGACGCGAACACCGTTTACCTGAAGCTAGCGCTGCAGCAGGGCTATACCCTCCACCTGGATCTGTCCGGGAAGCTGAGCCATATCACCCGCTCGGTGTACATCTACCTGCCGCCGCAGTACTTCGAGCCGCGGTACAAGAACTACAAGTTCCCGGTGATCGAGCTCATTCACGGCCAGCCAGGTGAACCGCAGGACTGGATCAACGTCGTCGGCGTCCAGGTCACCCTGGACAACCTGGTCAACAGCGGGCGGGCCAAGCCTGCCGTGCTGGTCATGCCGGACGCCAACGGCGGTAACACGATCTCGCTGCAGTGCCTCAACCAGGTCGGCGGCCCGCAGGACCTGACGTACCTGGCGCAGGACGTGCCGACGGCCATCTCGCACTTGCTGCGGGTCCAGCCGCCGGGCGTCGGCTGGGGCGTGGCTGGCTATTCCGAAGGCGGGTTCTGCGCCGCGAACATGGCCCTGCGCTACCGGTACCGGTACGGCGCCGCGGCTTCGCTGAGCGGCTACTTCGCGCCGTACAAGAACAAGCTGGCTAACCCGGCCAGGGAGGTAAGCCCGTTCGGCAACAACAGGCGGCTGCAGGCGGAGAACACCCCGATCGATGAGGTCCGGAAGCTGGCGCCGGGCGCCATCCTGCCGGCGTTCTGGCTTGGCGCAGGCAAGAGCGACAACCTGGACGTCGCGAACGCTGAGTACTTCTGGCAGGAACTCCAGCTGCACCAGGCCAACGTGCCGCTCATCCTGACTCCTGGCAGCGGGCACACCATGGCCACCTGGCATGCCGAGGTACCGCCCATGCTCGTCTGGATGACCAACACCCTGGTCGGCGCGATCGGGCAGCAGGCGACCTCCCGCAAGGCCGTGCTAGCCGGGCATACCCGGCGGAAGGCCGGCCCGAAGAGGCTGGCTAAGGCAGGCCTGTCGAGGACGGTCCACCGGAAGCCAGGGTCTTAGAGCCTGTTGATAAAGGATCATGCCGGTTGTGCTTGCGGTCCTGGTAGCTGACGGTCGCCGCCCCAGCGTTTGATGGGTGGCTGGCCGGTTTCGTAGCGGGCGAGCCTTCTGGTCATGATGAAGACGGTGGCCCACCAGA
>DAHVAR010000185.1 GCA_027314515.1 Actinomycetota bacterium
CGTCTTGGTCAGCTCATCGTCGTAGTCCGCTTGGAGTTGCTCCAGGAGTGCCGACAGCCGCTCGGCGGCCCTCGGCGGCGCGAACGCAGTGCCGGTCGAGTCGACGATGAGCTGCAGGCTTCCCGGGAAGTCCTCGCGGCCCTCGCCCGGCGAGCTGACATGCACGCTGCGCCCACCGAGTAGTTCCAGCTTCGAGCGGAGCTCGCTGCTGTCGTTCACCATGGAAGCCCAGCGGTTCTGGACGACCTGCGCGAACTGGTGCTGCTGATCGGAGTCGGGCCAGTTCCGTGGGCTGATCATCGCTCGCGCGGCCCGGGCGTTCTCCAGCGCGGCGGTGACGTGCCGGGCAGGAGGCTCCGGCACGCCCCGGAGCCAGGGGAGGCCGGAATCGACGCAGCCCCACCAGCGGTTCGCCGCGGCTTCCCGGTCCTCGTCGGCTTTTTCGCGCTTGCCCTCGGTTTCCTCCAGAACCGTCTCCGCCCGCGAAAGCTTCGCGGCCAACTCGATAAGCTCCCCGGCCAGGCGCTTGAGGGCGTCACCAGCGTCCTTGATCCGTTTACCGAGGCGGCTGACTTCTCCCAGGATCTCCTGGGCGTCCTTGGACAGGGCCTTGCCTGCGGCGTCAGCCTGGGATCGGAGCGTCCGTGCCGTCGTCCGGTCATCCTCAGCGTCTGCCGCTGCGATCCCGGCCGCTTCCACCAGCCCCTTCAGGGCTTCCTCAGCTTGCTTCGCCGCAGCGCGCAGCGGTTCGATCAGGCTTACCTTGCTCTCGAGAACGGTGATCGCTGACACGTACTCGGCCAGTGCGGTGAGCACGTCGGCCATCTCGGCCCTGGTGCGGGGCAGATCGTGCTCGTCGCAGTGCCCGGCCACCGTCGTGGCGGCCGCCTCGGCTGCTTTCTCGGCGGCGTCAGCGGTCACGTCAGCCTCGTGCGCCTCCGTCTGAAGATCCATCACCCTTTGAGCGGCATCGCGCGCAGCCAGCACCGCGGTAACGACGCCGGAGTCCGATGGCAGGTTCTCGCTCGCGGTGTCGAGGGCACCCAACAGGCCGCTGACATCATCGAGTTCAAGCGACATGAGCTCATGGTCATCGGCCAGGTCGGAGATCCGCCTCCGGATCCCCTCGGCGCGGCGGACCCGGTCAGCGGCACGTGCGGCGGCACCCAGCAGTTTCGGGCTATCCGGGAGGGGGGCCGCCCTGCCGGTGAGTTCCCCATGCCGCCATCGTCCGTCCGGGCTTACCGCCACCGCGGCTGCGGTGAAGGCCGCGCCGTAGGCGACGCGGGCGAGCAGGCGGTCTACGACGCCTGCCAGCTCTCCGGCGTCGTCGGCCGGACGGAGGACAACACGCAGAGACGACTCGGCGGGCACGGTACCGGCTTCCTCCGTCCAGACAGTCTCGTTGCCGTCGCGGCTGGCCAGGTACGCGGCATTCGGGGTAATCCAGGCTTGCAGCAGCCCGGCCGCGTCCAGCGCCGCCTCGAGCATGGCAACGGGAGCCTCATCCAGCGTCTCGACCAGCCGCCAGAAGGGAGCCCCCTCGTCGGTCACTCCCTCCGGCCGGTGACGGCGCTCCCAGAATTCCGGGTCGCCGGGCACCGGGTCGCGTTCCGCCTCGACCTGGTCAAGGTGCACTTGGAGCTTCTTGCGGTCCTCGACGTTAGGCTCAGCGCCTTGTCCAGTTCCGCCTGCCGTCTCTCATGCGGCCGTCGTACGGGAATCAGGTGCTCCCGGCTGATCGCCATGGCCAGGACCGGGGACGGTGACACCTTCTCGGACAGTCCCGCGACGAGCGACGCCCAGCTCTCGGCTGTCTCGGCAGACGGGCGAATCCGCTCATCGACGCCCTGGATCCAAGTGGACAGCGTATCGGCGGTGGTCGTGATCGCGGCTTCGACCTCGGCGCTCTTCTCGGCGGCCGTCTTCTCGGCCTGGCTAAGCCGGTTCCGTACCTTAGCTGCCTCGGTTGCTGCGGACTCCGCTTTGCCAAGCGCCTTCGAGTGGGCTTCGATCAGCTCATCGGCCCGTCGTGCGGCGGCTGTCCGCAGCCGGGCGGCCTGCCGCAGGCGCGCCGTATCGCGTTCCGGCAGGCGCTGGCCGGTGATGCCGGCCAGACCCGCTTCGGCGGCATGCGCGGAAACCTGGCCGGCGGCAGTCGCCACGGACCGTTCGGCGGACTCAAGATTTTGATTTGCTGCATTTAGCGACCCTGGTGGTTTATTCGCTCAGGCCGCGAGGCTGTGTTCGAGGCGGGCGAGGTGGCTGGTGCGCTGCCGGTCGAGCGGGTGCCCGTTCCAGTAGGCGTTCAGCCGCAGGAGGTTGAGGGCGACGGCCATGAAGGCGTGGTCGAGGCGGGTTTTCTTCAGTCCGCGGTAGCGGGCGCGGCGGGCGCCGTGGCTGGCGGCCTGGTGCATGGTGCCCTCGATGCCGGCGCGGCGGGCGTAGCCGGCCTGGAATGACCTGGTGTTTTCCGCGGCGCGGGCGGCGGACTGGGCTTCGGCCGGGCCGCGGGGCTGGAGGGTGAGCTGCCGGCGCTTGCCTTTGGTGCACAGGTCCCGGGCGGGGCAGGGGCCGCAGTCGCCGGGGGCGAATATGGCCACGATCGCGTCCCGGCCGCGCTGCGTGCACGGTGACCAGGACGCGGAGGTCTTTCCCTGCGGGCAGGTGACCGTCTCGCGGCCGTAGTCGATGGCGAAGTCGGCGCGGGCGTATCCCTTGCCCGCTCTTGCCTGGGCGGAGGTGTCGGCGAGCAGCGGCCCGATCAGCGCGATGCCGTGCCGGCCGGCCTCGGACACGGCGATCGAGGCGGACAGGTAGCCGGAATCGAGGTAGTGCCGGCCCGGGGCCAGGGCCTTCACGACGAGGGCGTCGTCGATGACGCCGGTCATCGCGTTATCGGTGACCGTGGCATCAGTGGTTTCCACGTGCGTGACAATGTTCGGGAACGCGGGCGCCGCGCAGCCGGCGGCGTGGCCGGAGCGGGCTGCCGTGCCGTCGCCGGGGCAGCCGCAGCCGCACGGCGGCTCGCCGTCGCAGGTCTCGGTGACGTGCAGCTTGTACCCGAGCCAGAACTCCTCCCGCTTGGCGCCCCGGCGGGCATCAGCGTCGTACGGGGAGGCGATCCGGTATCTGCCGGGCGGGAGACCATCGCCCTCAGGCTCCTTCTCCCGCCGCTTGACCACCTCCCGCCCGTCCGCGTGGATGACCAGGGTGTAGTTCTGCACCAGGACCTGCCGCAGCGTCTCCACCGCCGGCAGTTCCGCCAGCCAGGCCGGAGACGCCTTGCCATAGACGGCCCGCAGCAGCTTGTACCCGTCTCTCGCGTAGGTGACGGCGAGCTCGTCCTGCTTGCTCTTCGACGCCGGGGGATGCCAGTCCGTCACCGGGGTGCCGTAACGCCGGGCCCAGTCGCTGACGCACAGGGCCTGCGCGCTCCAGTCCGGGTGCGCGGCGGCCAGCGCCTCCAGCGCGGCCCGGACGCTCTCGCCCGCGAGTTCCAGCCGGTTCAGCGCCGCGACCGCCGCGACCACGTGCGTGGAATCAGTCCGCTGCTTCCCGCCCGCCTTGAGCAGGCCGTCCGCCGAAAGGCGCCCCAGCAGCGCGTCCAGCGGCGCCTGCTCCAGTCCCGCGTCTGCGACCTTCGCCCGGAACTCCGGCAGCACCGAGTGATCGAACCCGGGATCATCCAGGGCCAGGCCGGGCAGGTACTTCCAGTCCAGCCGGGTCCGGACCTGCTCAGCGGCCATCCGGTCGGTCAGGTTCTCCGCCCGCTGCAGCACCGTGACCAGCGCCAGCCGCGACGGGGACCAGCCGGGACGCCCCCGGATCCCGAACGCGGCCGCGAAATCCTCGTCGTGCAGCCACTCGCCCAGCCTGTCCCGGACGGTCACCGCCAGCGGCGGCTCGGTCTTCCGGGATCCGTACATCGCCCGGATCGCGGCCGCGACTGCCGGATCCGGATCCGGCCACGGGACAGGCTGCACCGACATGACATGGCCATTCTGCAGCCGGGACGAAGGGAACAACAGCGGCCGCAGCAAGATCATGGCCATCATCACACCCCGGATCGAGCACCCCGCCCGGCGCGTCACGAATAAGCCACCAGGGTC
>DAHVAR010000186.1 GCA_027314515.1 Actinomycetota bacterium
CCGGATCACCGCCATGGCCCGCGCGCTGAAGTCCTCCGGCGCCCACGGCAGCCTCGACCTGCTCCGCGCCCACATCTTCATCGGCCTGCTGCTCGGCACCCTGCCGCTCATCCCCCCGCCCGCCGGCGGCCCGCCCGACCCCCAGCCCCCAACCCCCGACGACACCCCGCCACCCGGTGACCAGCCCCCGCCACCCGGATCTCCCGAACACGGCCAGGACCCGCACGCCGACGATGACCAGCCAACCACCGAAGACGACCGGCCAGCCACCGAAGACGACCGGCCGGGCTGGTGGCCCGACATTCCCTGCCCCGGCGACGCCGACGCGCCGCCCGACAGTGGCGACCCGCCCGACAGTGGCGACCCGCCCGACGCGCTGAGCAGCCAGCCCGACGATGACGACGACAGGCCGCAGCTGCCATGCCCGGACTGGCCACCGCTGCCCGCCCAACTGCCCGCAGCCGGCCCGACCGCCACGCCCGCTCGCCCCGGCCGGGCCCCAGCCGGACTGCTGGACATACTCCTGCCCTTTACATCGCTGACCGGCCACAGCCGTGAACCAGGCACCCTCGGCCGGATCGGCCCAGTCACCAGCCGGCAAGCACAACAGCTTGCCGTCCTGGCCGCCGCCAGCCCGGCCACCCAATGGCGGGTCATCATCACCAACGACGACGGCCGCGCCATCGCCGTCGAACGCGCCCGGCCGCCATCGCAGGCCACCGCCCAGCCCGCCAGCCCGGACAGCACCAGCATCATCGGCCGGGCCACCATCACCATCCGCGCCAGCGCGCTCGCCGCCACCACGGCCACCGCCACCACGGCCACCGGACACAACACCTGCCCGCCGCTCCTGCGCGGCATCGCTGCCGCCATCCTCCGCGCCGCGGCCAGGGCCGCCACACGCGCCCGCGCTCACGCCGACGCCGACACCGCCGCCGGCGGCTGCGCGCACCTCATGGCCTCACCGTCCTACCGGCCACCACCCCGGATCCGCGAATACGTCGCGGCCAGGGACGTCACCTGCCGGTTCGGTCCCTGCGGCCAGCCCGCCTGGCGCACCGACATCGACCACACCCTGCCCTGGCACAAAGGCGGACTGACATGTCCGTGCGACCTCGGCGGCTGCTGCCGCACCCACCACAAAATCAAGCAACTACCCGGCTGGCACCTCCAGCAGCCACAACCCGGCACCTTCCAGTGGACAACCCCAGCCGGGCGCAGCTACGAGGTCCAGCCCGACCCGTATCCCGTCTGACGCGCCCGCAGCGGCCGTGTCACGCCAGGCGGCGGCTGCGTAATCCAAAGGTCAGGGCTCGCACGGGACTGACTGCTCTCAGGCGTCGTAGTCGACCGTCAGCTGATCAGACACCGGCATCGACTGGCAGGTCAGCACGAAACCGGCGTCCACTTCAGCCTGCTCGAGTGCGAAATTACGCCGCATCCGTACCTCGCCGCAGACGAGCCGGGCCCGGCAAGTACCGCACACCCCGCCTTTACACGCGAACGGCAGGTCCGGCCTGGCCAGTTGCGCCCCGTCGAGCACCGGCATGTCCGCCGGGATCGTCGCCGTAGTCCGCCGCCCGTCCAGCACGACAGTCACCTCGCACCCCCCGGTGAGCGGCTTCTCTTCGTGATGCTCTTGCTCCGGCGGCACGTCCTCGACATAGAACAGCTCGCGATGGACCCGGTCAGCCGGGACTCCCAGCTCCGCCAGCACCTGCATGGCATCGGTGACCATGCCGTACGGCCCGCACAGCCACCAGCCGTCGACACCCGTCACGTCGCACAGGGCAGGAAGCATCCTGCGCAGCCGGCTGGCATCCAGTCGCCCGCTGAACAGCTCCACCTCCTGCGGCTCGCGGGACAGCACGTGCACGAGCTGGAGCCGGGCCGGATGGGAATCCTTGAGGTCGGCGATCTCGTCGGCAAACATCACCGAGTCCGCCCGCCGGTTGCCGTACAGCAGCGTCGCTTCGGACCGCTCATCAGCCAGGGCCGAAGCGGCAATCGACAGCACCGGAGTAATGCCGGAACCGGCCGCGATCAGCACGTGCCGTCCCGGCACGCTCAGGTCCGGAGTAAAGGAGCCCGACGGCGGCTGCACCTCGATCCTGTCGCCCGGCCGCACGTCGTTGACCAGCCAGCCGGACAGCGCGCCGCCCGGCACCTCGCGCACGCCGATCCGCAGCGACTGGCCTGCGGATGCGCAGATCGAGTAGGACCGCCGCTCGTCGCGCCCGTTCACGATGCGCCGGAGCGTCAGTGACTGGCCTGGCCGGAAGCCATAGTGACCTGCCAGGCCGGCCGGCACGCCGAAGGTGACCGCCACGGCGTCATCACACAGCCGGTCCACTCGCTCTACCGTCAGCTCGTGGAACTGCCGCCGCGCGGCCCGGCTTACCTCCGTTGCGAGCGCAGTCACGTCAGATCTCCTTCACGTGCTCGAACGGCTCGAAGCACGCCCGGCAACGGTAGAGGTCCTTGCATGCGGTCCCGCCGAACGCGGCCGTCCGCACCGTATCGGCCGACCCGCAAACGGGGCACTCCAGCCGCGGGCCAGCTGCGGTCAGTGTCAGCGGCACCGGGCCAGCCGCCACTTCACTCCGGGAACGGGGTGGTGCGATGCCAGCCTCAGTCAGCTTGCGACGGCCTTCCGGGCTGATGAAATCGCTTGTCCAGGGCGGGCTCAGCACCGTTCGCACCTCGACATCGGCGAAACCGGCCGCAGCGAGCCGCCCGGCCAGGTCCGCCCTGATCTCGGCGATCGCCGGGCAGCCAGAGAAGGTCGGCGTGACTGACACGACCACTCGCGTCCCGGCGATGGCTACTTCGCGCAAGATTCCGAGGTCCGCGATTGTCAGCATGGGCAGCTCAGGATCGGGCACCGACCGCGCGACCCGCCGCGCCCGTGCCAGCGTAGTCTCACCCAGCGTCGTCACCATGTCGCCTCCGGCAGGGCGCGGGCCACGCTCTGCAACTCCGCCAGCAGGTAGCCCATCGCCTCGGTATGCACGCCGTCCCGGCCTGCCTTCCCGACAGTGCCACCACGGGGGGACGACCCCCCGGATCCCCCCGCAGCTTCCGGCCAGCCGGCTTCCGGCCAGTCCAGCCCGGCCGCAGCCAGAACCTGAGCAAGCACCGCGTCCCATTCGGGCCGCAGGTCCTCCGGGTTGACCGCGACACCGGCTAGCCGCTGCTCCACTGCCGACGGCACGAAGAGCTCAGCTGCCAGCGGCGCGACTGCTGCCAGCCCGGCTTGCATCCGCTGCCGGGAGTAGTCGGTGCCATCGCCCAGCCGGATGGTCCAACCAGCCGCGTAGTCCCGGTGATAGGTGAGCTCGTTGACACCCTGTGCGGCGACCGCGGCCAGCACCGGGTCGGCCGACTCCCGCAGCCGGCCCAGCAGCGCGAGCCGCCAGGTGCTGAAGACCAGCAGCCTGGCAATCAGTCCGGCGAAGTCGACATCGGTCACCTCGGCCATCCGGACGTTGCGGAACTCGCGCTCGGTCCGGTCGAAGGCGTAGTCGTCCTCAGTCCGGTCGGAGCCGTCAGCCCGTCCCGCCCTGGTGAGCAGCAGCCGGGCCTGGCCGAGCAGGTCAAGCGCGATGTTCGCCAGCGCGGTTTCTTCCTCCAGTTCTGGCGCCCTGGCCAGCCACTGCTGCAGCCGGTGCGACAAGATCAGCGCGTCGTCGCCGAGCATCAGGCAGTACGCGGCCAGGTCAGCGCCGTCGATGCCGGCCGGGACTGCGGTGTCCACGCCGGCCAGCGGGTCAGTGAAGCCGGTGCCGAACGCCCAGCGGTGGCCGCTGTCGCTCTCCTCGCTGATCGCCTCGTAGGCGGTGTCGAAGCCCATCGCCAGCTCTCAGATATGCGGGACCGATTGAGGAATCTCGTAAAACGTCGGGTGCCGGTACACCTTGTCGCCACTGGGCGCGAAGAACGGGTCCTTCTCGTCCGGGCTCGACGCGGTGATGTCGGCCGCCTTCACAACCCAGATGCTCACCCCCTCGTTGCGCCGGGTGTACAAGTCGCGCGCGTGATGCAGCGCCATCGTCGCGTCGGCGGCGTGCAGCGAGCCGACGTGCACGTGGTTGAGGCCTCGCTTGCTGCGCAGGAAGACCTCGAACAGCGGCCAGTTCGACCGCGGCTCCCCGCTCATGCCGCTGCCCGTGCCCATGCCAGTGCTGCTTATTTCGCCGCTGCTCATGCCGCTGCCTCCGCCCTGGCCGCGACCTTGGCGGCGTGCGCGGCTGCCGCTTCCCGGACCCAGGCCCCGCCCTCGTGCGCAGCCCGCCGCGCCGCTATCCGCTGGGCGTTACACGGCCCGTTCCCGCCGATAACGCGCTTGAACTCGGACCAGTCAATCTCGCCGAAGTCGTAGTGATCACGCTCGGCGTTCCAGCGCAACTCCGGATCCGGAAGCGTGACGCCGAGCGCCTCGGCCTGCGGCACCGTCATGTCGACGAACCGCTGCCGAAGATCATCGTTGGTGTGCCGCTTGATCCGCCAGCGCATCGACTGCTCGGTGTTGGGCGACTGTTCGTCCGGCGGCCCGAACATCATCAGCGACGGCCACCACCACCGGTTCGTGGCGTCTTGCACCATCTCGCGCTGCGCACTGGTGCCGCGCATCATCGTCATCAGCAACTCGTAACCCTGCCGCTGGTGGAACGACTCTTCCTTGCAGATCCGGATCATTGCCCGCGCGTACGGGCCATAGGAAGACCGGCACAGCGGCACCTGGTTGCAGATCGCCGCGCCGTCGACCAGCCAGCCGATGACGCCGACGTCGGCGAAAGTCAGCGTCGGGTAGTTGAAGATCGAGGAGTACTTCTGCCGCCCGGTAATGAGCCGGTCGGTGAGGTCGGCCCGGTCCGCGCCAAGAGTTTCCGCGGCCGAGTACAAGTAGAGTCCGTGGCCCGCCTCGTCCTGAACCTTGGCCAGCAGGATGGCCTTGCGGCGCAGCGACGGCGCCCTGGTCACCCAGTTCCCCTCCGGCTGCATACCGATGATCTCTGAGTGCGCATGCTGGGCAATCTGCCGGATCATCGTCTTCCGGTACGCATCCGGCATCCAGTCCCGCGGTTCGATCCGCCGGTCCCGCGCGATCGTCTCCTCGAAGTACCGCTCCAGTGCGCCCGCATCGGCTGCAATGCCGGCTCCGGGCTTCAGCGCCCCGGCACCGCGCGGCACCGCGCCGACACCTTCCTGCAGCGGCCCGGCCCCTGTCTCCGGCCATCGGCCCGCCTGCGGGCCTGGTCCCGATCCAGCTCCGAGCCCAGTCATCGGCGCTCCTTAGTAAACCGATCATTCGGTCTGTAATTATAGCCCGCCAGGCTCGCGCCGCGAGCGTGGTCGAGCCTTGCGCAGAACGCCAGGCTTGCCGAATGCTGGCTGCCGCCTGGATAGCCGGGCTGGCGAGGCGGTAACTGGCCCCACGCGCCGGGGGACCCTCCTGGCGCCCGCTGCCGGAGCCTGCAATACCGCCACCTCCGGCTGCCGCCCAAAGTGACGCTGCTTTACGCAACCTATGCAAACCCATTGGGTCGGATAGACGTCTTCTGTTCAAGGTGCGGAGCCCATCGCTGACTCTCGGCGTGCGCTCCGCCAGTGAGGGGAGTCAGTTGGCGACTTGCAGCCGTGGGCATGACCTGCCTGCCGGCAGTGCGTTCTGCCGCACCTGCGGCGAGGACGTACGACCACGCTGCCCTCAGGGTCACCCGAACCGCGCCGAAGCGATGTTCTGCGTCCAGTGCGGCTCGCCTGTGGCCAGGGCAGCGCAAACCTGGGAGGTACCGGCCAGAACCGAGCCGCACGAGCCGGCCGTTTCGTCTGGCACGTAAGTCGCATCGCCAGGAACCGGCTCGTCAGCACCGGAGACGAGCGGGCACGACACCATCAGCCTGCCCGAACAGCCCGGCGGCGGTCGCCGAAGCGTAACCCCGCCCACAGCAGACACCGATCTAAAGCCGCGCTCACGCCGGGCGCTGATCAGTACGCTCACCGCCGCCGCGGTCGTGCTGATCGCGGGCGCGGGCGCTGCCGCTGCGCTTCTGCTCCATCATCACCATGCCGGCTCGAACGCGACCAAGCTGCGCACGCCTGCTGTGACCCACGCCGCGGTCGCGACTCCGACCACGCGGCCGTCGCCAACGGCCACGCCGAGTGTGACAGTGAGCCCGTCGGCATCGACGGCCACGGTCGGGCCGGCGAACTGGACCTACCCCAGGGCAATCGACCAGCAGGCCTACCAGAACGACCAGGCGACCATCGCCTCCGTGTCGTGCGTCTCCGCCACCAGGTGCTTCGCCGTCGACACCGACGGCAACGTGCTCGCCTCGAACGCGTCGGGCTCGTGGCAGAAAGTGGCGTTCGACAGCCAGACGAACCTGGCCTCGATCTCCTGTCCGACCACCAGGTTCTGCGCGGCCGTCGATAACTCGGGTGACGTGATAGTGCTGACCAGCGGCACCTGGACCGATCCGGTCCGCATCGACTCAGGCAATAGCCTGACCGGCATCTCGTGCTCGTCCCCGAGTTTCTGCGTCGCCGTGGACAACGCGGGAAACGCATTAACGTTCACTGGATCGGTGACGAACTGGTCGCAAGCCGGCGTGGCTCAGGGCAACTCGCTGGCCTCGGTATCTTGCCCGACAGCCAACTTCTGCGTCGCGGTCGATCAGTACGGCAACGCCTATACCTACCAGGGCGGAACCTGGAGCGCAGGGACTAACATCGACAACTCGAACGGCCTGATCGAGGTCTCCTGCCCCAGCGCAGCTTTTCTGCGCCGCCATCGACAACAACGGCAATGACGCCGTCTTCACCAACGGCGCCTGGACCACGGGGTCGATGCCAGCGACCGCAACCGCCATCTCCTGCCCGGGCTCCGGCTACTGCATCGCAGTCGACGGCGATGGCGGGGCCATGGTGTACCAGAACGGCGCCTGGTCCGCTCCGGTCAAGATCGACGGCAATAACCAGTTCGCCACCGTCAGCTGCGTCAGTCAGACCGGCTGTGCGGCCACCGACCAGTTCGACAATGTCCTCTATTACAAGGCGTCCGGCTCATAAGGACCCGGTCGGCTGCCCCGCAATCAGTACCCGGAGGTAAGACAATGACCTGCCCGCAGTGTCAGGCAATGAACGAGGCGGGTGACGCGTTCTGCCGCAACTGCGGCAGCCCGCTTACCCAGGTCCCCGGCACGCACGACTCCTCCGCCCAGAGCGGACCCAGCCCGACCACACCGCAGGTCGGTGCCCCGTACCAGCAGCAGCAGGCCGACGAACAACAGCAGCCACTCCAACAGCAGCCGCACCAGGCTGGTCCAGTTGGGCAACCCCCCTACCAGCCCCCGTTGACTCAGCCAGGCCCCGGCCCGCAGACGCCGGCGTTCAGTTTCGACCTGCAGCGGCTCAGCCCGATCGAGCGCGTGGTCGGCGCCGCGAGCATAGTTGCGCTCATTTCGCTGTTCCTGCCCTGGTTCGGCGTGTTCGGCTTCACCGTAAGCGGCGTCGGCTGGCACGGCTATCTCTACCTCGAACTGATCGTCGCGCTGCTCATCATCGCCTACCTCGTGATGTGCTGCGGCTGGGACCAATTGCCGTTCGCACTGCCCGTAGCACGCGGACCGCTGCTGCTCATCGGAGCTGGTGTGCAGTTCCTGCTGGTGCTTATCGGTTTCCTGGACAAGCCATCGGGAACGAGCTGGCAGATCGGGGCTTACCTCGCGCTGATCGCGGCACTGGCCGCGGCCGTGCCGGTGATCGCACCCGCGGTCAAGTCCTTCCAGTCGTCCCGCTGATACGTCGCGCTGAGTCCTTCCGTCGGCGCTCAGCGTTCCTTAAGGTCAGCGTTCCTTAAGGTCAGCGTCCCTGGCGGTCAGGTGGCCGCCGCCGGCCACTGCTTCGCCACCATGGTCAGGACATCGTATTTGGCCACGGAGGCGCCGTGCTGGTTCGTGACGTCGGTGTCCCAGCGCACCTCGCCGTGCGCCGCGTCCTCGCGGGGGATGATCTGCTTGCAGGTCAGCGTCACCGTCAGCTCGTCGTCTGGGTAGACGGGCGTGAGGAACCGCAGGTTCTCCACGCCGTAGTTGGCCAGGACCGGCCCCGGATCGGGCTGCACGAAAAGCCCGGCCGCGAACGACAGCACCAGATAACCGTGCGCGACCCTGCCGTCGAAGAACGGGTTGGCCCGCGCTGCGGACTCGTCCATGTGCGCGTAGAAAGTGTCGCCAGTGAACTCGGCGAAGTGCTCGATGTCCTCGAGCGTCACCCGGCGCGGTCCGGCGACGACCGAGTCGCCGGGCTGGAGCGAGGACAGCGGCTTGCGGAACGGATGGTCGCCCTCAGTGTCTCGCCTCGCGCCAGGCACCCAGGTGCCGGTGACCGCCGACAGAATCCGCGGGCTGGCCTGGACCGCGGTGCGCTGCATGTAGTGCAGGACGCCGCGAACGCCGCCCATCTCCTCGCCGCCACCGGCTCGCCCCGGGCCGCCATGCACTAGCGGCGGAAGCGGGGAGCCGTGACCGGTTGACTCGGCCGCGTCGTCATTGTCGAGTACCAGGAGCCGGCCATGCCAGGGGGCGACGCCGAGCACGACGTCGCGGGCGAACTCCGCGTCCGCGGTGACGATCGAGCCCGCCAGGCTGCCCAGACCACGAGCGGCCAGGCTGATGACCTCGTCGGTGGATCCATAGCCCATGATCGTGGCGACCGGGCCGAATGCCTCGATCTCGTGCGGCTCGGCCCGGCCTGCGTCGTCACTGCGCAGCAGCAGCGGCGAGATAAAGGCGCCCCGCTCTCCATCGGCACCGACGACGTCGACGTGCTCAGGATCACCGAATACCAGCCGGGCAGCGGCGAGCAGGCCCTTGACGCTGCGCCGTACCTCTTCCCGCTGTTCAAGGCTGGCCAGGGCCCCCATCCGGACGGTCTGCTCCGCCGGGCTGCCGACGATCACCTTGGCCAGCCGTTCGCTAGCGGCATCGGCAACCGGGCCGGCTAGCCCGGCCGGCACGAACGCCCGCCGGATCGCCGTGCACTTCTGTCCGGCCTTGACCGTCATCTCGTTTACTAGCTGCTTCACGTACAGGTCGAACTCTGCCGTGCCGGGCCCGGCGTCCGGGCCGAGGATCGAGCAGTTGAGTGAGTCGGCTTCGGCATTGAACCGGACCGCACGGCTGACGATGACCGGGTGCGTCCGCAGTTGACGGGCAGTCGCAGCCGACCCGGTAAATGACACCAGGTCTTGCTCGGTGAGATGGTCGAACAAATCACCGACGCTGCCGCACACCAGCTGGACCGAGCCAGCCGGGAGCAGCCCGGAATCCGCCATGAGCCGGACAAGCCGCTCGGTCAGGTAGGCGGTCTGGCTGGCCGGCTTGATCAGGCTCGGCACGCCTGCCAGGAACGCGGGCGCGAGCTTCTCCAGCGGCCCCCAAACCGGGAAGTTGAAGGCGTTGACCTGCACGGCAACGCCCCGCAGGGACGTCATGATGTGCTGGCCGGCGAACTGGCCAGACTTGCCGAGCGGCTCGAGCCCGCCATCGATATAGACGTTGTCGTTGGGCAGCTCGCGCCGTGCCTTGCTGGCATAGCCGAGCAGCACGCCGATACCACCGTCGACGTCGAATTTGGAATCGCCGAGGGTAGCGCCGGTCCGGGCGGACAGCGCGTACAGCCCATCACGGTGTTCGCGGAGGTAGGAACCCAGCGCCTTGAGCAGGCCGGCCCGCTGATGGAAGGTCAGCTCACGAAGCGCGGGCCCGCCGATGGCGCGCCCGTACTCGAGGGCCGCTGCCATATCCACGCCGACCGAGGAGATCCTGGCAACCTCGTCTCCGGTGACCGCGTCGAACACCGGACGCCCGTCGCCTTCCGGAGCCACCCAGTGCCCGCTCACATAGCTTCGCAGCAGCGCCATTGCTAGCTCCTCGCCTGTATTCATGCTGACCGGCAGCTCAGACAAACTGATTCTAGGGACCGGCCGCTGAGGACGGAACGACAGCGCGCTTCCCCGATTAACCAACCGGTCGTTCGGTGCATTACGTTGGCTTCATGGCGCACAGCCCGGCCCGCAACGGCCACCGAGCGCCGCCCGGTGACGGCGCAGTCCTGGACGCCGGTATCGGCTCGGTCCAGGCGCCTGATACCAGCTCGGCCCGGCAGGCCGGCGCTGCTCCGCGCCGCGGCCGCCCCGGCTACGACCTGGAGTCCCTGCTCGCCGTGTCAGTTACCGTGTTCAACGAGCGGGGATACGACGGCACCAGCATGGAGGACCTGTCGCGCCGGCTCGGCATCGCCAAGTCCTCGATCTACCATCACGTCGATAGCAAGGAGGAGCTGCTGGCACTGGCGCTGGACCGGGCGCTGGACGGCTTGTTCTCGGTGGCCGAGCAGGTCACGGCCAGCAGCGGAGCGGCCATCGATCGGCTCGAGCAACTGGTCCGGGGCAGTGTCCAGGTGCTAGCCGGCCAACTGCCGTACGTCACCTTGCTGCTCCGCGCGCGCGGCAACACCAGCACCGAACGGGCGGCGCTGGGCCGGCGCCGCGAGTTCGACCAAATCGTGGCTGAGTTGGTCGCCGAAGCCGAGCGTGATGGCGACATCCGCCCCGACGTGGACCCGGCCATCACCGCACGGTTGCTGTTCGGCCTGGTCAACTCGCTCGTCGAGTGGTACCGGCCGGCCCTGCACCCGACCACGCAAGCCGATCCGGCCATCCGCACCGCACCGGCCATCCGCGCCGCACCGACCACGCAGGCCGGACCGGCCACGCCCGGCGAGCTAGCGGACGCGGTGTGCACGGTCGCGTTCGACGGGCTGCGCATCCGGGGCACCGCCGCAGCAGAGCCGAAGTCGCCGGGCCGCGACGCCACGACAGAACCCGCCACGACCAGCACGGCCACAGGGGCGGTACCGCCGTGAACCTGATCAGCAGCGACGACCCGCGTCCGATCCTGCTCGTCGATGTCGACGGCGTGCTCAACCCATGGGAAGCGCACTCGTGCCCGGACGGTTTCGCGGAATACGAGTTCGTTCCGGGTGAGCGGGTCATCCTGTCACCAGCGCACGGGAAACTGCTGACGTCGCTGGCTGCTTGCTACGAGCTCGTCTGGGCCACCGCCTGGCAGCACAACGCGAACCGGTTCATCTGCCCGGTTCTCGCACTGCCGGCTCTTCCGGTCATCGAGTTCCCCCGCGATGGCCGTGACCTGCTGTTCCGCAAACTTCCGTCCGTACAGCAGGCAGTGGGCGAACGGCCGTGCGCCTGGATCGACGACGTGCACCTGCCAGATCATTACGAGTGGGCGGCCACCCGCGCGGTGCCGACGCTGATCATCGACATCGACCCGGCCGAGGGCCTCACCAGCGCAGTAGCCGAACGGCTCGCACAGTGGGCCGCCATGCTCGCTGACGAGGCCTGACCCGGCTGGCACGCGGCTGATCGCTACGGCACCACCGCAACATGAATCGCACCATTCACCAAGGGAACGGGCAGTGACCAACAGCAGCAGCAATGCCAGCACGCAGCCGACTGGCGACATGTTCGCGCTCTCCGGCAAGGCCGCAGTCGTCACCGGCGGATCGCGCGGGATTGGTGCGATGATCGCGCGCGGCCTGGTTCAGGCCGGCTGCCGCGTCTACATCACGGCCCGTAAGGCGGAAGCGTGTAATGCCAGAGCGGCCGAGCTGGCGGCGTTCGGCGAGTGCATCTCGGTGCCGCTGGACCTGGCCGTGCCCGGTTCGGCCGACAAGCTCGTTGCCGCCGTCTCAGAGCGTGAGAGCCAGCTGCACATTTTGGTTAACAACGCCGGGGCGACCTGGGGCGCCCCGCTGACTGAGTACCCGCTGGAGGCCTTCGACAAGGTCCTTAACATCAACGTCAAAGCATTGTTCGAGGTCACCGTGCGGTGCCTGCCGCTGCTGCGCGCGGCGGCCAGCCCGCAGGATCCGGCCCGGGTAATCAACATCGGGTCGATCGACGGACTGCGGGTGCCGGCCATGGAGAGCTACGCCTACAGCACGAGCAAGGCCGGCGTGCACATGCTGACCCGGCACCTGGCCAGCGCGCTGGCCGCCGAGTCGATCACCGTCAACGCGATCGCGCCCGGCCCGTTCGACAGCAAGATGATGGCGTTCGCACTCGATGACCCTCAGACTCGCGCTGCCGTCGCGGCCAGGGTGCCGCTCGGCCGGATCGGCGAGCCCGACGACATGGCGGGCACAGCAATCTTCCTGGCCTCACGGGCCGGGCGGTATCTCACTGGCGCGGTCATACCGGTCGACGGTGGGTTGTCCACGATCCACGGCTAGCCGGGCCGACGCTTCGCGACCGCTTCCGGCGAGCTCCGTCGGCTAGTCGATGAAGTCCCGCAGGGCGGCGCTGACCAGGTCCGGGGCTTCTTCGGGCAGGAAGTGCCCGGCCGGCACCGGCTGGCCGCGGACATCGGAGGCATACTGCTGCCAGATGGCAGCCGGGTCGCAGTCAGCCCCTGCCGGGCCCTGCGTCCCCCACAGCACCTGGACCGGACATTCGATCTTGTGCCCGGCGGCAAAGGCCTCGTCGTCGTGCACCAGGTCGACACCCAGCGCCGAGCGGTAGTCAGCGCAGGAGGCCGCTACCGTCCTAGGGTCACGGAAGCAGCGCACGTAGTCCTGCATCACCTCGGGCTCGATACTCGCGCCCTCGCCGATGAGCTGGCCCATCAGGCCATGGACCCAGAAGCCGGGATCGCTGGAGATCATGCGCTCTGGTATGCCATTGCCGCTGGCCAGAAAGAACCAGTGGTAATTGGCCAAGGTCGCGGCCGGCGTCATGGTACGCAGGACATGCCTGGCCGGCAGGATGTCCAGAACAGCAAATCTGGTGACCGCATCCGGATCGTCCAGGATAAGCCGATGCCCGACGCAGGCGCCGCGGTCGTGGCTGACGAGCTGGAAATGCCAGAAGCCGAGCTCGCGCATGAGTCGCACCTGGTCGCGCGCCATGGACCGCTTGGAATAGACCAGGCCGGCGAGGTCCGGCGTCGGCTTATCGGAATTGCCGTAGCCGCGCAGGTCGGCCAGAACCACCGTGTGGTCCTGGGCGAGGCTACCGGCGACGTCCCGCCAGACGAGGTGATTTTCCGGGTAACCGTGCAGGAAGAGCAGCGGAGAGCCCGCCCCGCTGACCGCATAGCTAATGCTGACGCCGTCGACCTGCATCTGCCGGTATTCGAAGCCGGGCAGAAGCAACGGGGAAACGGCAGGACCGTCAGCCATTGCACCCATCACGTTGCTCCGCAACAGCCATACCACCCAACCCGGTAGATCAAGCCTGCGACTGGTCCGAGTCGATCGCCTCGGTCCCGCGAAACGACGAAGCAGGGGATATCAGAACAAGTCGGGAACGGGCAGCACCGTGCCCACCACCAGCGTCCCTACCCCGTCGCCTGGTAACCGACACCGAACCGAAGGCGCACTCGGCTGACCTGCCAGAGCGGCTCCAATCGTGCGAAGCTGCGCGGTCGCACCGCCGAGCGCGAACTCGTTGTGGATGGCTGCCGCGAAGTAGCGGTGCACTCCGGCGTCCATGTCGATGCCGACGCCGCCGTGCACGTGCACCGCGGCGTGCGCGACCCGGTGCCCGCCCTCGGCTGCCCAGAATTTGGCCGTGGCTATCTCGGTCTGCGCGGGCAACCCGGTCGCTAGCCGCCAGGCCGCCTGCCACAGCGTGAGCCGGATGCCCTCCACGTCGATATAGCTGTCGGCCAGCCGCTGCGAAACGGCCTGGAAGCTGCCGATCGGCTTGCCGAACTGCTCGCGGCTGCGCGCATAGGCAGCCGTCAGCTCAAGTGCGCGCTCGGTCGCGCCGAGTTGCAGCGCGCACAGGCCCACGGTCGCCCGCGCCTGGAGCCAGCCGGCGATGTCACGGCCCGCCGCGACGCTGCCGAGGATGCGATCGTCCGGCACGGCCACGCCGGCGAGCTCGACCCAGGCGGTGGCGTCACCGCCGGTGACCTGCTGCGACCGCACCGTCAGGCCCGCGTCACCGGAGGTGACGAGGAAGACCGCCACGCCGGACGGCGTACTTGCCGGAACGAGCAGCACATCGGCCGCTGTTCCGGCCAGGACGCAGGTCTTGGTGCCGGTCAGCGTCCAGCCGCCAGCGGACCGGTGCGCCGTGGTAGCCGGGGCGCACGAGTCCTGGCTGGCGTCCTCGGCCAGCGCAGCCGTCAGGATCACCGTGCCCTGAGCAGCGGGCCTGGCCCAGCGCTCCACCTGGCCGGCGTCGCCGAACTCGGCGAGCGCCGCCGCGCCGAGCACGATCGAGGAGAGGTAGGGAACCGGCGCCACCGTCCTGCCTATCTCGGCCAGCACGGTGCACTGCTCCAGCAGGCCGTACCCGGCTCCGCCGGCCGCTTCGGGCAGCGCCGCCGCCAGGACGCCAGCCATCGCGAGCTCGGACCACAGGGCGCGGTCGAACCGCATACCGGTGGCCTCGATCTCCGCCAGCCGCTCCGGCGTCACCCGGTCGGTCAGGATCTGGCGGGTCAGCGCGCCGAGTTCGTCCTGAGCCGGCGTTGCCGAGAAGTCCATCGCTACCCCTCGCGGTCAGTGTGACGGTACCGGTCTTGACCGATGCTGACTTGATGACGTGATGCGGCGGCGTTACCGCCGGCTGAGCGGCAGGCCGAGCGCGGCGGCGCCGATGATGTCCCGCTGGACCTCGTTGGTACCGCCGCCGAAGGTGAGGATCAGGGCAGAGCGCTGCATTCGCTCGATCCGGCCGGCCAGCAGAGCGCCAGGCGAGCCGGCCCGGACTTCGGCGCCCGGCCCGAGGACTTCCAGCAACAGGCGGCAGGCCTCGATGGTCAGCTCGGTTCCGTACACCTTCGTCGCGGAGGCGACCGCCGGGCCGGGCGAGCCCGCCGCCGCCGCGATCCGCCAGTTGACCAGCTTGAGGAATTCGGCCTTGGCATGAACCCGGGCCAGATTGAGCTGAACCCACTCCTCGTCGATGACGCGGCGGCCGTCAGCCAGTTTGGCCGACCTGGCCCAGTCGGTTACCGCCGCGAGCGCTGACTGCACCGGAGCGGCAGACGTCAGCGCCACCCTCTCGTGGTTGAGCTGGTTGGTGATAAGCGGCCAGCCCTTGTTCTCCTCGCCGACGAGATTGCCCGCGGGCACCCGGACATCGGAGTAGTAGGTCGCACTGGTGGTCACGCCGGCCAGCGTGCGGACCGGCGTCCAGGAGAAGCCTTCCGCGTCAGCCGACACGATGATGATCGACAGGCCCTTGTGCCGGGGCTCGTCCGGATCGGTGCGGCAGGCCAGCCAGACGTAATCGGCGTACTGGATCAGGCTGGTCCACATCTTCTGGCCGCTGATCACGTAACTGTCGCCGTCGCGCACGGCCCGCGTCCGCAACGACGCCAGATCCGTGCCCGCGCCCGGCTCGGAATAGCCGATCGAGAAATGCAGTTCGCCGGCTGCGATCGCGGGCAGGAAGCGCTGCTTCTGCTCTGGCGTGCCGAAGCGCATGATCGTCGGGCCGACCGTGTTGATCGTGAGGAACGGCACCGGCACTCCGGCGATCGCCGCCTCGTCGGTGAAGATCAGCTGGTCGATAACCGAACGATCCTGACCGCCGTACTCGGCCGGCCAGCCGATGGCCAGCCACCCGTCCCGGCCGAGCTGGCGGACGACCTGCCGGTAGGCGTCGCCGTCACCGTACTCGCCGCTCGGGCCGCCAAGCGCCGCGCGGAGTTCAGGGGTCATCAGATCGGCGAAATAATCCCGCAGCCGCTGGCGAAGCTGATCCTGCTCAACAGTGAAGCCGATGTGCATTCAGTCCCCTGCGGCTCGGCTAGAACGCGTTCTACCCAATGCTAACGGACCCGTACAAGACCGGGCCGGCTTCCTCAGCTCATCGGTTGCGACCCAGCCACAACGGGATCGTCAGGCCGGTCGCGATGACCGCGGCCGTGGCTGCGATGACCCGGATGACCGGCGACAGGACCCCGCCGTGCAGAGCCGGCAGCTCAGCCACACCGACGGCCAGGGCGGCAAGGCCGAACCCCGCCGCGATCAGCGGCAGTTGGGCGCGCAGCACGCCGGCTCCGGCATGAGTCTCGGCCAGGTGCACAGCCAGCAGGTAGCCGAGCAGCGGCAGGCCGAGCAGGCCGGTATGCCAGGGCCGGGATCTGTGCAGGACCTCGAGCAGCAGCACTGCTACCGCCATCGCCTGCGCCCACGGCAGGCCGCGCACGATCGTCAGCAGGTACTCGGCAGTCCGGTGAACCAGCGAGCCGAGCGCCGCTTCGCTCGGCCTGCCGCCCCCCACCAGCAGCCGGATCACGCTGAGGGCGCCGCAACCGATCGCGAATGGCAACACCACGCTGGTGCCGCCCGCGCCGCCGGACAGGGGCAGGGCAGCCCAGCCCACCGAAACGCCGGCCAGCAGGGCCACGGAGGCGATCGTGCGCCAGCGGCGCGGCGCCGCGATCACCCGGCTGTCAGCCTGGTGCGGGCTCGCGATCACCGGCGGACCACCATGACCTGCCCGGTGTACCGGGCGAGCGGACCGTCCAGGCTGCTGCGACCATCCCAGTGCACGACTGGCACACCGAGCTCGAGCATGGCGAACCTGATGGCCTGCTGCTCCAGCCGCCATACCCGCCGGGCCAGCGCTGAGACCTTGCTGCCGTCGTCGCCGGGCTCAGAGTTGAGCACATCGATGATGACGACGCTGAATCCCCGCTCGCGAACGTCGCGCACAGCTTCCACGAGGCCGGCATCCAGCAACGGGCTGAATACCACGATCAGCGATCCCGGCGGCAGGGCGGCCCTCGGCAGCCTGGTAAAGCCGGCCGCCTTGTCGGAGCCGCCTGGACTCGACATCAGCAGGTCAAGCAACCGCTGAAAATGCCGCTCGCCCTGGCCGGGGGCGACCCAGTTCAGCCGGCTCGCGTACATGACGAGGCCGACGCGGTCCCGGTCAGCCAGGTAACGGCTCATCACGCCGGTAGCGCCCCTGAGCACCAGGTCGAGTGAGCTGGCGCCCGGCTCACCGACGTCAGCCGTGGCGTCGGCGATAACGACGACGTTCTGGATTCGCTCCGCCGCGAACGTGCTCAGGTGGATGCTGCCACGCCGGGTCGTGGCCGGCCAGTTGATCCGCCGCTGCCGGTCTCCAGGCACGAACTCACGGACGCCGACGAACTCGCTGCCCTCGCCGGTCGCCCTGGACGGGTGTTCGCCCAGCCGGCTAGGCAGCCGACTGAGCAGAATAGTCCGGCTCAGGTGAGCGGGCTCTGGCCGGCAGTCGATCCATGGCAGCCCGAGGCGGGTCGAGCCTTCGGTCAGCCGGTAGCGATCCCTGAGGGTGATCGCAAGCATGCCGACCTGCCGGCGCCCCCAGCGCTGCGCGGTGAACGGCAGCAGGACGTGGGCGGGGCCAGGGATCACGACCGCGGACCCTGGCGTGATCGCCTCGCTTGGCTCGATACGCAGCTCGGCGGCATAGTCGCCCTGACCGTCTACGTCGACCTGCAGCGCCGAGGGATGACCCTCGGCGAACCCGCTGTCGACCGGGCGGATCCGCACCCGCAGCCGACCCGGGCGTGCCGCGCGGACGGTGGAGAGCAGCACTATGGCCGGCGCCGCCAGGCCAGCGAATTCTGGCCGGTGGGTAACGACGGCCAGCGCAAGCGCGGCGACCGCGAGCGTGAGCAGGCGCCCGGCATGTGCCGACGGCCGCCAGCGGACCGGCACATGCCGGTCGCCGGTCTCGTAGCCGTAGTCAGCCACCGGCTGTTACCTGGCCAGTTCCCCGGCCGGGAGGCTGATCGGAGTCGAAGCCGGGTTCGGTCACAATCGCTCCAGCCGGTCGATGATCTCGGTCAGTGTCCGCTGCGGGATTCCCTGGCGGGTCGAGCGCTGCTCGGCCGGCCGCGCGGGATCAAGCCAGTACCACAGCCCGTCGTCGGGTTCGCCCGCCAGCAGCAACCGCCGGGCCGCCTCGGGATCGGCGTACAGGCTCACGCTATGCCGCTCGGCGAGCCTGGCCGCAAGCAGATGCTGGAGCGTTGGCCGCAGGTCGGCGTCGTAGCTGCGCATGCTGGTAGTTGCGTCGACCAGGAGGCCTCGTTTCCGCCAGAACCCGATGTAGCTTCCCTCGCCCGGCGGCTGCCCGCTCTCGTCCTGCGTGACGAACTCAGCAGGCGTCCCTGGCACCAGTGCGCGGAGCAGGATCAGGATCACTACTGCCCAGGCGATCACCGTGGCGAAAGCGGCGGCAGATCCGGCATAGCCGTAAGCGGCGACGGCGGTGACGGTCACCATCGCGCAGGTGATGATCAGCTCCGGCCACAGTGCCCGCCAGCCGCCGGTTGCCGGTGCGGCAGCGCTTGCGTCCGGTGCGGGCGGGCGGGCGGCCGCCGGGCCCGGCACGTTGCTCATGTGGCCGCCCTCGCGGCTGCCGCATCCGGCTGCCGGCTGGCTCCCGCTGTCGCCTGCAGGTCAGCGGAGATGGCTTCCAGCGCCCGCATGGCGTCCTGCCTGGCGGCCGCCGGAAGCGCGTGACTGGAGTACCGGGCTTCGTAGAACAGCATCGTCAGCCGACTCGCGGCGGTGTCGCGACTGGCAGCCGTGTCGTCGCCCGCGGCAGCGTCGCGGAGCAGGCCCGCCCGCACCGCCCGGTCCAGCAGCTCGGCCGAAGTCTCGGCGCCGTACCTGGCAGCCCCCGCACTACCCAGGCTCTCTTCCATGGTCACATAGCAGGCGATGATCGCGGCGCGGGCGTCGTCAATCGAATGCAGCGCCCGCAAGCCCGACTCGACCGCCTGCCGAAGGCCGGCGTCGTCATCATCGGCCCGTTCAGCGGGTTGCGCTGTCACGGCTCGCCGCCGGTGCACGATGACGCCGATGACGATGACCGCTAGCACCAGCAGCGCCAGCCCGGCGAACCCGAAGAACTCGACCTCGGCCCTGGTCAGGCCGCTGACGGGGGTGAATAGCGAATTCGGGCCTAGCGTCGGCACGAAGACGAGCGGATTGCCGTAGTACTTCTTAAGCCCCGGCCAGACCAGGCTCGACACGGTCACCGCGAGGACGACGACCATGGCGCTCCGGATTGTCCGGTCCAGGAACAACCGCATCCGGGCGGTCAGGTAGCTTGGCTCCGGCGCACGTCGCCGGAGCGCCCGCGCCGTGAGCAGGAGCGCAAAGAGCACGAGCTCGGCGCACGCGAAAACGATCCCGCCCGTCTCCCGCCAGGGACCATCCTGCGTCAGGCGGCGGCCGGAGGTGCTGACGCCGACGAAAGTGACTACCAGGAGTAGTCCGGCGATCACCGGTCGCGTGAGAGCCGTGCGGCGCAACGGCCCGCGGCCAGCGAGCAGCCGTCGCCGGGAGAGTTGCCCGCTGGATACCACTGCGCTCCCTGCTTACCCGACCTGGCCGAATTTCTGGCCAGTTTATGCACATCACGCAGCGACGCCGCGGCTCGCAGCGTAACGGGCAAGCAAGCAGCGAGGCCGACGGCCGGCCATGTCAAGATATGGCGATGAGCAGCCCCCGCGATGTCGCGATGGACCTGATCGCCTTCCTCGATGCCTCCCCGTCGCCCTATCACGCCGCCGTCGAGGCACTTCGGCGGCTGACTGCGGCCGGCTTCACCGAGGTCCCGCCGGGCGGAGCCTGGCCGTCCGGTCCGGGCCGTCATGTCGTGCTGGACGGCGGCTCGCTGTTCGCCTGGATCGTGCCCGACGGCTGCGCTCGCGACGCGCCGTTCCGGCTGCTGGGCGCGCACACCGACAGCCCGGCGCTCCGCGTCAAGCCCCGGCCGGACACTGGCCAGGCCGGCTTGCGCCAGCTTGGCGTGGAGATCTACGGTGGCCCGCTGCTCAATTCCTGGCTAGACCGCGACCTCGGCCTGGCCGGACGGGTCGCCGTGCGCACCGCTGGCGGTCCGCAGGTCCGGCTGATCCGGGTGCACCGGCCAGTGCTCCGGGTCCCGCAACTGGCCATCCACCTGGATCCCGAGATCCGTACCGCCGGGCTGAAGCTGGACGCCCAGCAGCACCTGGTGCCCATCTGGTCACTCGGCGACCCGGAGCCGGGCGGCTTCCGCCGGTTCCTGGCCGCCGAACTCGGCGTCGGTGCCGATGATGTGCTGAGCCACGACATAGTGACCTATGACCTGGCGGGCGGCACGCTAGCCGGAGTCAGCGAGGAGTTCGTCAGCTCAGCCCGGCAGGATGACCTGGCCTGCTGTCATGCGTGCGTGTCGGCGCTGTGCACGGTCCCGGCGCGGCCAGCCCCGCAGCACGTCAGCGCGGTGGTCCTGTTCGACAACGAGGAGATCGGCAGCCGGTCGGCCACCGGTGCGGACGGCGCCTGGCTGGGCAGGCAGCTGGAGCGCAGCGTGCTTGCCCGCGGCGGCGGCCGCGACGACTTCCTGCGCGCGGTCGCGGCCTCGCTCCACGTGTCCGCGGACATGGCACACGCCACGCATCCCAACTACCCGGACAGGCATGAGCCCGGGCACTGGATCGCACTCGGCGGCGGCCCGGTGCTCAAGGTCAGCGCGAACGTCTTCTACAGCACGACCGCGCCGACTCAGGCCGCCTTCCTGCTCGCCGCCGAGCAGGAAGGCGTTCCGGTTCAGTACTTCGTCAACAAGAGCGGCGTGCGCAGCGGGTCGACTATCGGCCCGATCGTCGCCGCGGGCCTGGCGATGCCGACCGTGGATGTGGGTAACCCGACCCTGGCCATGCACTCCGCGCGCGAACTGACCGGGACGGCGGACGCCGCGATGCTGACCGCGGCACTGACCGCCTTCCTCAGCCCGGCCCGCTAGCCCGGCCCGCTAGCCCGGCCTACGGCCGACGCCGCAGTCCCTGCCCGCGGGCGAAGTCGAGCGCCTCGGTCGCGAGCGACAGCCACTCCAGGCCGGAGTCGGGGTCGAGACTGAGCCACTCCCGCATCGGCGTGCCCTTGTTAGCGTCGAAGGCCGCGCCGTTGCCGGACCGGATCAGCGCTGTTACCCGGCTGGCCGGCAGCTTGAGCACAAGCCTGCCACGGACCAGCATCGCGAAAATCCGGCCTTCGTACCGCAGGGCGCTGCGGCCGAACCCGCCACCGCCACGTGGCGGCATCACGCCCTCGACGCCGGCTAGCTCGTGGACCAGGTCCTGGTACCGATCCCGCATCGGGTCCGCGCCTGCCACGCCTACCAGGCTAGTCCGTACTCGGCCCGGCTACCTCGTCGACCGCGCCGAGGCGATGTCGTTGAGGGCATCGCCGATCTGCCGGAACGCCAGCACGGTGACGACAAGCGCGATCAGCGCGGGGTACACCTCCCACGGATAGCTGTCGAACAGGTCGTTGACACCGTTGGTCAGCATGGTGCCCCAGTCAGCGAACGGCGGCGGCGGGCCAAGGCCGAGGAAGCTCAGCGCAGACAGGCTGTAGATCGCGTCAGCCACGGCGAAGGTGGTAGTCACGATGAAGATGTTGAAGGTGTTGGGCATCATGTGCCGGAACAGGATGCGCATTCGCGTCGAGCCCATGGTCGTCGACGCCTGCACGAACTCACGGGTCCGCAGGGACAGCACCTGGCCCCGGACAAGCCGGCTCACGTAGGGCCAGGACAGCAGCGAGAGCAACAGGATGATCGACAGCAGGTTCAGCGTGAACATGCTGGCCACGATCAGCAGCAAGATAAATGTCGGCACGGCCAGCAGCGTGTCGACGATCCGCATCAGGAACGCGTCGACAAGGCCGCCGATCATGCCGGAGATAGCGCCGTACAGCGCACCGATCACGGTGCTGATGATTGCTACGGCGAACCCGAGTTCCAGCGATGACTGGCCGCCGACCATCAGCCTGCCCAGGATGTCGATGCCGTACTCGTCAGTGCCGAGCGGATGACCGCCGCCCGGCGGCAGGTTCGCAAGATTGAGGTTGACGGTCGTCTGGTTCGTCCCGTAGATGAGCGGCCCGACGAAGCAGAACAGGATCAGCAGCAGGACGACCATGCAGCCGCCCATGGCGCGCTTATTGTGCAGGAAGTCGTCGAGCGCCAGGCTCCTGCCGCCGGTCCTGCTGCTTACCTCGCCGCCTTCCGGCGCGGGGCCGACCGAACCGGCGATCGCGGCGTGCTCAGCCGGCTGCATGCCTGATCCTGGGATCGATGACGCCGTAGGCAATGTCCGCGGCGAGGTTGCCGAGCACGGTCGCCACGCCGATGATCAGCGTCGCCCCGAGCATCACCGGGAAGTCGTGGCTCAGCGCCGATTGCCAGAACAGCAGGCCCATGCCGGGGAAGTTGAAGATGGCCTCGGCGATCACCGCGCCGGCCACGATGTTCGGCAGCGACAGGCCGAGGATCGTGATGATCGGCAGCAGCGCGTTGCGGAGCAGGTGCCTGGTAAGAATCAGCCGCTCGCGCAGGCCCTTGGCGCGCGCGGTGCGGATGTAGTCCTGGGTCAGTTCCTCGATCGCAGACGAGCGCATGTACTGGCTGAAGCCGGCCACGCTGTTGATCGCGAGCACGATCACCGGCAGGATCATCGCGTTCGGGTCGGCGAACAGGCCGCCCACCGAGGTGATGCCGCCGGTGAAGCTTGGCTGCAGCACATGGAAATGCACGCTGAACACGGCGATCAGCAGCAGGGCTTCCATGAAGTCCGGTGCCGAGTACAAGGTGAACCAAGTGCCCGCCACGATGTCGTCCCGCAACGTGCCGCGATGGATGGCCTGATACAGCCCCATCGGCACGCCGATGATCAGCGCGAGCACGGTGGAGATGCCGATCAGCACGGCATCGCGCGGCAGTCGCTGCGCGATCAGGGTCGATACCGGCTGCCCGGCCACGTAGGAGATCCCGAAGTCGCCGTGCACTACGTGCACGCAGTACAGCCAGAACTGGACCGGCAGCGGCCGGTTGAGCCCGTAGGTGTTATCGAATATTGCCACCTTCGCAGGCGTCGCCTTCTGCCCGAGCACCGCACGGGCCGTGCTGCCCGGCTCCAGGTGAACCAGGATGAACGTCAGGATCATCACGCCGACGATGACGGCGACCGACTGCCCGATCCTGCGAACGATGTACCAGGTCATGAGGCTGGCTTGGTGTAATACCACACCTCAGGGTTGTAGAGACCGCTGAACGGGTTGAGCGGGGTGACACCGGCCAGGTTGCTCTTGTACACGAACACCGTGGAGGCGTTCGGCAGCCAGAGCAGCGGCAGTTGCCTGGCAGCATAGTCCTCGTAGGCGAAGAACGCCGCGTTGCTCGAGCCGTACTCGGTGGCGTCGATGAGCTTGTTCATCTCCGGGCTCGAGTAGCCGCCGTAGTTGCCGTTGGCGTCGGTGTTGAACTGGCCGGCCCCGCTCGGATCCATCAGGTACCCGTTGTAGCCATACTGCTGCAGCTGCCAGTCGTCGCAGATCGATGCCGGGTGCGACTGGGCGTTGCAGGTGCCGGTCGTGGACACCAGGGTGTTGAACGGCTCGGACTTCAGCGTGAGCTTGATGCCGCCGAGGGACTCGGTGGACTGGATCGCGGCGTTCTGCTCGTTGTACGACTCGGTCCCGGAGCCGAACAGCAGCTGGAAGGTCAGCGGCTCGCCGGCCGTGATGCCGGCGCCGCACTCGTTCGCGGCCGTTCCGGGCCGGATGCACGTGTCCGTTCCGCCCGGCACCACCTTCCAGCCGTGCGCCTTGAGCAGCGCTATCGCCGTGGCCGGATCATACGGGTACGGCCCGCCTGCCTTCTCCAGCGGCGAGTCCCACTGCTGCCCGTACGCCACCGGAACCGCGCCGTTGCCGGGATCGGCGTAACCCGCGAACGCCTTCTGCACGATCTGCTTGCGGTTGATCAGGTACTCCATCGCCTGCCTGATGTACAGCTGGCGCAACAGCAAGCCCGCGACCGGAGCGTAGAAGTTCGGCAGGATCTCGGCCACTCCGGGGGCGGCCACCTGCGCCACCGAGTACCCCTCCGCTTTCAGGGCCGGGATCTGCCGGACGTCATTGAGCGGCACGCTCGCCACATCGAGCGACGTGCCGGACCGCAGGGTGTCCATCTCCGAAGTGTCGGTGGTGAACGGCGTCCAGATCGCCTCATTCAGCACGGGCTTGTCCGGGCCCGAGTAGTTCTTGTTCGGCACCCAGGCGTAGTAGCCCGAACTCTGGAATGCCGCCAGCTTCCACGGTCCGTACACGACCTTCCACAGCGGGTTCGTTGCGAACGTGGCCATATCGCTGCCCTGGCCCTGCAGGAAGTTCCAGACTGCCTTGGCGCCCGCCGTGGTCTCGTCGTAGTTGCCGACCTTGCCGGCAGCCGACGTCTTGTCCCAGGCATGCTGCGGCAGCAGCGGGATCGTGGCGAGCACGTTGTCGGTGTAGAACTCCGGGTTGTAGGACCGGGTGAGGTCGAGCACCACGGTGTGTGCGTTGGGCGTGATCACCTTCGCCACGTCGACCGGGAACAGCCCCGCCACGTAGTTGAACCAGTCGTTGTAGTTCACCTTGAGCAGGTTGTAGGCGAAGGTGAAGTCGCGGCTGGTGATCGGCACGCCGTCCGACCACTTCCACGGCTTGAGCACGATCGTGATGACCTTGTCGCCATCGGAGTACTTCAGCGAGCTGTACAGGCTCTCCTGCGGATTAGGGATTGATTGCGCTCCATCGCCGGAGTACACCAGCGGCGGCCACAGGCCGAGAGTGAGGTCGGCGTTATAGCCGTTGGAGTTGGTCGCGGGCCCCAGCGGGAAGATGTCGTTCGGTGACGCGCCCACCTCGGCGATCGTTACCGTGCCGCCCTTGATCTTCTGCCCCTTCACGACGGAGCCGCCGCCAATCGGTCCGCTGCTGCCGCCCCCGCAAGCTGCCACCAGAGTTGCCAGGGCTAGCGCAGCGGCTACCCCCGCAATGCGATGAGTTCTGGACATTCGACAACTCCTCCGGCTCAAGACGATCGCGACGGGAAATTGTCCCGCCTTCGTCGCTGCTGGTAGCCGTTATAAGCGGTGTCAGCGAGACTTATAAAGAGGTCGCGGCCATTTTTAACCACACTGTGACACGCTGGGTGATTCCACCGGGCTAGCCGCGCAGCCGGGCCGCGGCGTCCCTGAGTGCGTCATCGATCGGCGTGGGCTGCAGGCCGAACGTCTGCGTGGTGGCGCTGGCGTCGATCACGAACGGCGCGGTGAACTGGTATCGCGTCGTCCGCAGTTCCTTGACCATCGGCGAGAACTCGCCGTAGGCCCACAGCACCGGATACGGAATCGCCGTCAGCTTCGCCGCCGGTGTGCCGTTGGCCTCCGCGAACCTGGCGGCGAGCTGCCGCACCGTGAGCGCCGGCCCGGTGGGGACCAGCCAGGCCTGGCCGTAAGCCCGCACGTCGGCCGCGACCGTGATGAGCGCGCGGGCGCAATCGGCAATGGCGGTCCAGCTGTGCGGGACATCGAGCGGAGCCGGCGAGTAAGCCCGCCGGCCGGCCAGCAGCGCCTTGCCGAGTCCGAACGACAGCAGGCCGTTCTGCTCGATGTAGTCGCTGGCCCGCACCTCGGTGGCGCGGATCCGGCCAGCCCGGTGCGCGGCAAGGGCGTCCTGCCACATCTGCTCGCGCAGCCGTAGCTTGGGGTGGGTAGCAGCAGCAGGCGCCTGCTGACTGATCGGGCCGCGGACCGGCCCGTAGCCGTACACGTTGCTCATCGCGGCCAGCACGGCTCCGGTGCGCGCCGCGGTGGTGAGCAGCGCCGACGCCAGCGGCGGCCAGTCGGTGAACCACCGGTGGTACTGCGGGTTCGCGCAGTTGTAGAGGACCGCGGCGCCGGCCGCTAGCTCGGTCAGCCGCTGCGTGTCGGTCGCGTCGGCGGCGACCCGCTCGATGCCGGCACACTCAGGCCCGGTGCCGCGGCGGCTGATGAGGCGAACGTGCTCGCCGCGCTCGGCGAGCAGCGTCGCGACCGCTGACCCGACTGCCCCCGCTCCGACGATGACGTGCTCGGACATTGCGTTCTCCTGTTCTGCCTGTTCTGCCTGTTCTGCCCGGAGTGCTGGCTGCGCCGCGGGCCGCCAGCCGCCAGACCTCAGCCGGGCACGACCTCGCGATTAGCGAGCACTGCTCTCTTTTGTAATCGGCAGTCTTTCACAACAGGTGCGCTCTCGCAAGAGCACTGCTCTCTAATGTGTGCGATAATCTTGGCTATGCCAGCAGCATCCATCCGGGCCAGGGTTCGGGCAGAGATGATCGAAGAGATCAAGACAGTCGCCCGCCAGCGCCTGGCAGCCGAGGGGGCCAATCTGTCGCTGCGCGCCGTCGCCCGCGACATGGGCATGGTGTCGTCGGCCCTGTACCGCTACTTCGCCAGCCGGGACGACCTGCTCACCGTGCTGATACTGGACGGCTACAACGCGCTCGGCGACGCGGTGGAAGCGGCCGATGCCGCGGTGACTGACCGGACCCGGCTCCGCGCCCGGTGGCTCAGCGCGACGCGCGCCGTCCGCGACTGGGCGCTGGCGAATCAGGCCGAGTACGCGCTGCTCTACGGCAGCCCGGTACCCGGCTACGCCGCGCCGCAGGACACGATCGCCGCCGCTGCCAGGACGCCGATCGTGCTGGCAGCGATCCTGACCGACGGATACGCAGCTGGCATAGTGACCGCGGCCGGCTTTCAGCGGCCCGCATCACTGCCCGCCGCGGTGCGGACCGACCTCTCGCGCACCCGCGACCAGATCGCGCCAGGGCTGCCCGAAGAACTCCTCCACGCCGGGCTGACCTGCTGGCTGCAGCTCTTCGGCGTGCTCAGCTTCGAGCTGTTCGGGCAGCTCAACAACGTGATCGACGCCCGCGCCGAGTTCTTCGGCCAGCAGATGGAGCTCATGGCCGATCTGATGGGTATCTAGCTCCCGGTGCTATCCAGGCGAGCATGATGGTTCCGCTGGGTGGTCGCGATAGAGGGAGGGCACATGGCATCGGAACTGGCTGGCCGGCTCGGAAAGTTCGGGATCTGGCGGGCAGCTGCCCAGGCGACGCCGGAACTGGCCGCGGCCATCGAGCGGCTCGGCTACGGCACCCTGTGGCTCGGCGGCTCCCCGGACGGCGACCTGGCGATCGCCGGGGAACTGCTCGGCGCGACGACGACGCTGACCGTCGGAACCAGCATCGTGAACATATGGAAGGACGACGCCGAAACGGTCGCCAGGTCGTACGCCCGGCTGCAGGCCAGGCACCCCGATCGCTTCGTGCTCGGCGTCGGTGCGGGCCACCCGGAAGCCACACCGCACTATGCCAGCCCGTACGAGACTCTCGCGAGGTACACCGACCAGCTTGTCGCTAACGACGTTCCCGCCCATCGCATCGTCCTTGCCGCTCTCGGCCAGCGGGTGCTGCACCTGGCAGCCGACCGTACCGGCGGTGCCATCCCGTACCTGGTGCCACCGGAGCACACCCGGCTAGCGCGGGAGATTCTCGGCCCGGACCGCCTGCTGGCGCCCGAGCACAAGGCGGTGGTTGACAGCGACGTGACGCGGGCCAGGGCGCTCGGTCGCAGCCGCGTCAGCAATCCGTACCTGCGCCTGGTCAACTACACCTCGAACCTGCGCCGGCTCGGCTTCACCGACGAGGATCTGGCCGACGATGGCAGTGACCGGCTGATCGACGCGCTGGTCGCGCACGGCAGCCCGGATCAGGTAGCCGCGCAGCTTTCCGCGCACCTGGCGGCGGGCGCCGACCACGTCTGCATCCAGTTGCTCACGGAGGCCGACGCCGATCCGCTGCCGGGCTACACCCAGCTAGCCGCCGCGCTCGGCCTTGCCCCAAGGGAGTAGCGCGTGACGTGACCAGCATGCTCCGGCGAACAGGCGGTCCCAACCGCTAGGCCGCTATCGGCGTCACAGCGGTATCGGTTTCCCGCTAAGGAGCACACCATGAAGCTGATCACCAAAGCACCCCGGCGCATGATCACTGCCGCCGCCATCGCGAGCGCCGCGGCCTTGCTTCCTGCCGTCGCCCTCGCGTCCTCCGCCGGATCCGGGCAGGCCGCCGCAGCCCAGCCGCGTACCGTGACCCTGGTACGAGCGAGCGCCCGGCCGCACTGCGCGCGGAGCCGGCTGACCGCCTGGATCGGAATCCCTGGCAGCGGAGCCGCAGGCAGCATCTACTACCCGCTTGAGATCTCCAACATCTCGCACCGGACCTGCACGCTGTACGGGTTCCCTGGCGTCTCAGCGCTCAGCGCCAACGGCAGGCAGCTCGGTTCGGCGGCCGGTCGTGCCCGCGGCTACCCCGAGCTGACCGTGACCCTGCGCCCCGGCCAGACGGCACACGCGGTGCTGCAGATCGTCGAGGTCGGCAACTTCCCCCGCGCCGCCTGCCGCCCGGCAACCGCGTACACGCTGCGCGTGTACGCGCCCGGTGACCTCGCCTCGATGCGGATCCCGTTCTCGTTCCGGGCCTGTCGCCGGAGCGGTCCGGTGTACCTGCACGTGAGCACCACGATCTCCGGCACCGGCATACCCGGTTACGACAGCTGACGGATTACCGAGGGGAACGGGCGCTATCCGGCTGCGGCGGGCCGGCCGGAACCGGCCGGCCCGCCGCTGTGGCACGGTCCGCGGACAGCTGCCGTTCCCGTTCGTTGCTCGCCAGCGTGGCCGGGCGAATCCGGCCCGTGCTTCCTCCTCGCGGCCACGTCTGCGCAGCCGAAGTTTCCGCTAGTTTTCGGCACGGCCCGTCGGCTGGCCCGTTACCAGGCAGAATGGCAGATGTGGCGAATCTGGTGATCAACGACGACACGGTTACCGTCGCGATGTCCGCGGCCGAGAAGGCTGAGGCCCTGCACCGCGACCTGACCTTCCCCCGCAGCTCGGTGACGGGCGTCCGGGCCGTCGACGACGGCATGGCAGAGGTTCACGGCATGCGCATGCCCGGTGCCTACTTTCCGGACGTGATCATGGTCGGCACCTGGCGCAGCGGGGACGGCAATACCTTCGCCGCCTGTCATGGCAGCGGCCCAGCCATCGTCATTGACCTCGCCGGACAGCACTACGACCGGATCGTGATGACGGTCGGCGACCCGCAGGCGGCGGTTACCAGCTTGTCCTGACGGCGTTGCTGCGACAGATCGGCGGGCCAAGACGATGACGTGGACGCGCAGGAAGATCGTCTTCTCGGTTGCGGGAGCGATCGCGAGCGTCGCTGTCGCTGCGAGCCTC
Organism: Actinomycetota bacterium; assembly: GCA_027314515.1. Taxonomy (GTDB): domain Bacteria; phylum Actinomycetota; class Actinomycetes; order Streptosporangiales; family Streptosporangiaceae; genus JAJYUU01. The sequence continues at coordinate 29,218 of DAHVAR010000186.1, forward strand.
GGCCTGGCACTGGGCGGCGCGCCTGCTCACAAGGCCGCAGCACCGCCCGGCCGGACCCCGACCCCGACCCCGGCCGCTACCCCGACCCGGACCGTGGCCGGCCGGCTGTTGTCCCCGTTCACCGGCGAACCGGTGAAGTCACTCGGCCCGGTACTCGCCGTGAAGATCGACAACATCGTGTACGCGCGGCCGCAGACCGGGCTGACCGACGCTGACATCGTGTACGTGCTGCCCGTGGAAGGCGGGCTCAGCCGTTTCATGGCCATCTTCTCTTCGCACTTCCCGCCGGTCATCGGCCCGGTGCGCAGCGCCAGGCACGACGACCTCGAGCTGCTGCGGCAGTTCGGCCGGCCGGCGTTCGCATGGTCAGGGGCTCAGCCGCAGCTGACCAGAGTGGTGGAGCGTGCCAGGATCGTGGATCTCTACGATGCCCTGGTAGGCGGCTACTTCCGGGACCCCAACCGGATCGCGCCCTACAACCTGTACGCATACACCCGCCAGCTGCTCGCCGAGGCCAAGGGCGCCAGCAAGGCACACAACATCGGGTTCAGGTTCGGCCCGCCCAACCGTGGCGGGCGCGTCGTCTCGTCGGCGTCGGTGTCTTACCCAGCCGCGTCCTTCAGGTTCACCTGGTCAGCCCGACGGGGACGCTGGCTGATCTGGATAGACGGCGCCAGGGCGGCTAGCACCGAAGGCCCCCAGCTATCGGCCGCTACGGTCGTGATCCAGCACACGGTCGTGCGGACCTCCAGTTACCTGGAGTACGGCCGACGGCCGCCGTACGCCGAGAGCACCGGGCACGGCACCGCTATCGTGCTGCGCAACGGGAGGGCCTACCAGGTCACCTGGTCCCGGCCTCGCCAAGACGGCGGGACGACGTTCACCACCCGTTCTGGCCAGCCGATGAGATTCGCGCCGGGCCCGGTGTGGATCGTCCTGGTTGGCAATCCGGTAGCCGAGTCGGGCTAACGACCTGCCAGTTCCCGGTCGCGTCGCGCCTGCGGATCGAGCCGGTTGCGGATCAGCGCGAGCTCCGCCTCGGTGGGCAACCGGGTCTGCGGCACCTGGTACGGCGCCGCGAGCAGGAAGCCGGTCGCGTCCGCGACGTCGGAGACGGAGACACCGGGATGACATGAGCGCAGCCGCATCGAGCGATCAGGCCCGCCGAAGTCGAGCACTGCCAGGTTGGTCACGACCCTGCGCAGCTCATGGAACCGGCCGGAGCGCCCGGTCAGGCCGGCGGCCCGGTCGTAGCCCACGCCGCTGACCATGTCGACCCGGTCGACCAGGACCCGGCGTGAATGCTTCGGCACCCAGTAGCTCACCGGGTGATTGACGGTATTGCCCGGAGCACCGCGGGCGCCGAGCAACTGAGCCTTGGGGCGGGCCCAGTCGCCGATGCAGGAGATGTTCTGGTTACCGAACCGGTCGAGTTGCGAAGCGCCCATCATCACGTGCCGCTTGCCTGCCGCCAGCAAGGTGAAGACCTGGCGGAACGGCAGCCAGCCCTCGGTGACCAGGCCGTCGCCCGCCTCCCGGTCTCCCGCCGAGCCGTCGCTCGCACCGTGGTCAGGCGCACCGTGGTCAGGTACGCCGTCCCGGCCATCGGCCGCTGGTGCCAGCAGCGTCGCCTCACCGTCGGTGAGCAGCAGCTCCGGCTCGAACGTGAGCTGCGCGAGCCGCGCGCCCAGGGCGGGGATGACGCCCATCGGGCTGGCCAGGATAGCCCCGTCGCCGCGCCACGCTTCCGCGCAGGCGACCACGCAGATCTCCGCCATCGTCGGCTCACCCCGGCTCATGCCCGCGGCCCATCGGTGCCGCCGTCACCGGCACGGCCCGGCAGGCTGGCGCCGGTGAACCGCGCTACCGCGGCCTGATAGTCCGCTTCCGTGCCGGACAGGAACTCCGCCGCGAAGTCCCGCCAGGCCTCGGGGTCTCCTGCCGAGCCGGCGTACCGGGCCTGGAACGCCTCGTCCCTGTCGTAATCCGGAACGCAGCTGGTGAAGTGCGCGCCGCGCGGCGTCTCCACCACGCCCGCCACCATCGCGCGGTTGATCAGCAGGCTCTGCGGCGGCCCCGCTGCCAGCAGGTCGGCGGTCGGCACAATCCGCTCGCAGGACAGGTAGGCGCGCTGCGCTGCCAGGCAGTACAAGTCGTCGAAGTACGGATCCGGCCCGAGGTACTGACCGTTCCCGCCCGCATCGGCCCGGTTCATGTGCACGAACGCGGCATCCAGCGGCACCGCCGGAACCGCGACGAACTCCTCGCCGTCACCGTAGGGCGATCGCACGGTGCGCAGGTCCCGGTTGACCCGGAGCAGATCGGAGCCGAGCCCGGCCCGCATCGGCAAGAACGGCAGCCGGTGCGCGGCTGCCAGCAATCCCCAGTGCAGCATGCCCTCGTCGAGTTCGGTGAGCTCGATGAGGGCATGCTCGCGGGCCCGGCGGAAGTGCGGCTCCAGCGGAATCGAGTCCAGCGACACGAATCCGGTGACCAGCCGCCGGACTTTGCCGGCGGCGACCAGAAGCCCGACGTCAGGGCCGCCAAAGCTGACGATCGTCAGCCCGGACAGGGCCGACGCAGCGAGCGCCCGGACCAGCGCCATCGGCTTGCGCCGCGAGCCCCAGCCGCCGATCCCGATGGTCATGCCGGAGCGCAGTTCGCCGATGACGTCGTCGAGCGTCATCACGCGGCTGACGGCTCGGCCCGCCACTGGCCCGGTCAACGAGCGCCTGCCGCGGGGTCGCTGACCTGCAGCCTGGTGGCCATCGACAAATCCTCGCTCGCGCCGGAACCTAACGTTCGCCTCGCGAGCGTAACACTCAACCGGACGGCTGACGGCCTGGTGCACGGCGCCCCGGCCGGCATCGGCGTTCCCGCTTAGCATGAGCGCTATGCACGCGGACAGCAGCCCGGCAGCGGCTGGCATCCGGCCAGGCCTGGCCGTCGTCATCACCGGCGGTACCAGGGGCATCGGGGCCGGCCTCGCCCGCGCTTTCCTGCAGGCAGGCGCCGAAGTCCTGGTCTGCGGCCGGAACCGGCCCGCCGGCCCTGCCGAGTTGCCCGGCGCTGGCGGCCGCGCTGCCGAGTTCTGCCAGGCCGACGTCCGCGACCCAGAGCAGGTCAGCAGGCTGGTGGCCACCGCGACGGAATTGTTCGGGCGGCTCGACCTCGTGATCAGCAACGCAGGCGGCTCGCCCGAAGCAGCGGCTGCCGCGGCCTCGGCCCGTTTCCATCGGAGTGTCATCGAGCTCAACCTGCTGGCACCGCTGCAGGTGGCGCAGAGCGCGAATGCCGTCATGCAGACCCAGGACGGCGGCGGCTGCATCATCATGATCAGCAGCGTCAGCGGCCTGCGGCCGTCACCTGGCACCGCGGCCTACGGCGCCGCGAAGGCCGGCTTGCACCACCTCGTCACGAGCCTCGCGATCGAGTGGGCGCCCGCGGTGCGGCTGAATTGCGTCGCGCCGGGGTTCGTCGACACCGCCGGCGCTTCCGGTCACTACGGCGACGCGGACGGCACTGCGGCCGTGCGCCGGACGGTACCGCTACGGCGACTGGCGACTCCGGACGACGTTGCCGGCGCCTGCCTGTTCCTCGCCTCGCCGCAAGCGTCATACATCAGCGGATCGACGCTGGTGCTGCACGGCGGCGGCGAGCCGCCAGCCTTCCTGGCCGCCCGGACAGACGGCTAGCCGCCAGGATGGGCGGCCAGAGCCAGCTATACCGTTACCCGAACCCGCCGGTATACCCTCCGAGGAAGTAGAACAGGTTCCAGTTAGAGGGGCACGCCATGGTCGCTTCGATCAAGACCCACCGGGACGAGGTCGGTCTCACCGACGGCGAGTTGCTGATCGGCGGATCCTGGGGACCTGGCTCCGCCGAGCGGACCTGGACGCACAGCCATCCTGCGACCGGCGAGGATGTCGCCTCGTTCCCGGTCGCCAGTCCCGCTGACGTGGACCGGGCGGTACGGGCCGCGCGCACCGCGTTCGACGAGGGGCCGTGGCCCCGGTCCCGTGCCACCGAGAAGATCCGGATCCTGCGCCGCGTCGCGGACCTGGTCCGGGCCAGCGGCGACGAACTGCTCGCGCTGCAGGCACTCGACAACAGCGTGCCGCTGAGCTTCGGCGGCGTGTACGGGATGTCAGCCGCCTTCGTCGCCGACGTGTTCGATCATCACGCCGGCTGGGTGGACAAGCTGGCGGGCGAGACCCTGCCGCCGTACCAGGGCGGCGACCACCTGGTGATGACCTTGCGCGAGCCGGCCGGCGTCGTCGCCGCCATCGTGCCGTGGAACGCCCCGCTGCTGCTGACCGCGCAGAAGCTGGCCCCGGCTCTTGCCGCGGGCTGCACGGTCGTGCTGAAGCCATCGGAATATGCGACGTTCGCAGTGCTGCGGCTAGCCCGGCTGATCGAGGAGGCCGGGCTGCCGGCCGGCGTGCTCAACGTCGTCACCGGTCCCGGCGACCCGACCGGCGACGCGCTGATCAATCACCCGATGATCGACAAGATCTCCTTCACCGGCAGCCGGGCGGTGGGCCGGAAGATCATCGAGGCGTCGGCGGGCACTTTCAAGCGGGTCAGCCTGGAACTTGGCGGCAAGAGCCCGGCCCTGGTATTCGCCGACGGCGACGCCGGCACCGCGGCGGCGCTCACCATGGGGACCGTGACGCTCGGCCTGTCCGGGCAGGTCTGCCTGGCCCAGACCCGCGCGCTGGTGCACCAGGACAAAGTCGACGAGTTCAACGGCATGGCCGAGATGATCGCCGGGATGGTCAGCTACGGCAATCCATTCGATCCGGCCGTCACGTCCGCGCCGCTGATCAATTCCCGTCAGCTGGACCGCGTCCTGACGCTGATCGACGCAGGTCGAAGCGAAGGTGCCCGGCTGGTGTGCGGCGGCACTCGCGGCGACGGCGAGCTTGCGGCCGGGAACTTCGTCGCGCCGACGCTGTTCACCGACGTGCGCAACGACATGACGATTGCCCGTGAGGAGATCTTCGGCCCGGTCCTGTCGGTGATCCCGTTCACCGACGAGGACGAAGCCATCAAGATCGCCAACACGACGGAGTACGGCCTGGCCGCGACTGTGTGGACCGCCGACATCAAGCGCGCGCTGCGGATGACCAGGGCGCTGCGAGCCGGGACCGTCGGCATCAACGGTTACGGCCTCGAGCCGCACGCCGCCTTCGGCGGCTATCAGCAGTCCGGCATCGGCCGTGAGGGCGGCCGTACCGCGATCGAGGCCTACACCGAGCTCAAGACCGTGCTGATCCCCACGACCGACGAGATGATGTGACCCCTGGTGCCCGCCGCAGCGGCGGCGAAGGCGCCGGAGGCGGCGGAGGCGGCGGAGGCGGCGGTTGGCACCGAGACGGCCGCCGACGTTGCCGAGCGTCATCAGCTACTGCGCGACCTCGGCTACCAGCTGTGAGGATTACCGGCCGAGCAGCTTGGCGTGGTCCCAGGAAATGACCTTGACCGGATCGACGATGTAGGCATAGCGCTTGCGTGCCGCGTCAGCAACGTACTGGCTGATGGCACTGTTATCGGCCTGCCCCGCGGCGTCCGCCCTGGCGTTCCCCATCACGCTGCCGACGGCCAGGCCGATCTGATAGACGGCATCGGGGTCGGTGATCGTCTGCACCGTGCCCTGAACCTGCACGCCGCGCAGGTCGAAATAGCCCTCGCCGGTCTCCACCAGGCAGCTGATCCGCGGATCGCGAGCGAGGTTCAGCGCCTTCTGCGACGTCCGGTAGGTCCAGAAAGCGATCTTGCCGTCGACCAGCGTGTAATACATGGTGACCAGGTGCGGGTAGCCATCGGGGTTGATCGTCGCGAGCTGCACCTTACGATTGGCCGCCAGCATGTCCGCGACCTCAGCCGCGGTCATCTGAACTCGGTCGCGCTGCTTCGGCATTAGTGCGCTCCGCCGAATCCGATCGTCTCGCTGGCAAGTGCGAGCGTGTCCTCACACAAGAACCCCGCGTCGGCCGGTCCGGTCTCGAACCCGGCCAGCGCGCTCGCGATGGCCTCCAGCGTCCACATGCCGTCAGCCGACCCATGCTCTTTAGCCAGGAACGTGCTCTTCACGGCTGGCGGCGCCATGACCGCCGCGACGCCGCCGTGCACGACGAAAACCTCGCCATTGATGTTCCCGGCCGCCGGGCTCGACAGGTAAGTCACCAGCGGCGCGACGTACCGCGGGTCGAGCGGATCCGGACCATCCGCGGGCGCCGGGCCCATCAATTCCGCGGTCATCGCGGTCCTGGCCCGCGGGCAGATCGCATTGGCGCGCACCCCGTACCGGGCGCAGCTACGCGCAGTCGTCAGCGTCAGCGCGGTGATGCCGCCCTTGGCTGCCGAGTAGTTCGGCTGGCCCGATGAGCCCAGCAGGAAGGCCTCGGACGAAGTGTTCACGATGCGGCCGTACACCGGGCCGCCCGCCTGCTTGCTCTGGTCGCGCCAGTGGGCGGTCGCCGCCCGGCTGGCCAGGAAGTGTCCCCGCAGGTGAGTGCGCAGCACCAGGTCCCATTCTTCCGGCGACATCGAGAAGATCATCCGGTCGCGGACCACGCCGGCGTTGTTGACCAGGATGTCCAGCCGGCCGAACTCCCGCAGCGCGGTCGCCAGCAGGCCCTGCGCCGTGGCCCATTCGCCGATGTCTCCCGCGCTGACCGCGGCGCTGCCCCCGGCCGCGGCGATCTCGCGCGCGACCGTGTCGACAGCCGCGCCCGGCAAGTCGTTCAGCACCACGCTGGCTCCCGCCGCGGCCAGGGCAAGCGCTTCGGCCCGGCCGAGCCCGTTCCCCGCCCCGGTGACGATCGCAACGCGACCGTCCAGCCTCGTCTCGTCGGTCATCTCGCGCCTTCCGTTCAGTAGCCCGGCCCGGACAGCATGCCGCCGTCGACCACGAACTCGCTACCGGTGCAGTAGGACGACTCGTCGGAGGCAAGGTAGACCACCAGCGGCGACACCTCGGACGATCGGGCGAACCTGGCAATCGGCAGCGAGCGCATGAAGCCCTCGCCGTCGCTGATGCCGGTGAAGGACTCGAACGCGGTAGCCGTCATCGTGGTCATGATGCCGCCCGGATGCACGGAGTTGACCCGGATGCCGAGCTTGCCGAGTTCCTGCGCCGCGGACCTGGTGATCCCGCGGATGCCGAATTTGCTGGCGCTATAGGCAGACATGCCGGCCGCGCCGGTGAAGCCCTCCACCGACGAGATGTTGATGATCGAGCCGCCGCCTGCCCTGGTCATCGGCTCGATGACCGACTTGACGCCGAGCCACTCGCCGATCAGGTTCACCTCGATGACCCGCCGGAACTCGGCCAGTGTCATGTCGGCGATCTTGCGGTGCGCCAGGATGCCGGCGTTGTTCACCAGTACGTTCAGGGTGCCGAACGCTTCGGCCGCGGCAGCCACCGCCGCAGCCCACTCGGCCTCGCTGGTCACGTCGTGGTGGATGTAGCGACAGTTGTTTGCACCGAGATCGGCGGCCAGTTCCTTGCCCTTGTCGTCGAGCAGGTCGCCGATGACGACTTTGGCGCCCTCGGCCACGAAGTGCCGGGCATGCGACTTGCCCATGCCCCTGGCCCCGCCGGTGATCAGCGCTACCTTGCCGTCGAGCCGGCCCATGGTCACCCCTCAGGCGCCTGGCGATTGCTGGCAACCGCTTGCTTGGTGGCAGGCTAGCAGTTGGTCTTGCGGCACGGACCAGCTCGCGGGGGGCCGGATTGCCTGCCGCCCGCGGTTGCCGCCTGTCGGGCTAGCCGCCCGGCGGCTGGATCCCTGGCTAGATGCCTGCTGGGCTAGATGCCAGCTGGGCTAGATGCCTGCTGGGTGGCTTGCACCGAGCGCGGCACCGGCCTGATCGGCAAGCGCCACCGCGACCAGCAGCTGTTCGCGGGTCGGGCGAACCTCACCCGGCTGCATCAGGAACCGGCCCTGCAGCCTGCCGCCGCTTTCCGCCAGCAGCTCCAGCCCTGCGCGCGGGGGCCAGTCGCTGTCCTGCGGACCACAAGACCGGCCCGAGGCGGTGACCGAGCCGTCATGCTCCAGCCGCGCGGGCCGGCCGATGCCCGCAGTCCCGTACTGGAAGTCGCACGACCGGAGCGAGAGCAGTTGCACTAGCCCGGCCGTGATCCGGTCGACCAGCGCCGACGGCGAGTCACCCATTGCGACCGCGCGGGCGGCATCGTTGATGCCGTCCAGGTATGCGGCCCGGCTGCTGGCCGCTGAGTGCTGACGCCGCCCCCACACGGCGATCTCGGTAACCGCCGCTCCGATGACAAGCAGCAGCACGGTGGTCTCGATGTCGGCAGCGCGGTTGATGGCGAACCGCTCGTACGGCCGCGTCAGGAAGAAGTCGAACCACGCCCCGGCCGAGGCTGCCGCGACGAAGCCGGCCAGCCGGCTGCCGGCCGCGGCGACGGCCACCACGATCACGATCAGCGCCAGCGCCGCGTCGGTGTTGGCAAGGCTGGACCGGAGCGGCACGAGAACGGCCGTCAGCGCGAGCGGTCCGACCAGGCCGGCAGCTACCGCCAGGCGATCACGGCTGAGCATGGCCAGCACCTCCAATGGCCGCAGCTCCAATGGCCGCACCTCCAGCAGCGGACCAACGACCTCCTTCGGGCGGCCACCTCGCGAGTGTCGCTGCTTCCAGGCTAGGCCGGGCTGGCCTTGAGCCGGCGCTGCCGACGCAAACGCATACGCCATCCATGCGCGAGCAATCGACATCGACTTCCTGGCTGTTTCCCAGCCATAAAACCGGCAAATCCACCGCTGAAAACCGGCGAAGGGCCAGGAAGTCGCGTTCCACTGCGCCGAGCACTAGCGAGAACCCGCCTGCTCGGCGCCCGCCTGCTCGGCGCCTGGCTGGCCGGCAACCGGCGGCTGGCCATCAGGCAGCTGGCCATCAGGCAGCCGGCCAGCCAGCAGGCGGCGCACCAGCAGCGGACGGGCCGGGCCCACGCCGATCAGCGTCGCCAGGCAGGCGGCGGCAAGCAGCGCGTAGGGCACGAAGTCCGTGGTGGCCTGGGCGATCGCGCCAGCAGCCACCGCCGCGATGCCCTGGCCACTAGCCCAGGCGAGGTTGCCGAGCCCGAACGCCAGTCCCTGATTGAGCTGCATTTGATCGGCGCCCGTGCTGAGCAGTGTCATCGCGGGCGTGAACAGCATCCCGTAGGCCGGCATCCCGGCGATGAGCAACCCGATGAGCCAGGGCGCCGGCGCCACTACCGGCGCCAGCAAGCTGACCGCGACCGTCGCCGTCAGCGCGATCCGGATCGGGACGAGCGGGCCGCGGCTATCCGACAGCCGCCCGCTCAGCGGCGCAAGACCCGTCTCGATCGCGGCCGAGGCGAGGAAGGTGATCCCGATCAGCGTGGCCCCGACTCCCAGCCGGCTCAGCCGCAATGGTGCCAGCACGTCGATCACGCCGAATGCCAGGCCCGGCAGCATCGTCAGCCACATTCCCGCGCCGACTGCCGGGTTGCGCAAGGCGGGCCAGGCTGCGCTCAGCCGCTGCGGCTCGGCCCGGCGCGCCGACGGCACCGCGAAGGAAGCGATCATCAGCACGCCGCCGGCCACCGCAGCGGCGGAGAACGCCGGACCGGTGCCGACGTGACTAGCGACCGCTCCGACCACCGGGCCGAGCAGTGCCCCGCCCACCGCCGCGCCCATCGCACTGCCGATGAGCTCGCCGCGACGCCCGGCCGGGGCCGCCGTGGCCAGCCATGCCATGCCGGCCGCCCAGGTACAGGCGCCGCCGATCCCCTGGATGAACCTGGCCAGATCCAGGATGACCGGTGCCGACGCCCAGCCGAAGACGAAGGTGGAGACGCTCATCAGGGCCAGGCCGAGCAGCGCGACCGTGCGGTCGCCCAGCCTGGCGACGAGAACGCCGCCGGGAAGCGCGCCGATCAGCGTGCCCAGCGGATAGGCCGACACCAGGATGCCCGCTCCGGTCTTGGACAGCCCGGCGACATGCGCGTAGTGCGGCAGCAGGGGCGTGAGAGCGGTGAAGAAGATCGTGTCGACCAGCACCAGGGCACAGACGAACACCAGCAGCGCCCGGATCCGGGTGGGCAGTTTCGGCACTCGTTGACGCTATCGCAACCGGTCGGTCAGCCCCATAAGCAGGCAGAACTCTGGATACGGAAGGAACCGGCCGGTTCGGCCCGCCGTCCAACGAACACCTGGCGCCAAGACAGGGGACGAGATGGTTCAGCGAACACGATCGGCGCTCCTCGCGGTGGCCGTAATGGTCGCTGCGCTGGCCGTGGCCGTCTCCGGGCGCGGAGCCACGCCGGCACTGCGGCCCGGAGCGTCGCCGGTCGCAGGCTCCGGCAGCTCAGCTCCCACCGGGCCCGCGGCAAATCCGGCCGGCGCCCGCGGCGCGGTGCCGGCGGCTGTCAGACAGGTACGGTGCCCAGCGGTCAGCGCGCCCGCACTGGGGCAGCCCGGTGCAGCCGGACCCGCCGAGCCGATCCCGGCCGGGTTCAGGCCGGCCGCCGTTGTGGAGTGCGTCACGATCACCTCGGTCAGGCACGGCGTCGTGAGAACCGAACAGCGCCGGCAGGCTGCGGTCACCGGCCTTGGCGGCCTGCTGGCAGCCCTGCGTGAACCGGCCAGCCGGGCAAAAGGCCCGCTACCGGCTTGCATCGTGCCGGCGGCCGCCGTGCCGTGGTTCGTCCTAGTCGGCGTCGACGGGCAGGCGGTCCGCCCGGCCGTACCGGCCAGCCTGTGCGGCGAGCCGATCGATCCGGTGCTCGCCAGGCTGTACTCGCTGCGCTGGATCACTCTTGGCACCGTCATCCTGCCGCCCGTGCCCGCCCGGCCGCCATTGCACGGCGGGCCGGCCCACGTAGTCAAGCCGCCACGACGGCCTGACAGCCGGGGCCCGCGCGCTACAGCGAGCGGGCGAGCAGCGAGTCCAGCTTGGTGAACGAGCTTTGCCAGCCGGTCTTGGTGTCGTCGCCCATCTGCTCGGTGAACAGGCCCTGCCGCAGCTCCAGCCTCGTCTTCCCGCCCGGCTCAGGGTGGAACTCCAGCCGCAGGCGGAACCGTACCGAACCGGTCGTGCCGGGCAGGCCGGCGACGTCCTGGTGACCGACCAGCAACTCGTTCTCGACAACCTCGCTGAAGGTCGCGTCGATCGGGCTCCGCACGCTCGGATCGTCGTCGCTGACCATGACGAGCCGCTGGTGACCACCCGGCCGTGCCTCGACATGCACGCTCTCGCAGGGCACCGAGAAGCCGGCCGGACCGAACCACTGGCACAGCTGGTCCGGGTCAACGAAGGCCCGGTACACCAGCTCGGGCGGGGCGTCGAATATACGGGTCAGGGTGATCTCGTGAGTTGTCGTGTGCGTCATAGCTGGTTCCTCTCGGTGCCGCTGACGGATACTCCGGACCGGGCTGCTTGGTGAACGATTCCCGCCAGGCGTCTTGGAATTCTGCGGCCGTCTGTGCCGTGAACGGGCCCTGCCGCAGTTCCAGCCTGGTCTTGCCGCCTGGCCGGGGATGAAACTCCAGCCCCAGGGTGGTTGTGCCTTGCCTGGCTCACTGGCCATTTCCTTCCGGGTCGGTTGTCCCGGCCGGCTGCCGGGATTGCTGAACACGGCGCAAGTGGGCATCCAGACGGTCGAAGCTGGCCTCCCAGAAAACGCGGTAGCGCTCCATCCAGTCCGTCGCCTCTTTCAGCGGGGCGGCGTCAAGCGAGCTCGACCGCCACTGTCCAGACCGGCTGCGGGAGATCAGCCCGGCATGCTCCAGCACTTTCAGGTGCCGCGAGATGGCCGGCAAGCTGATCGAGAACGGCTCGGCCAGCTCGGTGACGGTCGCGTCCCCGTCTGCGAGCCGGGCAAGAATTGCCCGGCGTGTCGGGTCGGCCAGGGCCGCGAACACCACGCTGAGCCCGTCCTCCGCCTTCACTTAACCACTCCATTAATTAACCAACCTGTTAAACATAGCGCTGGCATCTGCTCGTCGTCAAACGGGCTTTGCCCGGCAGCGCACTAGCGGACCCGGCCCAACGAGCGCAGTGTGGACTCGGTGCCTCGATAACCATGCTGACCCTCAGGCTGGGAGGAGCAGGATCATGCGACGAAGTCGCGACTGGATTCTGACCACGCACACCGGGAGCCTGCCAAGGCCCGCTGATCTGGACCAGCTGATCGCCGACCGGGAAACCGGCGCGAACGTCGACCGGGCCGAGTTCGGCAAGCGCGTCACGGAGGCAGTCGCGGACATCGTGGCCAGCCAGCTAGCGGCGGGCGTCAGCGTAATCAGCGACGGCGAGATGGGCAGGGCCAGTTACGTCAGCTATGTGAAGGACAGGCTGAGCGGCTTCGGCGGCCCCGGCCGGCCGCTGACGGTTACCGAGATGGTCCAGTACCCGGAAGTCTTCGAGCCGATCGCGCGCGATCCGGCCTTCGCCCGGATGATGAGCCAGCCTGCCTGCGATGGTCCGGTCTCGCTCCGCGACCCGGACGCGGTCCGCACGGATATCGCTAACCTCAAGAACGCCGTCAGGGATGCCGAGCCTGCCGACGTGTTCATGAGCGCCGCATCACCCGGCCTCATCGCGGCGTTCCTGGCCAACGACTACTACGCCACCAACGAGCAGTACGTCTTCGCGCTGGCCGACGCCATGAAGCCTGAGTACGACGCGATCGCAGCGGCGGGCATCGTGCTCCAGCTCGACTGCCCGGACCTCGCGATAATCAGGGCGCTGCCCGGCAACGAGGCGCTCACCGACGCCGCACTGCGCGACCAGATCCGGCTGCACGTCCGCGCGCTCAATCACGCGGTCCGCGACATCCCGCCGGAGCAGATGCGCATGCACGTCTGCTGGGGCAACGGCGAACGGCCGCACGTCACCGACATTCCGCTGGCCGCCATCATCGACGTGGTACTCGAGGCCCGGCCGGCCGGGCTGGCATTCGAGGCGGCCAGCCCTCGGCATGAGCACGAGTGGACGGTGTGGAAGGACATCCGGCTGCCCGACGGCAAGATCCTGATGCCCGGGGTGATCGACTCCACGACGAACGTCGTCGAGCATCCCGAACTGGTCGCACAGCGGATAGTCAGGTTCGCCGAGATAGTCGGCCGGGAGAGCGTGATCGCCAGCACCGACTGCGGGTTCGGCACGCTCGCCGGGTTCTACCCGGTCAAGCCCCGCGTTACCTGGCTGAAGCTCGGCGCGATGGCCGACGGAGCCCAGATCGCGTCTGAATACTTGTGGAAACGAGGCTGACAGCGGCCAGTCACCTGCGATCGCAACTGTCGTGCCCCGTTCTGACCGGTCGCCCGGGTCCGCGCCGGCGGCTACTCAACCATGTCCAGCCAGCCCCGATAGGCGGCGCCGAACGGCTCCGCCTCGGCGCTGATCGCGTCCAGCAGCCAGGCCGCCGCGCGCTCGGCCGCGCCGATCACGTCGGCCGGGTAGCCGTAGCGGACCTGGTGCACGGCGAACTCGTCCTCGTCGACGACAATGACGCGCTGGTCAGCGCGGATTCGCAGGACATCCAGGTCTAGGTCGACCATCGTGACCTCGGCTGGGTGCGGCCATTGCGGCGGGGTGCCGACGTCGCAGTAGATCTCGGTCGTTGCGGGGTCGCCCCTGAAGGTCGCGCTCCACCACGCACCGTCTCTGATCAGCTGGACGTATGGATGGTTCATCACGATCGGCGGCTCGTCGCCCCGCTGGCTTGTCGACCCGGCAAGCGCGCCCAGCCAGATACCGTGCTCATCCTCACCCAGGAAGCGCATGACATGGTGCCAGTGCAGGCTGCCGTCATACTTCGTTTTCACCACGCGCACATCACGATCAGTCACAGGCTGACCATATCCGGCGGTCCGCGGAGCCGCCGACGACGTTCCGGCGAACTCCGCTCCGCGACCGACGGGTCAGACGACCTTTGCCGGGTCCACGCCGGTGCCGCCCGCGGCACTGCTCTCGTATGCGGCCAGCGCGAACCTGAGCACACCGACAGCCTCGTCGGCGCTCAGCAGCAGCGGCCCGTCGCCAGTCTGCAGCCAGCGCAGCCAGTGCCGGCCGGAATCGCGGAAGCTGCTGCCCCAGTCGTCGTCGAGCGCGTGGAAGCCGCGCATCTCGCCGTCGGCGTAGACCTCCAGGCTCGGCTCCTGGATGCCGCGGCCGGTGACCCTGTTCAGCCGGGCGAAGCCCTTCGTCCCGGTGACTTCCCAGCGCTCGTCGTTGGTGTAGTAGTCCGAGCGCAAGTACATGTCCGGCGCCAGGGTGATGTCCCAGACGCCCCGGACCCCGCTGACGTGCTCCCAGCAGATAGTGCTCGGCGCGTCGAGGTCGATGCCGGACCCGAACGAGGTCGTGCCGATCCAGGCGCGCACCTCGCGGACCGGGCCGAAGAGCCACAGCGCCGTGGTCAGCTTGTGCCAGCCGTCATCGAATACCAGGATCCCCCGGCCCAGCCTGATCTGTTCAAGCTGGTACTCGAAGCTGCTCCAGGGCACCTCCCAGCCGCCGTTGCCGGTGCCGACCATCTTCAGGTGGTAGCCGGCGACCGAACCTATCTCGCCCGATTCAACGACCGCTTTCAGCTTGTGCAGTGGCTGGTAGAAGAGATAGTTGTCCATCACGCGGAGGACCCTTGCCGCCGCCTTGGCGGCGTCGAGCATCCGCTGCGCGTCGGCCAGGTCGTTGCACATCGGTTTCTGCATGTTGACGTGCCAGCCATGCTCGAGTAGCTCGACGATGCCGTCGGCATGCAGCGGGGCCGGCAGCAGTGCCTCGACGGCGTCGACTTCGATGCCGCTCGCGGCCAGTTGCGCCACCGACTCGAACGTCGCGGCAGCGGGCCAGTCCGCCTGGCGCTGGGCGCGCCGCTCCGCGCTCGGGTCGACGAGCGCGACGACCTCGACGTCGGGGTTGCCGAGGTACCCGCGCACATTCAGGTCGTAGATCCGGCCAAGTCCAGCAAATGCGGCACGAACCGGCCGGTTATAAGGGGCGAAGTTGTCCATGCTGATCTCCTTGGGCGCCGCCGTCCGGGGCTAGCCCGGAACCTGATCAGCACTGTGAGCGGAATAGTAATGCGGTGTCCGGATTCCGGCGGCCGATCTGCTCAGCGCTTTGCCAAACCGGGATATCCTCCGCATGTGACCCAGCCCGTTCAGCCCCCGTCGGGTACGGTCACGCTGCTCTTCACCGATATCCAGGGCTCGACCCGGCTGTGGGAAGCCGAGCCCGAGCAGATGGCGGTCGCGCTGCGGCAGCACGATGAGGTGCTGCGGAGTTCGATCGAGGGCGCGGGCGGTTACGTCTTCAAGACAGTCGGTGACGCGTTCTGCGCGGCCTTCGCGACGGCGCCCGCCGCCGCGAAGGCGGCGCTGGCCGCGCAGCGGGAACTGGGCGCACGAGCGTGGCCGACCAGCCGGCCGATCGCGGTCCGGATAGGCCTGCATACCGGCGTCTGCGAGGAACGGGACCGGGACTACTTCGGGCCGGTGGTCAACCGGGCTGCCCGGCTGGAGGCTGTCGCGCACGGCGGCCAGGTGCTGGCGTCCAGGGCGACGGCCGAGTTGCTGGCAGGCGTGCTTCCCGACGGCGCCAGTCTGCGGGATCTTGGCCCGCACCGGCTCAAGGACCTGGGCCGGGCCGAGCAGGTATTCCAGCTCGAAGCCCCGCATCTGCCGACGTCGTTCCCGCCGCTCGCCTCGCTGGACAACGCGGAGCTGCCGAACAACCTGCCGATTCTGGTCAGCGAGTTCGTTGGCCGCCAATCCGAGCTTGAGCACGTCAGGGATCTGGTGAGCGCCGGCCGTCTGATCACGCTGACCGGAGCCGGCGGCAGCGGAAAGACCCGGCTCGCGCTGCAGGCCGCGGCCGAGCAGATTGGCCGGGCACCCGACGGCGTCTGGCTAGTGGAGCTGGCGCCGCTGACTGACGGCGGTCAGATTGACAGCGCGGTCGCGGCAGCGCTCGGCATCCAGGATCATGCGCTACCCACCAATGCCGGGGCGCTGATCCAGGCGCTGACGGGCCAGGACACCCTGATCGTCCTGGACAACTGCGAGCACCTGATCGACGCCGCGGCAAAATTCTGCGAGCGGGTCATCCGGCAGTGCCCCCGGGTCCGGATCGTCGCCACGTCCCGCGAGCCGCTCGGCATCGACGGTGAACGGGTCTACCGCGTTCCCTCTCTGTCCCTTCCCGGTGAATCCGGAGCGGCTGAGGAGGTGACTGCCAGTGACGCGGTCCGGCTGTTCGCCGAGCGAGCGCGTAACTACGACTTCAGCCTGGACGGTCAGTCTGCCGCGCTGGTGGCGACGATCTGCCGGCGGCTGGATGGCATCCCGCTCGCAATCGAGCTGGCCGCCGCCCGGCTCTCCTCGATGTCGCTCAAGCAGGTCGCGGACCGGCTGGACCAGCGCTTCCGGCTGCTCACCGGCGGCAGCAGGAACGCCATGCCGCGCCAGCAGACCCTGCAGGCCACGGTCGAGTGGTCGTTCGGACTCCTGGCCGGAGCTGAGCGCGACACGCTGCGTCGGCTGACGGTGTTCTCCGGTGGCTTCGACCTCGAGGCCGCCGAGGCTCTGTGCACCAGCGAGACCGTCGACGAGTTCGACGTGGCCGACCTGCTCGGCTCGCTGGTGGACAAGAGCCTGGTCGTCGCTGATCACGCGGCCGACTCGGTGCGCTACCGGCTGCTGGAGACCATCCGCCAGTACGGTGCGCAGGACCTGCTTCGCGCGCTGGGCGACGAGGCGGTGCTCGCGCTGCGGACCCGGCACGCGGATTACTACCTGCAGCTCGCGCAAGCTGCGGGGCCAAGCTTGCTCGGCCCCGATCAGATCAGCTGGCTGCACCGGCTGGACGCCGAGTGGGACAACCTGCGCGCCGCGTTCGCGCATTTCGCTGCCGAGGACCGCGCCGACGACGTCATCGGGCTGGCGATCCCGCTGCTGCGCTTCACTCTCAGCCGCGGCCATGCCGAGGTACTCGATTACATTCGCCCGGCAATCGACAGGTCCGGCGCCGCGTCCAGCACGCTGCTGGCCAGCGGGCTAGTCACCACTGCGCGAGCGATGAGCCTGCTACTGCGCAGCGATCCGGCGCAACTGGCGGCCGCCCGGCAGTACGCTGAGCGCGCGCTCGCGATGGCCAGGGACGTCGGGGCCCGGCATACACAGGCGCAGGCGCTCAGCACGCTCGGCGAGTCGCTTGAGATCGACGGGGACGCCGATGCCGCCCGGCAACTGGCCGAGCAGGCCGTCGCTATCGCCAGAGAACTCGGCGATGTGCAGTTGCTGGGTGAGCAGTTGCAGTTCCTCGGCTTCGTCGCCAGCGATCCCGCCGATTGGTTGCGCATCCATCAGGAGGTGCTCGACTGCAGCCGGCGCTGCGGCGACGACATGCTCGCCGCGGGCGCGTTGAGTCACCTGTTCAGCCTGTCAGTGCAGTTGGGACGGCTCGACGAGAGCAACGGCTATGTGGAGGAGTCCACCAGGATCTTCGAGCTGCTAGGCGGCAACTTGCTTACCTACCTGGCGCGTTGCAACCTGGCACTGCTCCGGCTGCTCCAGGGCCGGCCAGCGGAGGCGGCTCCGCTGGTACGGACATGCCTGCTGCTGAGGCGACGGCTGGGTCCTGGCATCCCCGGCGGCGAGATCCTCTTCGCGGCCGCGTGCTGTGCTTCCTCGGCGGGCGACCTGGACCGTGCTGCCCGGCTGCACGGCGGGGGCGACAAGGAAATCGCTGCCTCGCTCGAGAATCGCAGTATCAACTGGCCCGACGCGGAGCAGCAGTTGCGCGAGCGGGATCAGGGACGGCTGCGCGAACTGCTGGGCGAGCCTGACTACGCCGGCGCCTACCAGGCCGGCGCGGAGCTGTCGCTCGAGCAGGCGCTGGACCTCGCGCTGGGCCGCGACCCGGCCGGCTGACCAGCGCAGCGCTGCCGGGACGCCCTTCAGCTGCCGCAGACGACCGGCCCTGTGTTCAGCCTGATTAGCAAAACGCCAGTCGCTTAAGTTGACACCGTTAATCCACACATCGCATAATGGCTTTAGTAAACACTGTAAACGCCAGATCGCGAGGCAGTCCAATGACCATCACCATGCCAGCGCTGAGCGCCACGATCGCCGCCCTGCTCACCGTCGTCGGCATCGCCGTGATCCTGTCGCTAGCGTTCGTCGCGGCCGGCGCCTCCTTCGAGCGGAGCCGCAAGCAGCGCCACCAGGCAACGCCGGCCTTGCACGGACCGGCGCAGCACCCGACCCAGACCGACGACGCCCGCGAACTCGTCCTGCGCTAGCCTCCTTCGCTGGATCGAACGCATGCAGGGACAACGTTCAAGGCACCGTCGGTCACCGCCCGCACGCCGATGATCTTCATGGATGTGAGCTTTCTGCGGCTATAGCAACAACAGACTCACATCCATGACCGGCGGCGGGCCAGCAAGATCTGCCTCAACGCGCAAATCGGGCACCTGCTAGGTGCGCGCACAGCGGCGTCGCCGCGAGCGCGGCGCTGGCTGCCCCGGGCAAGCTATCCTGCGCAGGTGGGCCTGTCCGTCGGTATCCCCTCGGGCACTGTCACCTTCCTGTTCACCGACATCGAAGGCTCAACGCGGCTCTGGGAGACCGAGCCCGAGCGCATGGCCGTCGCGCTGCGCAGGCACGATGACCTGCTCAGGGCCGCGATAGAGGACGCCGGCGGCTACGTCTTCAAGACCGTCGGCGACGCCTTCTGCGCGGCGTTCTGGACAGCTGAGGCTGCTGTCACGGCGGCGCTCGAGGCGCAGCGGGCACTCGGCGCGCAGGACTGGCCGACCCGGCGCCCGATCCGGGTGCGGATGGGCCTGCACACCGGCGCGTCCGAGGAGCGAGACGGCGACTATTTCGGGCCAGTCGTGAACCGGGTGGCGCGGCTGACGGCAGTCGCGCACGGGGGCCAGGTAGTGCTGTCGGCTACCACGGCCGAACTGGTAGCGCAGTCGCTCAGCGACGACGTCAGGCTGGCAGACCTCGGCTTGCACCGGCTCAAGGACCTGGGCCGGGCCGAGCACGTCTTCCAGCTAGCGGCACCGTTCCTCGAAGCGGAGTTCCCCTCGCTGTCGTCACTGGACAACCCGGAGTTGCCGAACAACCTGCCGAGCGTGGTCAACGCGTTCGTCGGCCGGGAGCGCGAGCTAGCCGAAGTGCGCGCACTCGTGCAGTCCTCACGGCTGATCACGCTCACCGGCGCCGGCGGCAGCGGGAAGACCCGGCTGGCGCTGCAGGTCGCTGCCGAACTGCTCGACACGACGGCAGACGGGGTCTGGTTCATCGAACTAGCGCCGGTTACCGACGGCGAGCAGATCCCTGCCGTAGTCGCCGCCGTCCTGGGCCTGCCCGACCAGTGCGGGCCTGATGTCAGCAATGCAGTCATAGAGGCGCTCGGGGACCAGGCCGCACTGCTCCTGCTGGACAACTGCGAGCACCTGATCGATGCCGCCGCCAAGTTCTGCGAGCAGGTGATCCGGCACTGCCCGCGGGCCGGCATCCTGGCCACGTCCCGCGAGCCGCTGGGTATCGACGGCGAGCGGGTGTACCGGGTGCCGTCCCTATCGCTGCCGCCGGCCGATGCGGAGAGCCCCGCTGATCTATCCCGGAGCGACGCCGTCCGGCTGTTCGCCGACCGGGCCCGGCTGCATGATCCTCGCTTCACCCTGGACGAGCAGTCCGCCGCATTGGTTGCGACGCTCTGCCGGCGGCTGGACGGGATACCGCTCGCGCTCGAGCTCGCCGCTGCCCGGCTGTCGTCGATGTCCCTGCGCCAGATAACAGGGCGGCTGGATCAGCGCTTCCGGCTGCTGACCGGCGGCAGCCGGAACGCGATGCCGCGCCAGCAGACGCTGCAGGCGACCGTCGACTGGTCGTTCGGGCTGCTGACGCCGCCCGAGCGGGAGACGCTGACCCGGCTGTCAGTGTTCGCGGGCAGTTTCGACCTGCCCGGCGCCGAAGCTGTCTGCAAGCCCGGCAGCACGGGCGGCGCGGACACACTCGACATCCTGGACCAGCTCGGCTCGCTGGTCGACAAGAGCTTGCTGATCGCTGACCGGACGCCGGAAACGGTCCGCTACCGGCTGCTGGAGACCATCAGGCAGTACGCCGCGGAAGAGCTGGTACGCAGCGCGGGAGATGCCGGGATGCAGCGGGTCAGGGACTGGCACGCCGCGTACTTCCTGGCACTGGCATGCAGAGCCCGGCCCGCCCTGACCGGACCTGAGCAAGCAGCGTGGCTTCGGCGGCTTGACCCGGAATGGGAGAACCTGCGCGCGGTCCTGCCCCACCTGGAAGCGGCGGGCCAGGTAGAGGACGTGCTGCGGCTCGCAGTCGCACTCGAGCGGTTCGCGATCAGCAGGGGTCACGCGGACGTCCTCATCGCCCTGCGGCGCGCCATCACCCAGCCCGGGCTGTCGCTGAGCCTGCTTCTGGTCGAGGCGCTGGTCGTGACGTCCCGGCTGATCGGCATGTTCCTGCGCAAGGATGTCGCCGAACTCGCGATCGGCAAGCGTCACGCCGGGCAAGCCCTGGCACTGGCGCGCGAGCTTGGCGACATCCGGCTAGAAGCGCGAGCGCTGGGTCAGCTCGCCAGCGCGTCATTTTTCGAGCACGACCTGGCCGCCGTGCGGCGCCTGGCGAGCCAGGGGGCGGAGCTGGCGAGCCAGCTCGGGGACATGCAGCTGCTCGGCGAACTGCTCGCGTCATTCGCCGGTGCCGCGCCTTCGCCCGAAGACGTCCGCCGGATCCGGCTCGAGGTACTGGCCTGCTGCCGCAAGTCCGGCGACGACCTGCTGGCGGCCATCGAACTGCATCACCTCTACGGGCTCGACCTGCATGCCGGCCTCATCGAGAACGCGGCCGCCTATCTCAGCCAGGCGATCAGCCTGGCCGAGCAGCTCGGCGGCGACCTCTTCCTGTACTTCATGCGAGCCGATCTTGCCATCCTGCTCCTCATCCAGGGCAGGCACGCGGACGCGGTACCGCTGATCAGGCGCTGCCTGCTGGTGGCCCGCCGGATAGGCGTGCGCATCGACGCCAGCGAGGTGATCTTCGCAGCTGCCTGCGTCACCGCCTGGCAGGGCGACTACCGCCGGGCAGCGCTGCTGCACGGCGCCGCCGATGCGGATATCAAGACCGCGCTGGAGATCGGCACCATCAACTGGTCGGCCGCGGAGCAGGATCTGCGCGACCGGGAACAGCGTCAGCTCCGGGAACTGATGGGCGCACGCCCATACCAGGAGTCCTACCAGGCCGGCGCCCGGCTAGCGCCAGCGCAGGCAGTCGAGCTTTCCCTCAGCCGCGACACGGCCCCGGCCTGATCTCGCCCGGCGTCGACGGCGGGCTGACCTACGTCGAGATATTCACCTGGGCGCAGGGCGGCTACGAGGACGCACGCGAGCACCCCGCGGTACTGGCGATCTGGGGAGCGATGGACAGGTTGCTGGAAGATCGCGACGGGCAGCCGAAGTGGGCGTTCCCGCATTACGAGCGCGTCAGCCTGAGCGAGTGACCGCTACCGCCAGGGGCAAAGCCGAGCTGGCCGAGTTCGACGCGGTATTCGGCGCGCTCGCGCACCGGGCCCGCCGCACTATCTTGTCCGCGCTGCACGCGCACGGCGGACAGATGACCTCTGGCGCGATAGCCGCCTGGTTCGAGCATTCCTGGCCGACGACCTCCCAGCATCTGCGGGTGCTGCAGCAGGCAGGCCTGGTCAGTGTGGAACTGCGCGGGCGGGAGCACGTCTACCGGCTCGACGCGATGCGGCTGCGCAGGGTCACCGGGAACTGGCTGAGCCAGTTTGACTGACGGCGCCAGGCCCGGCAGACGGCGGCCGACCGGGTACGCCGCACCTTTCGCCGGCGAACTGGCGTGGTCAGGCCCCGTCGTGTCAGGCCCGTCGTGCCAGCCACGGCGCGCGGGCCAGGACGACCGCCTCGACCCGGGCCGCGCGACCATCATCGAGCAGGCGCGTCGCGACGGCATTGAGCTGAGTGCCGGTCGTGCAGACATCGTCGTAGACCAGCGTGAACTTGCCGGCAGTGCGGGCCGGATCGGGTATGCGGAGCGCGGTTCGCAACTCGTTCCCGGTCACGCGCTTCGACCAGGCTTGCGAGTCGGCGGACTTGAGCGTGCGCCGCACCTTAACGACGGCGGCGGGCGAGCCCGTGTCGAACGGCCACCGATGGCCGGCATCGGCAACCGCCGCCGCGCGGAGGACGGCCTCAGCGTGCGCGAAGTCGCCGCCGGGGCCGCAGTAGCCGGGGTTCGCCACGATCAGGCCTGGCGGGTCGACGGTCATCGTCTCCTCGAGCCAGGCCAGCAACAGCCTGCCCAGCACGACCGACCAGCTTCGCGTGCCGCGGTACTTGTAGGAGTTGATCGCGCCTCGCAGCGGCCCGGACTGGTACCCGATTGCGTGGATCTTGCTGATGCGACGGCGCGAGCTGTGGCAGAGCTCGTTGGGGCACACGCCGCTTCGGTCGAGGCGCTGCGAGCAGATACCGCACGCATCCTTGCCCGGCCGGGCCAGTTGCCGGCTAGCACAGGTCAGGCAGGTTCGAGGCGGACCGCCATGGAAGTTATCGCAGGCGTGGCAATACGGGAACTCGGCAACGGCTGGCTGATCGGTCATCTCGCGCTGACCGTAGCCGCCGGTGCCGACACTCAGCGCCAGCCAGCTTGCCGGGCTCGCGTTGCCGAGCGCTGGCGGATGACCGTGCCCAATCCCAGCGAGCCCCGAATCGTGCGCAGGCAACCCGGTGTTAGGCGGCGCACCGGATGCCGGTGTTTGAGCACTTGCGCCGGCGACAGGGCGGACGTGCTGGCCAGGACGCGACCCAGTACCAGGGCGCTCGCGGGCAAGCGCTCGCGGGCAAGCGCGCGGAGCGGCTAGCGGGGCCGCGCGCGGAGCGGCTGGCCCGGCAGCGCGCCGGTGACCAGGCCGGCGTCGCGGACAACGAAGGTGCCGTTAACCAGGACGTGGCTGATTCCCGTCGAGGTCCGCGTGCTCTGCGCGTAGGTCGCCCGGTCCGCGATCGCCGCCGGGTCGAAGATCACGATGTCGGCGTCGCAGCCGGGCTGCAGGCGTCCCTTGCGCCGCAACGCCGGGACGGAATCCTCAAGCAGCCTGGCGGGCAGCAGGCTAGATCGGCGCAGCGTCTCGGTCAGGCCCAGCGGCCCGTGCTCGCCCACTGGGCCGCCCGATCCGGCGTCGCTGGCCAGCATCCGCAGCGCGCGGGCGAAGGTGCCGACAGTACGCGGGTGCGTGACCGCCCCTGCTGGCAAGGGCCAGGCCATCCGGTCGGGAACGGGGCCTGGCCAGGTCAGCGGCATAGCGTCGCTGGCCACTATGGCGTCAGGGAAGGTCAGTGACCGTAGCAGCAGCGCCCGGTCGGCCGGATCGTCCTCGTCCATTAGCCGGATAATCGCCAGGCCGCCCGGATCGGCCACCCGCAACTCGCGCAGCCGTTCCGCGCTGGCCACCTGCTCGCCGGTTGGCGCATAGGTGAGGTCCGACGGCGTCAGCTCTCGCTCGGGCAACCGCTCTGGCGCCAGGAACGCGGCGCCGATGCCGGTCATGCCGCAGCCATACGGGTAGGCCTCGGTCGAGATCCGGGAACCTGCGGCCTGCGCCCGGCCGACCAGTTCGAGCACCCGGTCGATGTGCCGCAGCGAGGTTGAGTTGATGTGGCAGTAATGCATGTGCGCGCCGGTCTGGCCGGCCGCGCGGACGATCTCCTCCGCGCCGTCGATCAGCGTGTCTGGCACCAGTTCGGCCAGGTCACGGGCGTGGGTGAAGGTGGGGACGCCGGCCTGCGCGGCAAGAGCCGCGACCCGAAGGTACTCATCCGGGTCGGTACCAGGCGAATAACCGAGAAGCAGGCCTATCCCTATCGCGCCCGCCGATAGGTCAGCCGTCAGCCGGTCCAGGATCGCGCCGAGCTGCGCCGGGGAGGCGGGCTGCTGGAAGGCCGGGGTTGCCACGTTGCCGAGGAAATCCAGGTTGTCGGTCACCGCAATGCCGGCCACCGCTTCCAGCCTGGCCAGGGCCCAGGACGTGGCGAAGCCGTAGTTGACTGGCCTGCCCTCGGCCGCTGCGTCGCGGTATGCGTGCTCGACCGGCGTCGCCCCGGCCTCGAGTTCCAGCGCCGTCGTGACCCCGTCGAGCACGCGCAGCCGCAAGCCGGGAATCTCGTTGGTATGACTATGCAGGTCTATGAACCCGGCCGCTACCACCTGACCGGAAACGTCTAGATCCACCGGGGCGGGCAACAGCCCGTTACCCACGGCGGTGATCTGCTGACCGGTGATGGCCACGTCCCGGACCTCGTCCAGTCCGGTCTCGGGATCGATCACCCGCCCGCCGCGCAGGACGATGTCAGGACTGTTCACTTGGTGCGCTCCGGAATCGGGTTCGGCGGCTGCACAGTGCCGAGCCTAAGCGCCTGCCCAAGATCGCGAAATGTCCGGGGGCGGCTATCTCGAGGGCAGACCGACCGGCCGCCGCTGGGTCAACTCCGCGCCGACCCCTCGGCATCGGACCGGATCGATTCGGCGATCGCCTCGGCAAGCGCGTCATACTGCTCGGCGGTCAGCTCACCGCGGTCATATGCGCCGGTCAGCTCGTCGTAGGACCCGGGCACGTCCGGCTCCGGGTCCTGCTGCTCGGCCATCTCCAGGCTGGTCCGCGGAGCCGCGCGCCTGGTCCTGGGCCATGAGCGGCGCCGGAAGCAGTCGGCTACCTCCGCCAGGGTGACCTCGCCCGTTCGCAGCGCGGCGATCAGGCCGGTCACCTCGGCCGGCTCGGTTATATCCCTCGCGTCGCCGCGGCTCATTGCGGGCTCCGGCGGGCGAGGTCAGGGATGCGGGATCGCCGGTCGGGCGCCTGCCGGGCCTGCGCGTGCCCGTCGGCAAGGACCGGCAGGCTCCCTGAGTTGTCGTACATCGACCATGCGTCGAAGCGCCGCTTGGCCTGTTCGAAGTTCGCACGGTTCCGGCTGCCCCAGGCCGGATCGGCCTGTGCCCGGATCACCTCCTCGGTCACGAAACGACCACCGAGTCCGATGCCCGCGCGGTACGCGTCGTGTCCCGCGCGGTACCTCGCATCCGCTCGCTCGATGCTGATGCCAATCGGTACAGCCACGAATAAGCCCGTTACCTCGGTGTAACCGCCTGCCCGCAGGGCGTCGATCCGCTCGCTGGCCGAGCCCGCCTTAGCCATGGTGATATCCCAGATCACGTTCCTGCCCTCGGCCTCAGCCGCGCGGGCTAGCCGCTTGGCAAGATGCGACGACTCCTCGTGCACGAGTTCGCTAGCTTCCAGCGGCGTGAGGCCGTCGACGCCGGGAATCAGCCCGCGGCTCGCAAGCTCTGCCTTGATGCCGTCGGGGTTGATCACCAGGTACTGCGCCAGATCGATCCCGGCGTAATCCCTGAGCACAGTCGTCTTCCCGGCTCCGGGCAGGCCGCCGGCCACGATAGCCCGGCGCTGGCAGGGAACCTGACAGGCCGCGGCATAGCGGTCACGGAGGATTTCATCGTGCAGCACCCGGCGCTGCGGCGACCAGATCTCCTGACCGGGATCCACGGTGTGCCGGAACTGGGTGGCCAGCCGGGCTTGCCTGGCCATTGCTAACCGGGACGTCACATCCGCGACGTGCTCGGCATGCTCGGCGTCGGTGAACGGGCGGACCCGGTCGGGCTGCGGCGCATCCCCATAACGCGGCGACGACGGATGGCCGTCCGGCAACGTCGTCAGCCTGCCCGGCCCGGCGCGAAGATCCGTGTCACCGGGCCTGAGCCGGTCGAGGCTACTCATCCTGGCATCGGCAGCACCCACAGGAGTACACAATAGTCACGCAGCCCCCGGCAGGCAGCCAGGTCGTCATTCCCGGTCTGGGGCCGGGGAACCGCAAACCCCAGACGGCGGCCGGTCGCACTGACACCATGAGCAGCGTGGCAAATTCCCGGCGACCTACGCGACCTGCCCGACCCACCCGGCCCGCGCGCGGAACCCAGGGCAGGCATCTCTACGTCGTCCGTGACCAGGCCCCGCCCGACCTGACACCGCCCGACCTGACACCGCCCGACCACGCCGAGACCGGCCGGCCATGGCCTGACGAAGCCCCGGAACCGGACGTCCAGCCGGCACTGTGGGACAGCCAGGAAGTCGAGCGCCTGGCCCAGCTGCGCCAGCTTGCGATCGGCACCGGGGTGCCCGAGGACGCGATCCGGCTCATCGATGCCTCGGCAACCGCGGACGAGGCCATGGCCCGGCTCGTCGGCGCCGGGCTGATACCCGACGAGGCCGACACGTTCGAGGGGATGCTGGCCCGGTTCGCGCCGTTGCTCGAGCCAGGCCGTGACCAGCTGGACGCCGAGATCTGCGGCGGCGAGTTCATCGGCGAGCTGACCCGGGCCGCGCCGCCCGACCTCGATGTTGCCGATGTCCTGTGCGATGTCCTAACGCGGCTGCCGCAACACCAGAGCCCGGCAGCGCTGGCCATGGCACGTGTGCTGGCGGCCGTCGGGCCACCCAGGGTACGGGCCATAGCCGCGGCCGCCGCTCGTGAGCTGGCTGCGGCGGGCCAGGCTGACCAGCCATGGGTAACTGGGCTGGGCACGCCCAGACCCGGCATCAGCTTTAGCCATGCAGACGTCTATGGCGAGCAGCGGGCAATCGTCGTCGTCTACAGCTACGGGCGGAAGAAACATGCCATCGCGGCACTGATCGACTACGTGCTGGGCGGCGGCATCAAGGATTGCTACCCGGTCGACTACACCAGCAGCATGCGCGATGACTACCGCAAGATCGGCGCCCAGCCGGGCGTGATCTTCAGCGACCTCGGCAAGGCCGAAGCGGGGCAGATTCTGGCTGCCGCGCTGTCCAGGCTGCCCTGTCCCGCGGACCCGGAGCAAGCGGCAGACGTCGAGAATTACCTTGACCTGCTCAGAGCGCGGGTCGAATTGCTCACTACGGCCGCCGGCCCGCAGGGCACGGCGAGCACCAGCACGGCCAGCCGGAAGCCGGGCGCTACTCGCTCAGCCGGGCCGAAGAACATCCACCGGCTCAAGGTCACCCTGCGCGGCAGCAAACCGCCGATCTGGCGCCGGTTCGAAGTGCCGTCTGATATCTCGCTGGCCCGGCTGCACGCTGTCATCCAGCTCGGTTTCGGCTGGGAGGACTGCCACCTGTGGGCGTTCGAGACGCAGGCCGGCCGGTACGGCAGCTCCGAGCCCGGCCTGAACATCCGCAGTGCCTCGGGCAAGAAGCTGTCCGCGGTGGCCGACTGGCCCGGTGACAAGCTCCGCTACGAGTATGACTTCGGCGACGGCTGGGATCATGACATCGTCGTGGAGGCAGTTCAGCCAGCCGAGCTAGGTGTCGCCTACCCCCGCTGTACGGCGGGCAAGCGCGCCTGCCCGCCCGAGGATTGCGGCGGCATCTGGGGCTACTCCGAATTGCTCAACACGCTGGCTAATCCGCGCCACGAAGACCACGCCCAGATGCTGTGGTGGCTCGGCATCTCCTCGCCCGCCGACTTCGACCCGGCTCGATTCGACCTTGACCAAGCCAACGGGTACCTGGCCGGCATCTCGAAGATACTGATCAAGCCCTGACCGGCAGGCCAGCCAGCCCGCCGCTCACGGCAGCGGCCGATCACGGCAGCGGCCGATCACAGCAGCGAAAGCGCACCGGTGACCGCATCGACCCTGTCATCTTCGGCCGGCCCGACAGCACAGCACGTGGGCGTACCCGCCGCGACCTGCGTGCGGCCCGCGTCGCGGATCACCTGAACGGGCAGGCCCGCCGCGCTTGCCTGACCCGAAAATGGGACCTCAGCGGGGCGCGCGGAAGCGCCGGCGGAGCCGGCTCGCTGGGCCCGCCGGTGATCGGTGTCAGGGGTCAGGCTGCCTGGGTGGTGGCTGAGCCTGCCGGGTCTGGTTCGGGGATGCGGCAGAGGGTGACTTCGAAGCCGAGGGCGCCGAGCTTGCCGACGTGGTGGGCGATCTG
>DAHVAR010000189.1 GCA_027314515.1 Actinomycetota bacterium
GCCGCTGGTGCCTCGGGCGCGATCTTCGGATTGTTCGGTGCCTGGTTCGTGCTGGCCAGGCGGCTGCGGGCGAACTCCCGCCCGGTTGTCCTGCTGATCGCGATCAACCTGGCGCTCAGCTTCTCGGTGCCGCAGATCGCCTGGCAGGCGCACGTGGGCGGGCTGATCGCCGGCGGATTGCTCACCGCGGCTTTTGCCTACGCGCCGCGGAAGAGCCGCACCGCTATCCAGGTCGCCGCCACCTTGGCCATGCTGGCTGTGTTCGTGGTGATCGTCCTCGTCCGCAACCACCTGCTGCTCGGCACTTACGCCTTCTACCAGGGACGCTTGTTCTAGCCGCCGGCAGCTCAGCGCCACTTCGTCGACAGCACCACGCCCGCGACCAGGAAGGCAAAGCCGACCACAAGGTTCCACGAGCCAAGCGCGCTGACCGGCCACTTTTGCTGGCTGACATAGAAGACCACGATCCAGACCAAGCCGACGATCAGGCTGCCGAGCATCAGCGGCGCCAGCCAGGGCGGGCTGACCTTGGCTTTCGCGGACCGTGGCGGAGGGGTGTAGACCGCCTTGCTTCTGACCCGGGACTTCGGCACGGTCGTCTCCTGAGGTGACTACTTCCTGCCCGCCGGCGATATGCCGGGGGGCCGCGGCACGCGGATCCGAGCGCGCCTGTCCGCGTAAGCGTAGTTGGTCCGCGGCACTGAGCGCACCCGCACGCGGCTCGTCAGCCGTGCCGCAGGCCAGCTCCGAGCCGCGTGCCGGTTACCCCGAATGGCCGCGCCCGTTGCCTTTACCGTTGCCGTTACCGCCGGACAGGATCGCGCCGCCCGATGGCGACGGTGACGGTGGCGGTGACGGGGAACTACTCGGTGAGCTGGACGGCGTGACCGACGGACTGGGACTCGGCGCCTGGACCACGTAGATGGTGATCGGTGAGCCGGGCCCGAGCGTGGTGCCGACGGGCGGGCTGGTGGCATACACGGTGCCAACCGCGCCAGGTCCGGAGCCGGGTGTGGGCGTCACGAAGTAGTTGTAGGGCGGACCTTGCAGCAGCGACATGGCCTGCGCCTGCGTCATCCCGATGACGCTGCCCGGCACCTTGACCACTTGCGCCTTGGCCGTCACGCCGATCGTGACCGTACCGCCTGGCTTCACCGCGGTGCCCGGCTGCGGTGACTGGCTTGCCACCGTATTGGGCGGATATCCCGCCGACGTAGCGGAAGTTACCTTCACCTGGAACCCGTCCGCAGTCAGCTTGCTGATGGCGGCGCTCTTGCTCAGGCCGACTACGGGCGGCACGTTCACCAGCTTCGTCTTCGGCCCGGCGGACTCGAAGATGGTGACGGGGGTTCCCTTCGGTTCGGTCGTGCCCTCGCTCGGGCTGGTCCTGATGACCTCCCCCTTAGGGACAGTGCTCGGCACCGGCGTCACACCTCCGACGGTGAGGCCGGCCTTGACAATCGCTGCTCTGGCCGCTGCGACGGAATCGCCGGCCACGCTCGGTACCGCTGTCCCGCCGCCGCCGCTGATGAGCTTGAACGCGATCGCCGCGATCAGGATCACGACCACGGCGGCCAGGACCACCCAGGGCCACGCTCGCCGCTCACGCTGCGGCGGGCCGCCCTGCCTCCCGTCGTCCGGCCCGTACTGATAGCGGGAGGTGGCGGCGGTACGGCCGGCGACCTGGGTCGGCGCGCCGGTTGGCCGCCGCGCGCCGAGCATTGGCGCGGCGACGGGCGCGCCGGACAGCGCGCGCTGGATGTCATTGCGCATCTCGCCGGCTGACTGGTACCGGTCAGCCGGGTCCTTCTGCATCGCCTTGAGTACGATCGCGTCAGCCCAGGCTGGCACTTCCGGATCCAGCCGGGACGGCGGAACCGGCTCCTCCTTGACGTGCTGGTAGGCGATGGCTACCGGCGAATCCCCGGTGAACGGCGGACGGCCGGTCAGCAGTTCGTACAACAGGCAGCCGGTCGAGTACAGGTCACTGCGGGCGTCCACTCGCTCGCCCCTGGCCTGTTCCGGCGACAGGTACTGCGCCGTCCCGATGACCTGGGCCGTCTGTGTCATGGTCAGCTGCGAGTCGGATACCGCTCTGGCAATGCCGAAGTCCATCACCTTGACGTCGCCGGCGCGGGTCAGCATCACGTTGCCGGGCTTGATATCGCGGTGCACGATGCCGTTGCGGTGGCTGTAGTCCAGCGCGCGCAGCACCCCGTCGGTGATCTCGGCGGCCCGTTCCGGCAGCAGCCTCCGGTCGTCTCTGAGCAGGTCGCGCAGCGTCCGGCCGTCGACGAACTCCATCACGATGTACGGGACCGGGAGGTTGCCGACCATGTCCTCGCCGGTGTCGTACACGGCGACGATCGATGGGTGGTTCAGGGAGGCCGCGGACTGCGCCTCGCGGCGGAACCTGGCCTGGAAAGTCTGGTCCCGCGCCAGGTCATCGCGAAGCGTCTTAACTCCGACAATTCGGTCGAGGCGAATATCGCGGGCCCGGAAGACCTCGGCCATGCCGCCGCGCCCGACGATCCCGTCGAGTTCGTAGCGGCCGCCAAGCAGCCGAGGCTGAGTCATGTCGCGCACTTACCTTACCGTCCTGCTTATCGAGGGCTCCGACCAGCATCGCTGGCCGGAGTGTAGCCGGAATCCTGGCCTTCTCGGCATGCGGCCGCGCGGCCGGCCGGCCGCGCGCCGGCTGCCGGGCTGGGCGCTCACGGGTGTGCCTTCAGGTAAGCCTGGATGATCTTGACGGCAATGGGCGCGGCCGCGGAGGCACCGAACCCGCCTTCCTTGACGACCACCCCCACCGCGATCGGTGACGGCTGGCCGCCCGAGCCTGGCACGAAACAGGTGAAGACAGCGTCGTCCAGCCCGTTGGGGTTGGCGCCGTTCTGGGACGTTCCGGTCTTGCCGTCGATGGTGATGCCGCCGCTGACCTGCGGCCCGGCCGAGCCGTAAGCGGTGCCGGTGGGATTATGGGTGACCTGGTACATCATTGCCTGGATCTCGCCGGCGACCTTCGGCGTGTCGACATGGCTCAGCACGGTCTTCTGGCTCGAGGAGATCACGGACAGGCCGGGGCCGACGACCTGCTGGACCAGATAGGGCCGCATCAGGGTGCCATGATTGGCGATGGTGGCGGCGAGCATCGCTTCCTGCAACGGCGTGACCGCGTCGTTGTACTGGCCGATGGCCGAGTACGCCGTCAGCGACGGGTCCGTCCAGCCGGGTCCCTGCGGATAGACGCTCTGCGCCACCGGCACCGGGATGTCCAGCGGCTTGTTCATCCAGAACTTGGTCGCCCATTGCCGCAGGACTGGAGCGGTGAGTTTCATGCCGATCTTGCCGAATGCCGTGTTGCATGACATCCAGAACGCCTGGATGATCGGCGGGTTGCCATTGCCGCACAGCTCGCTGGCGTAGTTGGTCAGCGTATGCCCGTTCGGCAGCGTCCACACGGGCGGCGCGGACACCGGCGTGCTGGTGCTCGCTATCAGGCCGGTTGAGAAGGCGGCCGAGCTCGTAACGATCTTGAAGGTCGAGCCGGGCGGATAGGTCTGGGAGATGGCCCGGTTGAGCAGCGGCTGCGACGGGTCGTTGAGCAACTGCCCATCGACCTTGTTCAGCTGGACGCCGTTGAACGTGGCGAGCTGGTTCGGGTTGAACGTCGGGTAGGACGCCAGCGCGAGGATCGCGCCCGTGCTCGGGTTGATCGCCACCGCGGCCGCCGGGCGGCCGCCGTCGCTGGCGAGGGCGGCGTAGGCGGCCTGCTGCGCGGCAGGGCTGATCGTGAGCTCGACGGTGGCGCCCTGCTTCTGCTTGCCGGTCAGCAGCGCGGTGAGATTGTGCACAGCCAACTGCGGGCTTGTCCCCGCCAGCAGGCCGTTCTCGGCCGCCTCGATGCCGGTCTGGCTGTAGATCGTGTCATAACCGGTGACCGGCGCGTACACCTTGCCTTGCGGGTAATACCGCTGGTAGATGTCGGTTCCCTTGATCAGCCGGGACTCGGCGATCGTCACGTCCTTACGGTCCCCGGCCGCGATGATCGCACCGCGCTGGTAAGTGAACTGCTGGTCGAACACCCGGATGTTGCCAGGCTCGGCGGCCAGCGCGGTGGCCCGGAAGACCTGCAGGTAGTTGACGTTGAGCAGCAGCAACACGAACATGGCCAGGCAGGCCAGCGAGATCCTCAGCAGCGCCCGGTTCATGCGGCACGCACCACCTGGGTCATGCCCTCGTCCTGGATCGGCTGCGGGGCCGGCTTGCGAGCGGTGTTGCTGACCCTGATCAGCACGCCGATCAGGATCCAGCTAGCTACCAGCGAAGAGCCCCCCTGGGACAGGAACGGGGTAGTGATGCCGGTCAGCGGGATAAGGCCGGTCACCCCGCCGACGATCACGAACACTTGCAGCGCTAGCACGAACGACAGGCCGCCCACCAGCAGCTTCGAGAACGGGTCCTTGGCCGCCAGGGCCGCGCGCAGGCCGCGCTGCACCAGCAGGCCGAATACCAGCAGCAGCGCCATGACGCCCACCAGGCCGAGTTCTTCGCCGAATGCCGCGAAGATGAAGTCGCTTTGCACCAGGGGGGTGTGATACGGCTGGCCGGCCCCGAGCCCGGTGCCGAACAGCCCGCCGAAGGCCATTCCCTCGAGGGCCTGGACCGGCTGGTAGGCGATCCCGGTCGGGTTGCTGCCCATGAACGGATGCAGCCAGACGGTGAACCGCTCCATCACGTGGTGGAACATCAGCGCCGTCAGGTACGAGCCGCCCAGGAACAGGGTCACCCCGATCAGCAGCCAGGAGGTGCGCTGGGTGGCGATGTAGAGCATCGCCACGAACATGCCGAAGAACAGCGCTGACGTGCCGATGTCGGTCTCGAAGATCAGGATGAGCAGGCTCGCCGCCCAGGCCGCCAGCACCGGGCCGAGGTCACGGGCGCGAGGCAGGTCGATGCCGGCCACCCGGCTCCCGGCCAGCGCCAGCGCGTCTCGCTTGGCCACCAGGTACCCGGCAAAGAACACCGCGAGTGCCAGCCGGGCGAACTCGCCTGGCTCGACGGAGAAGCCGCCGAAGATGATCCAGACCTTGGCTCCGTTGACCACGCTGTGGCTGGCCGGCAGCATCGCCGGGAGGGCCAGCAGCACCAGGCCGAGCGCGCCGAGGGTGTAGGTGTACCGCTGGAGCACCCGTGGCTCGGAGATCAGCACCAGTACCGCCACCATGGCGACGACGCCGACGCCGGAATACAGCAACTGGGTAGTCGCGGCCGTGGGGGGCAGGCCGGTCACCTGGTAGCCAGGATTGCCGCCCCGGCCAGACTGGACCAGCCGGTAGATCATTACCAGGCCGAGGCCATTGAGCAGCACGGCAAGTGGCAGCAGCAGCGGGTCGGCATAGGGCGCGAAGCGGCGGACGGCGAGATGCGCTGCCAGCATGACCGCGGCGAACACCAGGAAGTCGACCGGCAGCCCCGGCAGCTTGCCCGTCAAGCCGAGGCCGACCGCACTGTACGCGAACAGCACCACGGCCAGCGCGAAGGCGAGCATGAGCAGCTCAGCGCCGCGCCGCCCGTGCGGCAACGGAACCGGCTGCTCGCTGCTCGCGGTGAAGCTCACCCGGCCCCCGCACAGTAAGACGGCAGCACGGGCTTGCGCGGCATCGCGACAGACGGGATCCTGACCCTCCTGTGCCTGGCCCGCTCTGCCCTGGCGGCATTGGCCGCTTGCAGCTTCTTGTCGTACTCGGCTTGCCATCCGGCGATGCGCTGGCTCGCGACGTCGCAGGCGTGATCCTGCATGATCTGCGTGAGTGTCGCCTGTGTCTTCGCCAGCGTGGTCGGCGTCGTCGGCAGGCTGAGGCCTGCCGGGACCTCGCTGGTCAGCACGTCGGTCTTCTGGTACAGGCTGGACAGGCCGACGAAGGCAATCTTCTGGCTGATCCCGCGGTAAATGCTGACGTGCGAGCCGTCCGCCGCCAGGTAGTAGTTCTCCTGAATGCTCCGGTAGCCGACGTAAATACCCGTGGCGATCAGCACGAGCAGCACGATCAGCACCGAGGTCACCACCGGCCAGCGCCGCCGGGGCTCGTCGAAGCCGTCGTCCTGGCCGTCTTCGTCGCCCGACCCGGCTGTGACCCGGCTGCGGTGCCCGTTCATGCTCGCGCCCGGTGGCGCGGCGTGCGGATCCGCGCCGCTGGCCCCTGCCGCGCTGCCGATCGCTGCCCGCAGCAAGGTGCTGACGTCGCCGCTGGCAGCCGCGCCAGCCAGCACGGTGTCCCTGGTCGGCGGCAGCGGGCCGGTCACGGTGTCGACCACGTCTGCGACGATGCAGGTGATGTTGTCCGGGCCGCCGTTGTGGATGGCAAGCGCGATCAACTGGTCCACCGCTTCCTCGGCGTCCGGCACCGTGCTCAGTACCCGGTGCACTGCCTCGTCCCCGACGACGTCGGTGAGGCCGTCCGAGCACAGCAGGTACCGGTCGCCCGGGATCGCATCGTGCATGGCCAGATCGGGGTCGGCGTCGGTGCTGCCCTGCAGCGCCCGCATGATCAGCGAGCGCTGCGGGTGGCTGGCCGCCGCTGCCGGGCTGAGCCGTCCCTCATCGACCAGCGACTGGACCAGGGTGTGATCGCGAGTGATCTGGTAGAGATCATGGTCGCGGAGCAGGTATGCGCGCGAGTCCCCGATATGGCAGACCGCCACCCGGGCGCCCGCCCACAGCATGGCTGTCAGCGTGGTGCCCATGCCTTCAACGGCCGGATCGGACGCGCTGATGTCGTGGAGCGTGGCGCGAGCCGAGGAGACCGCGTCTGCGAGCGCGTTCAGCATGTCGTCATCGCTGGCGAGGTTCTGCCGGTCCAGCGGAGCGAGGGCCGAGATCGCTACCGCGCTGGCTACTTCGCCCGCCGCGTGGCCGCCCATGCCGTCGGCGATCGCCAGTAGTCGCGGGCCTGCATACGCGGAGTCCTCGTTGCCCTCGCGGAGCAGCCCCACGTCTGAGCGGAGCGCGTAGTGCAGTGCCAGGGTCATCTGCGCAGCTCCAGAACGGTCTTGCCGATGCGGATCGGGACGCCGATGGGGACCGGGGTCGGCTGGGTCACCTTCTGCCGGTCCAGGTAGGTGCCGTTGGTCGAACCGAGATCCTCGACCAGCCACTGACCATCTTGCGGAAAGAGTCGGGCATGTCGGGTTGAAGCGTAGTCGTCGCTGAGAACGAGCGTGGCATCATCAGCCCGGCCGATGGTGATCTGCTCGTCGGTGAGCCCGAGGCTGGTGCCCGCAAGCGCGCCGGCCGTCACCAGCAGTTGCTGCGGCGCTGACCTGGCCGAGCGGACCGGCTTGGCCCTGGGCCTCGATTGGCGGGGCAGCGTGGCCTGGCGGCCCGCCGACCGCCGGCGCCGCTGGCTGACCGGCCCGAACATGTCCGTCCTGACCACGCCGACAGCTGCGATGACGAAGAGCCACAGGACGGCAAGGAACCCGATCCTGACGAGAGTGAGCTCAAGCGGGTTCATCGGGTCATGTGTCCTTGGCTGGCGTGGCGGCGCGTTCGCGGTCGGTTCGCCCTCGGTTCGCGGTCGGTTCGCCTTCGGTTCGCGGTCGGTTGGCTGGCTGGCGTTGGCTGGCGGCAGTCCCGGTCAGTAAGAACGGTCCCGGCGGAAGACCAGGGTGGTCCGGCCGAGGGTGACCTGGGTGCCATCGGTGAGCAGGACGCGTCGCACCGGCTGGCCATTGACGAATGTCCCGTTCGTCGAGCCGAGGTCGACGAGCACGACCTCGCCGTCCTCGACCCGGATCTCGGCGTGATGCCGGGACACACCGGGATCGACGAGCCGCAGGTCACAATCGGTGCCGCGGCCCAGGATGATCAGTGGCGTGACGATCTCGAAGGTCCGCTGGGTGCTGCCGTCCGGGCCGGGCTCCGGTCCGGACACCAGCAGCCGGGGGTTGCCGTGGAAGCCGCCCGCACGCTGCGGGAGGTCACTCACCGGCCGCCGGATCTCGCCGTCCTCCACCGTCGTGCCCCGGATCACCCCGGACAGGATCCGGAAGGTGCCGGTGGTCAGGTCCCGGACGCCCTCAAACCGCATCCGGACTGGTCCGACGAACGAGTAACCCTGCTCCTTGGCGTACTCGCGGGCGAGGGTGGCCAGTTCGATGCCGAGGCTGTCGGCATATACGTCGAGGCGCGCATAGTCGTCCTCGGCGACCTCGACGACGAAGTCGTTGGGCACCAGGGTCCGGCCTTGTGCCACGATGGCGGCCCGGTCGTCCATTTCCCGCTGAATCGCGCTGGCCACCTCGACCGGCTGCAACTCAGACTTGAACGCCCGCGCGAAGGCACCTTCGACCATCCCCTCGAGCCTGTGCTCAAAGCGCTGCAGCACTCCCACCGTGGCGCCCTCCTCTCCCTGCCGTATCCGATGGTATCGGCGATGTGGGATAGCTTGCGGACGTGCTAACCTGTCTGCTGCTCCCGGGGCGGGTGGCGGAACGGCAGACGCGCACGGTTCAGGTCCGTGTGTCCGAGAGGACGTGAGGGTTCAAATCCCTCCTCGCCCACCCCTGACGCGCGGCTGCCGATCGCGTGCTGACGTCCCCGGTGATGCCGGCTGCGCGGGCGGTTAGCTGGCCGCAGCATAGGCTGCCAGGACCGGCTTTGTCACCGGGATGACCGCGCTATTGCCTGCTCAGGTGAGCAGCCTGAAGCCGGCGGGCCGCACGCTGAGCTGTGATCGAGATCATGGCCGTGACCGGCCGGCTGCCCGCTGTCGCAGACCAGGCCGACGGCATCGGGCAGAATCGATGACGTGCCGGAACTGCCTGAAGTAGAGGCGCTCGCTGCCGACCTGCGCGAGCGCGCCGTCGGCCGGGAGATCGATCGTGCCGACGTGACCGAGTTCTCCGTACTGAAGACCTATGATCCGCCGCTGTCGGCGCTGCACGGGGCGCTAGTGAGCGGTACCTCGCGGCGGGGCAAGTTCCTCGACCTGACCTGTGCGCCGGCCGGCGGCGGCGCTGCCCTGCACCTGGTCACGCACCTGGCCAGGGCAGGGTGGCTG
This sequence comes from Actinomycetota bacterium, assembly GCA_027314515.1. GTDB lineage: Bacteria > Actinomycetota > Actinomycetes > Streptosporangiales > Streptosporangiaceae > JAJYUU01. Next base: position 9,066 of record DAHVAR010000189.1, read on the forward strand.
CGCTGGCGGGATTCGCTGCCGGAGGCGCCAGCCAAGCCGGGCAAGGGTCCGCTGGCGTTCCGGCTGCGCTTGCGTGATGGCAGCGGCTTCGACCTCACCGAAGCAGGGACCAGGAAGCGCCTTGCCGTGTATCTCGTGACCGATCTCTGGCAGATCCCCGGCGTCGCGTCACTCGGCCCTGAACCGCTGGATGCCGGCTTCACCACCGAGGTACTGGCCGGGATACTGGCCGGCCGCCGTACCCAGGTCAAGGGGGTGCTGCGAGACCAGAAGCTGATCGCCGGGATCGGCAACGCCTACTCCGACGAGGTGCTGCACGCCGCCAGGATGTCCCCGTTCCGGCTAGCCTCCAGCCTCAGCCCGGAGGAGGTCGCAGACCTGCATGCCGTCATCATCGCCACGCTCCGGGAGGCGATCGCGCGATCTGACGGGCTGGCCGCAAGCGACCTGAAGCAGGAGAAGAAGGCTGGCCTGCGCGTGCACGGCAGGACCGGCGAGCCGTGCCCGGTGTGCGGCGACACCGTTCGCGAGGTCTCGTTCGCCGACTCTGCGCTGCAGTACTGCCCGTCCTGCCAGACCGGGGGCAAGCCGCTTGCCGACCGGCGGTTGTCGCGGCTGCTGAAGTAGCGGCTATCAGCGGCGCTAGCCGAGTACCTGCTTGAGCTTGGCCCAGCGGCTTATGTCGCATCCGCCGGCGACGATGGTCTCGTGCACTGGAGCACCGAGGAAGGTGCCGGTCACCGTCGCCCGGCCGGCGTTAGCCATGATCGCCGGGCAGGCAACGTGCGCGGGCAGCGGGCCGAACAGGCTAGGGCCTGCCAGCAGCCTGACGCAGGCGGCTGCGGGGTCGCGGACGGTGCCGCCGGCCGGATCGCAGCGCAGCGTGTAGTGCGCCGCGGGGCTAGTGGCTGTCGCGCTGATCGAGACGGAAAGCGAGATCTTTGCCGCGGCGGCGGTAACCGGCCCGCTGCTGCTTGCGGTCGGCTCGCTGGTACCTTGCCCGCCGGCGGGCCGGGTCGGCGGCGACCCGAGACCGGGCGCCACAGTGCTACCGCAGGCGGCGGCGAGCAGCGCGCAGATGGCTGCGGCCGCGCAGCGCCACAGCAGCCGGCCCGGATGAGCCGGTGTCCGATGAGCGCGTGAGTGCGGGCGGTGCGCCGTGGGCGTCATGTCCGTTAGACGTCCGCCTTCCCGCGCTGGTTCCGGCCGCCGTAGGCCCGGCTGCTAGCTGGTAGTTTGCGCAGTTCACCGCGCCAGGGCCGGATGCAGGTGGCACCATGAGGCGGTGGGGTTGAAGCTCGCCGCGGCACAGCCGGACCGGGACAGGATCGATCGCACTGCCCGCGCTGTCATCGAGTGCGCGGCCGATGCGATCATCGCAACCGGCGCCGACCGCCGCGTGACGCTGTGGAACCCGGCCGCTGAAGAGCTATTCGGCTGGACCGCGACAGAGGTGGTCGGCCTGGAGCCGCCCTACGTCCCGGAGGAACTGCGAGCCGAGCACAACGCCGTACTCGAGCGAGTGGCCAGCGGCGGTCATGTCTCCTTCGCTACCCGGCGGACCTGCAAGGACGGCTCGATGGTCGACGTGCGGATCGATGCGAGCAGGATGACTGACAGCGCGGGCGAGCTGGCCGGCTGGGTCTGCGTCTGCCACCGCAGTCACGATGACGAGCCGGTGCGGCACTCCATGGCCGAGCGCGCCAGGGTTGTCCGCCGTCTTGGCGATGTCGTCGCCGATATGAACGCGCAGCTCGATCTCGAGGCGGTACTCGATCGGATCGCCGCCAGCCTGCGGGAACTCACCAGGGCCGACGCCGGCGGCTTCGTGCTGATCGAGGAGGACCGGCTTCGGCTGGTCAGCCTGGACGGGCTGCCCGCCGAGCTGCGCGGCCGGACCGCTGATCTGCAAAGCAGCATGGTCGGCCAGCTCATGCGGTCGGGCAAGACGGTGCTGATGGCCACCAGCGACTCAGGTGGCTTCGATGACCTGATCTGGGCCGCGCTGCCCGACCTGCACACGATCACGCTCAGCCTCTCGCATGTGGCAGGGCGCCCGTTCGGTGCGCTGTACGCGCTCTACAGCGGTCGTAAGGTCGGCCACGTCGAGCTCGAGCTGCTCGAGCTGCTCGCCGGGCACGCGAGCGTCGCGCTGTCCAACGTGACCGCCTTCGAGGAAGTCGTCAGGCAGCGGGCCCACGAGCGCGCGGTGATCGACGCCAGCGCCGACGGCATCGCCGTGCTGGACGCCGACGGCCTGGTCCGGCAGTGGAACCCGGCTGCGCACCGCCTTACCGGCTTGTCCCCGGACCTGGCCGCCGGCCGGCGCCCGCCGTTCCCGCTGCCCGCGCCCGGCGAGAAGCTGACTTACCGGCTCGGCAACGGCCGGTGGATCGACCTGCTGTGCACCGGGCTGAGCGGCCGCGGCGAGAAGGTGCTCGACTTCCGGGATGTCACCGCGGCAAAGGAACTGGAGGAGGCCAAGGACTTGTTCCTGGCAACGACCAGTCATGAGCTTCGCACGCCGATAACCGTGGTGCAGGGCTTTGCCAGCACGCTGGCCAGCCGCTGGGACAAGCTCGCCGATGCCGACCGGCGCGCAGCGGTGCAGACCATCGCCGAGCGGGCGAGCTCGCTCGCCAAGCTGGTCGAGCAGCTGCTGCTCGGCTCCAGGGCCGGCGCCGACCAGCTTCAGGTGAGCAATGGCCCGTTCGATCTCGGCGGGCTGCTTCGCGGTGCCGTGGCGGCGTTCGGGCCGCTGTCGGACCGGCACACGCTCGGCCTCGACATTGCCGATGAGCTCCCGCCGGCCTACGGCGATCCGATGGCTACCGACATCATCATCGGGCAGTTGCTGGAGAACGCGTTCAAGTACTCGCCCGACGGCGGGACGGTCAGCGTGCATGCCCGGCCGGATGGCGACGCGATCGTAGTCGAAGTTACCGACCAGGGCATCGGCATCCCGCCCGCGGACCGCGAGCGGGTATTCGAGCGGTTCGTGCAGGGTGAGACCGGCGACCGGCGCCGGTTCGGCGGCATCGGCCTCGGCCTGTACATCGTCCGGCAGCTGGCCAGGGCACAGGACGGCGAGATCGCCGCCGCCGGGAACGACGGCGGCGGCACCACCATGCGGCTCCGGCTGCGAAGCGCGGGCAGGCCGGCCGCGGATACCGAGGCGGCTAGCTGACGGACTAGCTCTCGCCCCCGACTGCCCGGTGCAGCCGCCGCCTGGTTTTCGGATCACGCTCGACCGGGATACCGCCCGAGGCATCGATGTACTTGTCCACGATGGCGATCACATCGTCGCCCTGCATCACGATCTTGCCCCGGTCCATCCAGATGACCCGGTTGCAGGTCAGCTCGACTTCTTCCAGGTTGTGCGCGACCAGGAAGACGGTGCCCGCTGCCTGCCTGAGCTCGGTGATCCGGTTGTGACTGCGCACCCGGAACTCGGCGTCGCCGGTGGCGAGGGCTTCGTCGATCAGCAGTACCTCGTGATGCTTGGCCGCGGCGATCGCGAACCGCAGCCGGGAGCCCATCCCGGCTGAGTACGTCTTCATCGGCAGGTTGATGAAGTCGCCGACGCCGGAGAAATCGACAACGCTCTGGTACCTGGCCTTGGCATCCTGCTTGGACATGCCCATCGCCAGGCAGCCGAGCACGACGTTGCGCTCACCGGTGAGGTCGTCGAGCAGCGCTGCGTTCACGCCGAGCAGGGAGGCGCCACCGGTGGTGTAGACGTTCCCGCCCTCGGGCGGCAGCAGGCCGGCGATGGCCCGCAGCAGCGTGGACTTGCCCGAGCCGTTACGGCCGATGACGCCGATCGCATCGCCCCGGTAGGCGATGAACGAGATGCCGCGGATGGCATGGACCTCGCGGATGTTGCCGCGGGTCTTGCGGCCGAGGGCGCGCAGCAAGACCGTGGCAGCGGAGCCGCGGTCACCGCCCGCGCCGTACACCTTGTACACGATGTGCAGGCCGTCGACGACGACCATCGGCTCAGCCACGGCCGTACCGCGTTTCCGCGCGCCAGAAGAAGAAGAACCCGACCACGAGGGCAAGCACTGCCCAGCCGATGCCGTAGTACCAGAAGTGCAGAACAGTGATGTGGGCAGGACAATATGCGCTGTCATATTGCAGCTTGACCGGCACGGTGCCGCCACGCGCCGCGGCGTTCTGCCACTGCGTGCACAGCGCGGCGTCGTACGGCTTGGCGCCCGGAGCGCTCAGCCGCTGGCTGCGCAGGACCGAATCGCGGACCATGGTGATGTACACCGCCGCCGGGTTAACCTCCAGCACTTGCACCGCCCACGAGTGCTTCGCGAGGAACGATGTCTGGCTGAGGCCGAGGTTCTGGATGCTGAACAGCACGCCGGAGACGTACAGCCAGGTCCGCATCAGGAACGGCAGGAGCTGGCTGAAGTCGTTGACCTGGGCCCCGAGCCGTGCGGCGAACAGCCCGATCCCGATGTTGAAGATGGTCTGCAGCACCAGCGCCGGTATCACCAGCAGCCAGTACCAGGTGACCGGCTCGCCGGTCGCCAGCACGATCACCACCAGGACAGCCATGGCCAGGACCATCTGCTCCAGCTCGATGATCACGTAGGCGAGCGGCAGCGCCGCGCGCGGGAACTGCAGCGCGCGGATCAGCGGCAGGCTCTCGGTGATCACCGAGGAGGTGGTGATGAAGGCCCGCTGGGTGAAGTTGAACACGAACACGCCGGTGACCAGGAAGGCCAGGTAATTCGGGATGCCGCGGTTGATGGGCACCAGCACGCCGAAGATCAGGAAGTAGACGCCGGCGTTCAGCAGCGGTGTGAGTACCTGCCAGATCTGGCCGAGCTTGGCCTCGGTGTACATCGCGATGTTGCGCGCGGTCGCGAAGGCCATGACGAAGTGCCGCCTGCGCCAGAGCTCGGCCAGGTAGGCGAGGACCGGCGGGCGCTCCGCGCTGGGCCGCAGTCCGTGCCGGAGCGCATAGGTGCCGAGCGGCTCGGTCGGGAGATCGGGCGAGCGGACCTCGGTCTGGCGCTCAAGCCCCGCTGCTGCCGCGATGCGTCCCGCACCCGGATCGTCGCCTGCTGACAGCAGCGTCGGCGACGGAACGTTCGGGTCGCTCACGCGGCACTCCTGCGGGACTCCGGGTTGCGCGGGGCTGCCTTCACGCCCGAGACTGTACCATTAGTACAGTTGTGCGATACAACTGTTGCATGGCCGACGAGTCGCCTGGCGGCGCCGAGCTTGAGCACCTGCTGGCTCAGTTGCTCCGAATGCTATCTCCTGCGCTCACCGGGCCGGGCCCAGACGCGCGGCCGACGCCGACCGAGCAGACAGCCGCGCCGCCGGTTTCGGCCTCAGAAGCCCGCGCGCTGATCGAGCTGGCGTCAGCCCGTGGCATCGTCCAGGGTGAGCTCGCCGCACTGCTGGAGCTGGACAAGAGCACGGTCAGCAGGCTCGCCGCCGGGCTGGAACGCAAGGGCTGGCTTCGCCGCGGCCGAGACGAGGACAATCAGCGTTACGTCAGGCTGTACCTGACGCCGCAGGGGCGCGAGGTCGCGGGGCGGCTCTTCGAAGCGTGGCGATCGCGTCATGCCCGGATCCTGGCGGCGCTGTCCGCGGAGGAGCGTGCCGGCCTGTCCGCAGGCCTGGGCGGCCTGGTCCGCGTCCTGACTGCGGAGTCGCTGAGCGATCAGCCCGCGGTGCCGCGGTCCGCGGTCGGCCAGGCGTAAGGCCGTGCCGCGCCGGTAATACCTTCTCCAGCGGCTGGAATCGCAGGCGCTGCCGGCCCGCCGGGTCACCGGTGAGGCTGGTGGCCGCGGGATCGCGGTTCGGCGGTGAGAGCGGGGGGAATGGTCGTGACCGCCATGCACGGTGTTGACAGCGAGATCGGTCGGCTGAGGACCGTGCTCATGCACAGGCCGGGCCTCGAGCTGCAGCGGATAACCCCGCGGCAGCCGGGCGGCTTGCTCTTCCGGGCACTGCCCTGGGTCAGCAAGGCCAGGGAGGAGCACGATGCGCTCTGCCAGGTGCTGCGCGACCATGGCGCAGAGGTCCTCTACCTGACGGAACTGCTGCAAGATGCCCTGGAGTACGAGCCGGCCAGGACCGAGGCCATCCGGCTGGCAATCGCCGACGCGGGCCTGGGCGACGATCTCCGCGCGCAACTGCGCTCGCACCTGGACGACCTGGGTCCGGAGCGGCTGGCGCAGGTGCTGATCGCCGGGCTGACACCGGAGGAGCTCAAGATGGGCCACGGCGTGGTCTTCGAGCTGCTCGACCGGCACGACTTCGTCCTCGATCCGCTGCCGAACCTGGTGTTCAGCAAAGACGCCAGCTTCTGGATCGGTGACCGGCTCGCGGTCGCGAGCCTGGCCGCACCGCACCGGCGCCGGGAGACCGACCTGGCCAGCGTGGTGTACCGGCACCACCCGCGGTTCGCGGCAGTGAAATGGGTCTATGACCGCGATCTTGAGCCGGTGGATGGCGGCGACGTGCTGCTGCTAGCGCCTGGCGTGGTGGCCATCGGAGTGAGCCAGCGGACCACGGCGGCCGGAGCGGAGCGCCTCGCGCGCCAGCTCTTTGGTGCCAGCCTGGCCCGGATCGTGCTCGCGGTTCCGATCCGCCAGTACAGCTGCGAGGTGCACCTGGACACGCTCTGCGCGGTGGTGGACCGCGACTCGGTGCTCATGCACCCGGGAATCGCGTACACCCTGACGGCCCACACGATCTCGTGGCGGGGCGACGGCCTGCGGGTGTCCAGGGCGCAGCCGTTCCTGCAGGCGGCGGCGCAGGCCATGGGAATTGCCCGGCTGCAGGTGATCGATTCGGGGCTGGACCCGGTCTTCGGCCAGTCGGGTCAGGGCGACGACGGCAGCAACGTCCTCGTCATCGGGCACCGGGTCGTGGTGAGCCATGAACGGAATTCGGAGACCAACGACCGGCTCGAGGGCTCTGGGGCAACGGTCATCCGGGTGCCGGGCAGCGAACTGGCCAGCCTGCGCGGCGGACCGCGCTGCATGACCTGTCCGGTCAGCCGCGAGCGGGCGGCTGCGGTGACCAGGCCCGCGCAGCCCGCATTGGTGCTGCCGGCCGCCAGTGCCGAACGTGACAGTAGCGAACGTGACAGTGGCGAAGGTGACAGTGCCGAGCGTGACAGTGCCGACCTGGTCTCGGCGAGCTTAATGACGGCTGCCTGAGCGGCGAGCGGATCGCCGGCCGAACCGGAAGATTCCCAGCGACACGCCTATGAAGGCAGCAATCAGCGCGATCAGGGCCAGCCAGAACAGCGTCCGCGCGACGGCAGCCGCGATGAAGACGATGACTATCGCGCCGATGACTGCGAGCAGTGTGCGGAGCATGTCTTCACGCTACGTCGGCCCTGGCCGGTGCTTCCCGGCCGGGTGCTGGCCGGGTGTCCTGAGCTCCGTGACTTTCGGGACAGGCCGGGCTTAACCGGCCGACTGGATAAGCCCATCTAGCCGCTTGAGCGTCGGACCGGTAGTGTGCGGCAGGTGGAGCTAAAGGTCACGACCAGGTTGCAGGATGATCACACCGTGATCTCCGTGGCGGGCGAGATTGACTTGTATACCGCGCCCAGGTTGCAGTCAGAACTCACGACCGCCTTGAGCCGGAGCCCGGCGCGGCTGGTCGTGGACATGTCTGGCGTCGGGTTCTGCGACTCGACTGGCATCAACGTGCTGCTCGCCGCCCACCGGCAGGCACGCGAGCGCGGCGGGGAACTGCAGTTGGCCGGGCCAGGATCCGCCACCAGGAAGGTGCTCCAGGTGACGGGGCTGGAGTCGGTGTTCACCGTGCTCGATGACCCGGCAAAGGTGACCGGCCCGTAGCCCGGGTCCGGCTGGACATCCCCGGCCCGGGTCCGGCTGGTCATCCCCGGCAAGGCTCGCCGCCGCCAGCGGGCTCGGTCGTGGGCGCGCCCGCACTAGGATCAGTGCCATGCCGCCAGGCGACCTAGCCGTCATCATCCCTGCCAGGAACGAGGCCGAGCGGGTTGCCGCGACTGTCTGCGCGGCCAGCAAGCTCAGCGGCGCGGATATCGTCGTAGTCGTCGACGACGGGTCCGCCGATGACACGGCCGCACGGGCGGTCTCCGCCGGCGCGCACCTGGTCCGGCATGCGCGCCGCCGTGGCAAGGCCGCCGCGCTCGAGACCGGCGCGGAGGCGGTCCGGCTGCTCGAGGCTAATGCCGCCAGTATTCCCGCGGCCGGGCCTCGCCACCTGCTCTTTCTCGATGCCGACCTGGCTGACAGCGCGATCGAGGCCGGCCCGCTGGCTGATCCGGTCCGGGCCGGTATCGCGGACATGACCATCGCGGTGTTCAGCACGCGGGTCCGGATCGGTGGTTTCGGCGTAGTCACCACGGCGGCAGGCACGGGGATACAGCGAGCGACCGGCTGGCGCCCCGCCCAGCCGCTGAACGGGCAGCGGTGCCTGACCAGGGCAGCATTCACCGCCGCGCTGCCGCTCGCGCCGGGCTGGGGAGCCGAGACCGGCATGACGATCGACCTGCTGCGCATGGGCATGCGAGTCACCGAGGTGGAAGTCCCGCTGTCACACCGGGCGACCGGCACGGACTGGCGCAGCCAGTTGCACCGGCTGCATCAGCTTGCCGACGTCAGCAGGGCGCTGCTGGCCAGGGAGCCAGCCGTGGTGCGGCTGCGCAGTGGTCTGGCGTCGCCTGCCGCCGCAGCGAACGGCCGTCGGCCCCGGTGAGTTACCGGTACGCCTATCTCGGTCCGCGGGGGACGTTCACCGAGACCGCGGTCCGCGAGCTGGCATCGGGTGCCGAGCCGGACGCGCTGCCCTGCGGGTCGATTCAGGCCACGCTTGACGCGGTCCGCAGCGGCCGGGCCGAGCTCGGCGTTGTGCCAATCGAGAGCTCGGTCGAGGGCGCGGTCACCGCCACACTCGACGAGCTCGCCATCGGCACCGAGCTGGTGATATGCGCCGAGGTGCTGATCCCGGTTGAGTTCTCCCTGCTGACCAGGCCGGGCACCAGCCTGGGCGACATCCGCCGGGTTGGCGGTCACCCGGTGGCTCAGCCGCAGTGCCGTAACTGGCTGGCGGCCAATCTGCCGCACGCCCGCTGGCTGCCGGCCGCCTCCAACTCGGACGCTGCCCGCCAGGTGGCCGAAGGCGGGCTGGATGCGGCGCTCGCCGGCGCGTTCGCCGCTGACCTCTACGGCCTGGTACCGCTAGCCGCCGCCGTGCACGACCGGGACGACGCGGTCACCCGGTTCGTCGCAGTCCGGCTGCCGGGCGAACTGCCAGGCCGCAGCGGTGCGGACAAGACATCCGTGGTGGCATTCCTGATGGATGACCACCCGGGTGCGCTGATGGACATACTCGGCCAGTTCGCGTTCCGCGGCGTCAACCTGACCCGGATCGAGTCGCGGCCTACTGGCGATGGCATCGGCCGGTACCGGTTTTTCATCGACTGCGAGGGCCATGTCGCCCAGGCCAGGGTCGGCGAGGCACTGATGGGGCTTCGCCGGGTCTGCAGCGCCGTGCGCTTCCTCGGCAGTTACCCGCAGGCAGTGACGGTGCCAGCCGACGGCGCGGGCACGGCAGCCGCGGCCGGGCAGGCGGGCAGGCAACAGGATAAATCGGACGCTGAGTTCATCGAGGCTGCCGACTGGCTCGCCAGGATCCGGTCGGGTCAGGTGTAGCGACGGCGCTGGCGGCCAAGCCCAGCCCGGCACCGCCCGGTTTACAGCCCGGCACCGCCCGGCTTACAGCCCGGCACCGCCCCGTTTACAGCCCGGCACCGCCCCGTTTACAGATAGGGCCCCGATGTCCGGCCGGGGCGCTGCGTCACGTCCTCGACCTCCGGCTGGGGCGCCATCATCCCGGCGGGCAGTGCCCGGCGCATCTGCTCAAGCTGGGCCCTTGCGGCCATCTGCTGTGCAAACAGCGTGGTCTGGATGCCGTGGAACAGCCCCTCGAGCCAGCCGACAAGCTGGGCCTGGGCTATCCGCAGCTCGGACTCACTGGGGACCTCGTCCTCGGCGAATGGCAGCGACAGCCGTTCGAGCTCCTCGACCAGCTCCGGGGCCAGGCCGTCCTCAAGTTCCTTGATCGAGCTCGCGTGGATCTCCTTGAGCCTGGCCCGGCTCTTTTCGTCCAGCGGGGCCGCCCTGACCTCCTCGAGCAGCTGCCGGATCATGTTACCGACCCGCATGACTTTCGCTGGCTGCTCGATCATCTCGGTGACCGGTCGCTCGCGCGGTCCTTCGCCAGCCTCGGACTCGGTCGCCACACCGTCCGGCCCGACGACAACGATCCGCGGACTGTCGTGGATGTCTGTGTTGCTCTGCTCGCTCATGGTGCCTAGTCTGCCGGCGCTGGGCGCGATGTGCACATCTGGGGCCGGCCTGCCTGCCGCGGCCGAGGTTGCCAGCCCTCGGCGGGCTCAGCCGTCCTGGCCGGCGGTCAGCAGGATCTTGCCCACGTGCCCGGCCGCATCCATCAGCCGGTGTGCCTGCGCTGCCTCGGCGAGCGGCAGCGTGGCCTGGATCACCGGCCTGATCAGGCCAGAGCTGATCAGCGGCCACACCTCGGCGCGCACTCCGGACACGATCGCCGCCTTCTCGGCCGGCGGCCGCGCGCGCAGCGTGGAAGCGTGCAGGGTAGCCCGCTTCCGCAGCAGCTCGCCAAGGTCCAGCTCGCCGGTGGCGCCGCCCTGCAGGCCGATTACCACCAGCCGCCCGCCGGTCGCCAGCGCACTGACGTTCCGCGGCAGATAGGCGGCGCCGATGATATCCAGGATCACGTCGGCGCCGCGGCCGCCGGTGAACGCCTGAACCGCGGACGCAAAGTCTTCCTCGCGGTAGTTGATGGCGAGATCCGCGCCGAGCTCGCGGCACCTGGCGAGCTTGTCGGCCGAGCCGGCCGTGCACGCCACCCGGGCGCCGAGAGCATGGCCTAGCTGGATCGCCATCGTGCCGATGCCGCTGGCACCGCCATGCACCAGCAGCGTCTCGCCCGGCGCCAGCCTGGCGTAGGTCACGACGTTCGAGTGGACCGTGCAAGCCGCTTCGGGCAGCGCGGCGGCGTCCTGCAGGCTCAGGCCGTCGGGGGCTGGCAGCAACTGGCCGGCTGGCACCACGACCTGATCGGCGTAACCTCCGCCGGCCAGCAGCGCGCAGACCTGGTCCCCCGCGTGCCAGCCAGCCACTCCGGACCCGACTGCGATGATCTGCCCTGAGCATTCAAGCCCGGGGTAGGGCGGCGCGCCCGGCGGCGGCGGGTACAGGCCCTGGCGCTGCATCAGATCGGCCCGGTTCACCCCCGCGGCGGTTGTCGCCAGCACGACCTCGCCCGGTCCGGCAACCGGGGCGGGCACGTCGCGGAGCTTCAGAACCTCTGGTCCGCCTGGCTGGTCGATCACGACGGCGCGCATTGTGGCCTCCCGCGGCGTGCGCTCGGTGAGCGGAGGGTGTGGGATTCGAACCCACGGTGACGCTTGCGCGCCACAACGATTTTCAAGACCGTCGCCCTCGGCCACTAGGCGAACCCTCCGCCGACAACGATAGCGGCGGGAGTACCTGCGGAAGTACCTGCCCAGTTCTACAAGTAGGCTCGCCGGTGAAAGGAGACGGCATGCTTCCGCGGTTCGGCCTGCTGACGGCGGCGACGCAGTGGCAGTTCGCGCCGATCGTGACCGCCCTCGTCGTGGTCGCAGTAGCGCTGTACCTGTGGGGCGTCATCAGGGTGGCCAAGCGGCATCCGGCCCGGCCATGGCCCGCCTGGCGGACCGCGGCGTTCCTGGGCGGCATGCTGGTCCTGGTGGTCGCTACCGAGAGCGGCATCGGCAGTTACGACGATCTGCTCTTCTACGACCACATGGTGCAGCACCTGCTGCTCCTCATGGTCGCGCCGCCGCTGCTGATCGCCGGCCAGCCGCTCACCTTGCTGTTGCACGCCAGCCGGAACCCGCTGCACAGCCGGGTCAAGCGGGTGCTGCGGTCACCCGTCGCCAGCTTCCTGACCTGGCCGGTATTCGGCGCGGCCGCGTACGCGGTCAGTGTCCTGGCTGCGCACCTGACCAGCCTGGCCAACTTTTTCGAGCGCAGTCAGGCCGCGCACAGCGCCGAGCACGCGCTCTTCGTGATCGTCGGTTACCTGTTCTTCCTCCCGCTCCTTGGCCGCGAGCCGGTGAAGTGGCGGCTGTCCTACCCCATCCGGTTCGTCGTCCTGGTGCTGCTCATGCCGGTCGACACCTTCACCGGCCTCGCACTCGGTTATGCCAGCGCGAACTCGCCCGGGATCCCGGTCGGGCCGCGGCCCGCCTGGGCCCCGTCGCCAGTCTCCGACCTGCACCTGGGCGGCGCGGTGATGTGGATCGGCGGCGACGGGATCATGTTCGCGCTGATGATGGCGGTGTTCTGGATGTGGAGCAGGGACGAGCGCGCGGCCGTCAGCGGTCATGGCTTCTTCGAGCGCGCCAGGCAGGCGAACCTGGCCAGCCTGGTCGCATCGCACCAGCCGGGCACCGCGACCCCAGCCGCAGCCGCCGCGCCATCGGAGGCGAGAGCCGGGCAGCATGCCGCGAACGGCCGCGGCATCGATGACGATGAGCACCTCGCCGCCTACAACGCTTATCTGGCCCGGCTGAATCAGCACCCGTCCCGCGGAGAGCCTTAGTGGGTGGCGCCGTAAATTCGTTGGCGGTCAGGCAGCTTCCGGGATCTGCTCGGTTTGGGGCCCGATGTCGGGTTGCTCGTGTTCGCTGATGCGGCGGAGCAGGTCCTTGAGGTCGCTGGCAGTGTATTTCCAGTTGAACGACCGTGCGGTCTTGTTGTAACGGTCCACGAATGCCATCAGGGTGGCTGACAGCTCGCCGAGGCTGGCGAAGTCGTTCGGGGAGACGACCTTGCGCTGGATGATCGAGAAGAAAATCTCGATCTGGTTGAGCCAGGATGCGTGCACCGGGGTGTGGACCATGATCGCGTTCGGGTGGGCTGCGGCGAGCCGGTCCGCGGCGGCCTGGCCGCGGTGGTCGGATCCGTTGTCCACGATGACGAACACCCGGGACGCGTTCTTGTACCCGGGGCGGGCCATGACCTGGCCGGCCAGGGCGGTGAACGGCTCGATGCCGGTCGTGGGCGGGGTGGCGGCGAATACCTGCCCGGTGTGCACGTCCATGGCGGCGAGCAGGGCGAGCGCGCCGCCGCGCTCGTACTCGTGCTCGACGCGGGCCGGCTGTCCGCGGCGGGCCGGGGTGGTGGCGTGGATCCGGCGGCGGGCCTGGATGGACGGCTTGGCGTCAAACGACAGCACCCGGTCGCCGGGGGCCAGCGGCTGGCCCTGGTAACTGCCCTGGTAGAGGTCCAGGATGACGCTGGCTTTCGCGGCGAAGTCCGGGTCGCGGGGGAAGATCCAGGACTGGTGCTGCCATGGCTTGACCGGGTGCTCGGCCAGGATCCGCAGCACTGAGGAGGCCGACATCACCCCGGCCAGTCCCCGGGCGGCCAGCTCGGTCGCTAGTTCCGGGCCGGTCCACTGCGACAGCGGCACCCCGGTGTCGGCCGGCAGCTGGCAGGCCAGCGCGATCAGCGCGGCCCGGTCGGCTGCGGTGATCCGCCGCGGCCGGCCGCTGCGGCGGGCGTCGCGCAGGCCCGGCAGGCCTAAAGCGGCGTACCGGGCCCGCCATTTGCGGGCGGTGTTCACGCTGACGCCTGCGTCAGCGGCGATCCTTGCGTTCGGGCGGCCGCGGGCGGCGGCCAGCACGATCTGCGCCCGCAGCCGGTCCCGCCAGAGGGTCCTGGCGCCGCGGACGCGTGTTTTCAGGGTTCGCCGGTCGGCGGCGGTCAGCGTGACCGGCACCGCGGCAAGGGGAAGGGGAAAGGTCATGCCAGGCAAATTACACTGGCGTAATTCAGATGCTGATCACGGGCACGACCTGCGCGCACAGTGCCCCGGTGCGCACAATAGGGGCCATGCCCGTCATCCCCGAGTCCACCCGCGGCACGATCGAGGTGCGGCTCGCCGCCCACGCCAAAGACAGCTGGCCGCAGCTGAAAACCATCCAGACCCGCTACCGCGGATCGTTCGCCTGGATCACCGGCCTCCTGCCCGACGGCGAACAGATCCCGCTGTGCCGGCTCCGCTACGGCGGCTCCGCCCACTCCTTCGGCTTCGCGATCTACTCCGCCGCCCGCGACCGGTACCAAGACGCCTCCCTGATCACCGGATCACCCGTCGGAACCCCGCAGGAAGCCCTCGACACCGCCTGCACCATCCACCTCGCCGGCCTCGACCACGAACCCGAGAACTAACCCCCAACGAACTTACGGAGCCACCCACTTAGCCTGCGCAATCGGCTGGGTGCTCAGGCCGCGTTCCCGGCGGTATTGCGGGCGGGCGACACGCCGGTAGCGGTTTCTAGGTCAATCTATGGAATGTGCTAGATCCACTCATATTCTCCTGTGCATGGACCCCGTCAGGAATCCCTACGCGCCGGGTGCCGGTCAGCGGCCGCCCGAGCTGGCGGGCCGTGACCGCGAGATCGGCCAGTTCGAGGTCGTCCTGGAACGAGTAGCGCGCGGCAGGCCGGAACGCAGCATGGTGCTCACCGGGCTGCGCGGCGTCGGCAAGACCGTGCTGCTGAACTCGTTCCGGTCCATGGCGATGCAGCGGCTGTGGGGCACCGGCAAGCTTGAGGCCCGGCCAGATCAGTCGATCCGGCGACCGGTGGCCAGCGCATTGCACATGGCGGTGCGCGAACTGGCGCCGCGGCACCGCGCGCCGGATCGGATTGACCACTTTCTCGGCGTGCTCAAGGCATTCGCCGCCAGGGATGCCAAGGCGGCCAAGGGCTCGATCGTCAGCCAGCTAGGCATCGATGCGCCGGCCGTCCGCGGCCGCGCCGACTCCGGCGACCTGGAGGTCGACCTCACCGAACTATTCGCCGACGCCGCATCCGTTGCGGCCGACCTGGGTGTCGGCATCGCGCTGTTCGTCGACGAGATGCAGGACATCCCTGCCCCCGACATCTCGGCGCTCTGCGCGGCCTGCCATGAGCTGTCCCAGAGCAACGGGCCGCTGATCGTCGTCGGAGCCGGGCTGCCGCACTTGCCGTCCGTGCTGTCGGCGAGCAAGAGCTATTCCGAGCGGCTCTTCCGGTACGTGGCGATCGACCGGCTCGACCGCGAGTCGGCCGACATCGCGCTGCTTGCCCCGGCCCGGCGCGAGGGCGCGGACTTCGAGCCGGACGCGCTGGACGCGCTGTACGCCGCCGCGGACGGGTATCCGTACTTCGTGCAGGCCTACGGGAAAGTGACCTGGGACGTGGCCGCCGCCAGTCCGGTGACGGCGCACGATGTCAGCGTGGCCGGCCCGGTCGCGGCCGGCGAACTGGCGATCGGCTTCTTCGGCAGCCGGTACGAGCGCGCCACGCCGGCGGAGCGGGAGTACATGCGAGCGATGGCGACGCTCGGCGACGAACCGGTGCCGACGGCGCAAGTGGCGGAGGAACTTGGCCGCAGGCCGTCAAGCGTCTCGCCCGCCAGGGACAACCTGATCAAGAAGGGCCTGATCTATAGCTCGGAACGTGGTCTCATCGCATTTACCGTCCCGCATTTCGGCAGGTTCCTGCGCACTCAGCCGGGCTGAGCCAGGCTAGGCGAACCTGAGCCGGCCCGAGCCGGCCCGCGTCCGGGCGCCCGGCCTATGGGGCCGTATAGGCGAGTCTAGGGTGCAGCCTAGATATCAGTAGAGAAGGGCAGATCGAACGGCGTCGGCCTCGCCTGGACAGTCGTGAATCCTCCCGGCAGGTGGGGCGCGAGATGTCGGAGCGCAGCCCGGCCCGGCCGAAGTGGTCCCCGCTTCCCGGCAGGCCAGTCCAGCGGTGCGCCGGTAGCCGGGTCGACCAGCGCGACGTGCACGATCGGCCGCCGGTGCTGCAGGAACACCGCGAAGACCACGTCGGCTGGCTGGCCACCGTAACGGCCCGGATAGACGATGAAGCGCCAGCACAGCTCGCGCCAGGTGTCCGTGGGCACCTCCGAAGTGATCAGGCTGGCGTACCGGCGCCAGTACTTGCTGCGCCGGAGCGCCGCGAGCGTCCGGGCGGCAGGCACGTGCCGCACTTCGCATGGCTCGGAATAGCCGAACCGGACCAGCCCCTCGCCGACCTCCGGTGACAGCGCGATGACGAGGAGCAGTTCGGTGCCCAGAATGGCCAGCAAGCCGAGAGCGCCGGCGGCTGTCCGGGGCACGGTGACAGGCCCGAGCCAGACTGTCGCCAGCCCTGCGACTGCCAGCAGCGCGGACCTGGCTAGCGCCCGCCCGCTGACCGGCGCCGTGCTGAAGTCGCCGAAGCAGCCGCAGCTGGCGTCCGGCCGGCTTTGCCTGAGCTCGATCAGCGCGCAGGTCGCGACGAGGAAAAGCATGCACGTGCCGATCCGGAAGCTGGTGGCCGGCGCATACTCGCCGAAGGGGAATGCCGTGACGATAAGGCCGAGCCCTAGGGCGCCCTCGATGGTGCAGAGCGCGATGGCCAGCGGACCGCGCAGCTGCCTCGGGAACAAGGCGGTCGGGCCGGTCTGCTCGGCTGCCGAGTCGGCCCGCACCATCTGCAGCACCTTCGCGGTGCAGCCGGCCAGCAGCATCAAGGCGAGCAGCGGAACCTGGGCCTCCTCAATGGCGTGCAGCATTGTCACTCGCCAATCGTGATGGTGGCGTTGAAGCAGCCGCGTTCCAGTTCGCCGCCCAGCGCGATGAAGCTGGCCAGCGTCAGGTCAGCCACCCGTCCGCGGGGTGACGTACCACACGTCACGCACCGGTCGTTGAACAGCCGTCCGATCGGCGCGCAGCCAGTCACCGGCATCAGGCAGCTAGTCCCGGTGCAGTCATTGCGGATCCGCAGCACGCTGCCGATGGCCAGGAAGGGCATGCGCGCATAACTCTGGTGAACACCGCCTGCCAGGTATTCGGCGCACGGCGTCTCAGGGTCCAGCGCGGGATAAGCGGCGCCCAGCATGCCGGGCGGCTCCTCTCGCGGCTCATGCCAGGTCGCCGACCCGGTGATAGAACCGGGCAAGTGGCCGCTGACCAGCGGCGGGGCCGGCATTCGGTGCGCCGGATAGGCCGGCTGCGATGTGGCCGGGATCACGCCGATGAGCTCGTCCTGCTGCCGGGTCCCGATGATGTCGACCAGGTAGCCGGGCTCGAGCGTCGGGAATCGGACCTGGATGCGGCCGAGTGAGCCGGGCGGGAGGGTGATCACCCGGGGCTGACGGGTTGCCCCCTCGTCAACTACTAGCTGGTTGCCGAAGCGCTCGGTGATGATGCCCGTGACGCGGCCGATGTTGGCCCAGATCCGGTCCGCCACGTTCCGGCCGAAGGGATGCAGCCGGACGATCGCATGGTCGTCCGGGTGCAGAGCGGCAGGCTCTAACTGAGTTCCGCGCCAGGCGACGGCGTCGGCGGTGAGGGTGAACCGCTGCTCGCGTTCGCCCTCGGTGAGGACAAGCACGTGCGGACTGACGTCCAGGACGGTCCCGGCGACGGTGCGCGGCAGCTGAAAGGAATCGGCGAAGCCGATGCTCCGGCTTCCGGTGTCGTCCGGCGCGCGGCTGCCGCCGCCTGAACTGCCGCCTGAGCTGCCGCCCGCGGTGCCGGCTTCAGCCTGCGGCCGGAATACGGCCGCCTTGAGCAGGCGGCGCCGCGCCACCGCGGCCGCGGTGGCCGTCGCAGCGGCACTGGCCGCCGCGCTGCCGGCGGTGCTTGGGGTCAGGCGTGTACAGCGATCACAGCAGGCGAAGTCCAGCCGGCCGCCAAGCATCTGCATCTCCTCCAGCCTGCTCCGCCAACCTCACGACCATGCGTACCGCTCAGGGTTGCCGTCAAGCGGTTTGCTGATCTTTCTGCTCCGGAGCGACGGATATGGCACCGGTCCACCATAGCGACGGGGCATCCCGTTCTGTCGGCTTCCGCCGCCCGAGACTCGCCGTGACGAAGGGTAACTGAATGTAGCCAAGCTGCGCCGGGTACGGTTGGGGTGTGAACGTGGGGGGCGATCACGGCGTTGCCGGCACTTGCGCCGGTCCGGGTGAGGCGGCGGGGGCGCCACCGCTGCCCAGCGTGCCTGCGGCAAGGGCAGTAGAGCCTGCCGAAGCCCTGCCCGCCGCTGGCCGGGCCGATGATCCCGGGTTCCGCGAGTACGTGCGTGCCCGCGGCCGCGCGCTGCTGCGCACCGCTTACCTGCTGACCGGCAATCTCGCCGACGCCGAGGACCTTGTTCAGTCCGCGCTCGCCAAGACCTATCTGGCCTGGCACCGGATCGAGGACCGTGGCGCCGTCGACAGCTACGTCCGGCGAGCCATGATCAATACCCAGATCTCCTGGTGGCGGAGGCGCCGGCTAGAGGAGTTCCCGACCGACGAGATCCCTGACCAGGCGGTAACCGACTACCCGGCCGGCTCGGACCTGGGCGATTCGCTGCAGCGGGCGATCGACCGGCTACCGCAGCGGATGCGCGCCGCCGTGATGCTGCGGTACTACGAGGATATGACCGAGGCAGAGGTTGCCGAGGTGCTCGGGGTCAGCGTCGGCACCGTGAAGAGCACCATCTCTCGCGCGGTCGCGAAGCTGCGCATCGACGTTGAGCTTCAGCCGGATTGAGCGCAAAAGTCCTGCTGACAGCACTGACGTTTGCCGATACCGTGAGCTTACTCACGACAGGGCAGTTCGCCGACCCGCCGGTTCCAGCGCGTCGGGCGCGCTTTTCTCGCAGGAGGCTACCCGTGCGCAGCACGATGATGGACGTCCCGCTGACCGTGACAGCGATCATGCGCCACGGCACTACCGCGTACGCCGACGCCGAAGTCGTCAGCCTCACCAGCGCGGGCACTCGCCGGCAGACCTACGGGGAAACCGGATCGCGGGTGGCAAAGCTCGCGAACGCCCTGCGGGCGCTTGGCGTGGATGGCGACCAGCGAGTGGCGACCCTCATGTGGAACAACGCCGAGCACCTCGAGGCCTACCTGGCCATCCCCTCGATGGGCGCGGTACTGCACACCCTGAACCTGCGACTCGACCCCCTTGTCATCGGTTACATCGCCGACCACGCCGAGGATGACGTCGTCATCGTCGATTCCACCCTGGTGCCGCTGCTGGCACAGGTGCTGCCGCACGCCCCGAAGATCAGGCACGTCATCGTCACTTCGGAGGGGAACGGGCAGGAGTTCGCACCGCCTGCCGACCTGACTGCGGCAGGGCGCCCGGTCCATTCCTATGAGGCGCTACTGGCAGCCCAGCCGGCCACCTTTGACTGGCCCGATGTGGACGAGCGGTCGGCAGCCGCCATGTGCTACACCAGCGGAACCACCGGCCACCCGAAGGGCGTGGTGTACAGCCACCGGTCCATGCACCTGCACTCGATGGCCGTCTGCATGAGCGGAGTCTTCGGGCTGTCGGACGCTGACCGGGTACTCCCGGTCGTGCCGATGTTCCACGCCAACGCATGGGGCCTGCCGTACGCGGCCGTGCTTGCCGGTGCGTCGCTCGTCATGCCCGACCGCTTCCTGCAACCCGAGCCGCTGGTCCGCCTGATCGAGGCGGAGCGGCCGACGGTCGCTGGTGCCGTGCCGACCATCTGGAACGCACTGCTCCAGCACGTTCGGGCGAACGGCGGCGACCTTACCTCTCTCCGGCTCGTCCCGTGCGGCGGCGCCGCCGTGCCGCACTCGCTGCAGGAAGCATACGAAAAAGAGCTGGGAGTCCGGATTGTGCAGGCCTGGGGGATGACCGAGACGTCGCCGCTCGGCAGCGTCGCGCATCCGCCCGCCGGGGTACCCGACGACGAGGCGTGGCGGTACCGGGACACGGCTGGCCGGCTGATGTGCCAGGTCGAGCACCGGCTCGTTGGCGAGGGTGGTGTCCTGCTGCCGTGCGACGGCGAAGCGGTCGGTGAGATCGAAGTGCGCGGCCCCTGGGTCACCGGCACGTATTACAAGGACGACGACCCGGCAAAGTTCCGCGACGGCTGGCTTCGGACCGGCGACGTCGGCACCATCGACCCGCTCGGTTACGTGACTTTGACCGACCGGGCAAAGGACGTCATCAAGTCCGGCGGTGAGTGGATCTCCTCGATGGAGCTGGAGAACATTCTGATGGGTCACCCGGCGGTGGCCGAGGCTGCCGTGATCGGGGTAGCGGACGAGAAGTGGGGCGAGCGCCCGCTGGCTGCGGTAGTCCTGGCCGAGGGAGCCACGGCTACAGCCGCTGAGCTGCGGGCGTTCATGGCCGGCCGCGTCCCGCGCTGGCAGCTGCCTGAACGCTGGTCATTCATCGCTGAGGTGCCCAAGACGAGCGTCGGGAAGTTCGCCAAGACCCGGATGCGAGACGCCTACGCGAACGGGCAGTATGAGATCATCGAAGTGACCTGACAGCCCGGTCGGCCAATGCGCGTTACCGTGCTTTGCTGAGGGCCCGGCACTACCGGTAGCGTAGGGCCCGGCCCGGTAGGGCCAACCAGGAGGCTTCGCCTAGTCCGGTCTATGGCGCCGCACTGCTAATGCGGTTTGGGTTCGCGCCCATCCGGGGTTCAAATCCCCGAGCCTCCGCCACCCGATGAGGACTTTGCGCCACGAGCGCGGAGTCCCGGGCGGCCTGAATCCCGCCCGGCGATGCCTTTGCGCCCTCCGAGCCTGGTCTTGAGATAGCCGTGCGCGGGTGCCGGGCAAGGTGAGCGTCAGCGGGCAGCATGCGGAGGGAGGGCAGTACCGATGAGC
>DAHVAR010000190.1 GCA_027314515.1 Actinomycetota bacterium
CTCCGCCGCGGGTCCGTCCAGCCGGCGTCAATACCCAGCGATCCACCTGACACGACACGCCAGGATGCCAGTTCACAGCCCGCACAACCAACTTGTCATTGTCGAGGTCAGCCAGGCCGGTGCTGGCCGATTGGGTGCCCACGGAGCCGCGGCTGGTCCGGTTACCTTGGCGGCATGGGGAATGATCAGGGCCATGTCCGACGTGGTGACGAGCGGCCGCCGCGTACAACCCGCGAACTCGCGTCTACCTGCCCGCCGACTTCTTCCCGGTCGTGCGCAACGTCTTGGGCATGACTGGGATCGCGTGATCTTGTGCCTGATGACCGGCACGCAGATCGCATGGATCGGCCCGCCGCCTTTACAGCCATCTCTCAGTTCGCGCTGGCCGCGAGATGCTACGAGCCGCTGACCTGACGAGCGGCGGCGTACAGGCGTCTAGCAGAACTAGATAGTTCCTGTCCAGGGATGTTAAACTCGCTAGGCATCGCAACCGCTATGAAGTACCGAGACGTCGAGCGGGCGCTCCTGGCGAACAAGTGCACATGGAAGCCTGGCAAGGGCGATCACATCAAGTGGTACTGCCCTTGCGGCAAGCACATCGCGGTCGTAACCCAGGCCAGGAACGTCTCGGCGGGCGTGGTCGCCGACACGATCGCTAAGCTCGCCTGCCTCCCGGCGGGCTGGCTTCAGTGATCGTGGCGGCTGGCACGCAGCGGCTGCCGCAGGGGAAGGGAAAGGAAGAAGTCTCTCCCGGAGAGGCACAGTGATGACCACCACCATCGCCGGAAACACCACCTACAACGTCACCGCCAAGCGGTGGAAGCACGGATGGGAGCTGCACATCGACGGTGTCGGCGTGACTCAGGCACGCACGCTCGACACGGCCGAGCAGATGGTCCGTGACTACATCGAAACACTCACCGACAAGGACGTCAGCGGCGACACCGTCGTCATCGTGCCCGAACTCGGCGCCCTTGACGGCAAGGTCAAGACCGTCCGCGAGCAGCTCGCCGCGGCGGACCGCCAGCAGCAGGAAGCACGGAACTCATACCGGGCGCTCGCGGCGGACCTGCGGGCGGCCGGATTGTCAGTCTCGGATACCGCCGCCATTCTCGGCGTATCCCGCGGCCGCGTGTCGCAGCTGATCAGGGCGTCGTAGCCGCAGGCCAGGAATGCGCCTAGAGAGGTGATCGGCGCAGGCGCCCTTTGACGCTGCGTGACGATCAGAGTAGGCGATTGTCGCGGCGCGCGTAGTGCGGCGAGGGGCGCGCCGAGCATCATCGGCGGCCAACGGTCCGCGCAGCCTGCCCTGTACAGAACCGAAGACGCTCATGCCAAGTGTCGCGCATGACGAGCGCACGTCTCGCACCGCAGGCTGGATCTGGCCGGGCGACTTCACCTGGCACCTGCCGCGCACCGACGCTGGCGGCGGTGCCGCCTGCCGTGCGGGACCAGGATGGCTGCGGCCTTGTCGTGCGCAACCGGGCTCTCGCTTCGCTCGCCCGGGCGCCTCACCACCCGCCACGCCGACCTCGCTGACCTGGTGGAGCTGCTGCGCGACCAGCATTCCCGCAAGGTCGACGTGGTCGCCCCACCATCCGCGCTGCGCGCCGAGGCGGGCAGGCTGATCATCGAGGGTACCGAGCCGGTGCTCACCAGCGACGGCGTCGACCAGACAGACGGCACCTACCTGCCGACCGCCACCTGCGACGAGGGCGTCAGCGAGAAACTCGGCATCGACCTGCGGTACCTGCGCAAGCTCCGCGACCGCGCCATCGACCTGTACGACATCAACGTCAACGGATGGCTCACCCGCTGCGACCCGGACCGCAAGTTCCTGATCCGCTGCTTCCGCGGGCCCGGCGGCAACGGCGTCGCCCGGGCGCTGCTGTCGGACGGCTACAAGAAGATCGACCACCTCGACCTGCTCACCGCCACCATGGCCGGCATCCAGCAAGCCGGGGTGCCGACCCAGATCCAGGGCTGCGACCTGACCGAGCGGCGGAGGTACGTCCGGATCTACTCCGAGGCCATCAGCGCGCTCGCCCCGTCCCTGCTCGCCGGGTACCGGTCCCCGTTCGACGGCGCCCAGGGCGCGGACAACCCGGTCGTCTGGGGCGGCATCGTGATCACCAACAGCGAGACAGGGGACGGCGCCGCCGCGATCACCCCGCGCCTGGTGGTGCGGGTCTGCAAGAACGGCTACACGATCACCGCCGACTCTCACCGCGCGGTCCACCTGGGCGGCAGGCTGGATGAGGGCGTCATCGACTGGAGCGCCGACACCCAGCAGCGGCAGCTCGACCTGATCACGGCCAAGGCCAGGGACGCCGTCACCCGGTTCCTGAACCCCGCCTACGTGGAGCGGATCGGCCGCGACCTGGAGCGCACCGCCGGCACCCCCATCGCCCGGCCGCAGGACACCGTCCAGATCGTCTCCCAGCAGCTGCGGTTCAGCGGGGAGCAGCAGGACGCGATCCTGGCCCACTTCATCAAGGGCGGGGACCTGACCGCCGGCGGGGTGATGCACGCGGTTACCAGCGTCGCACAGACCCTTCCCGACGCCGACGCCGCCCATGAGCTGGAATCCCGCGCCATCCGGGTCCTCCAGCTCGCCGCGGCCGCCTAACCTCGATTCCCGGTCAGGTAATTGAGTTGAGGTTCCCTCGGGTCTGGTGGTCATCGTGGCGGGAACCGGAATCGCAGCGTGCGGTTGTCCCGCCAGGGGATGGGGACTTCGAGATCGGCGAAGCCGGCGTCGATGAGGACGGGGTGGTGGCTGCGCAGGTTGAGCGCGCAGGTTACGCCCTCGCTGGTGATGTGCAGGGTGCCGGTGGCGTCCAGGAAGTGCCGCCAGATCCGGTCTGGTGTGGCGTTTTCGTATCTCGGCAGCTTGATCGCCAGCAGCCGGTAGAGATTGCCGGCGACGACGGTGAGGGTGGTGTCCAGGTCCACGTTGAGCGGGACGCCGGAGGTGAGCGCGTCGAGGTGGAAGCCGCCCAAGCTCTCTGGGGCTGACCCGCGACCAGGCCACGGACGCCCGGCGGCCTCCCCCGGACGGTACCGGACCGTGGCGAACTGCAACCAGAACTGCAACCACGAGAAGTCCCCGATAGCCCGAGCGAGCATAAAAGCCCAGCTCAGATTGGGTGGGGCGGGTGGGGATCGAACCCACGACCGGCGGATTATGAGTCCGCTGCTCTGACCGGCTGAGCTACCGCCCCGGAGAGTACTGCATGATCAAGTTACCGCAGCGGAGCGAGCCCGCGGCGGGCAGCCAGCGGGATCGGGCGGGCGCCGCTCACCTGGCGCTGAGCTGCATCTCCATGGCATGCTCGACGAGCGCGATGAGCGTGGCCTTGGTGGAGTTACGGCCGCGGGCGTCGCACTGCATGATCGGCACCCGCGGGCTGATCGACAGCGCCTCCTGCACGTCCGGCAGTGCGTGCGGGAAGTAGCCGTTGAAACCGTTCACCGCCACGATGAACGGCAGGCCGGCCGACTCGAAATAGTCGACGGCGGGGAACGAATCCGCCAGCCGGCGCGTGTCCACCAAGACGACCGCCCCGATCGCGCCCTGGATCAGGTCATCCCACATGAACCAGAACCGGTGCTGGCCGGGCGTTCCGAACAGGTACAAGATGAGACCTGCATCGAGAGTAACGCGGCCGAAGTCCATCGCCACCGTGGTCGTGGTCTTGTCGGGGGTGTGGCTCAGATCGTCCAGACCGTCGCTCGCGGTGGTCATGACGGCCTCGGTCGTGAGGGGTGTGATCTCGGACACCGACCCCACGAAGGTGGTCTTGCCTACGCCGAAACCACCCGCGACGACGATTTTCACCGACGTCATCGCGCTGTCCGTGGTGCTAGGCACCGCGACCCTAGAGCTTCCGAAGTCCACTGAGCACCCTTTCGAGCAGGTTGATGTCCGGGCGGCCCTGCGCGTGGTCGATCTGGTGTACCCGGACCAGTCCATCCATGGCCATGTCGGCGATCAGAACCCTGGCGACACCCAGCGGCATGTGCAGTACCGCCGAGATCTCAGCGACTGACCGCCAGTCGCGGCAGAACGACAGAATCGCCTGGCACTCAGGGCTGAGTACCGACAGATCCCGGGCCTCGTAGTGCGACGCCGCGACCATGGCTTCGATTTGCAGCTGGTAACGTGGCTTTGTCCGTCCGCCGGTAACTGCGTACGGCCGGACCAGCGAACTTGCCTCGTTGCCGATCGGGTGAGGGCTGGCGTCCCACGGATCCCGAGCTGGCGGACCGAACCCGACGTCTGGACCACCGAAGCCGTCACGATCGGCCGGGTACAGGCGTTCGCCCGCATCCCAGTCATCGCGACCGCGGCCAAACAAGGCGGCCTCCTGTCACTATCTGCTACCCTCGGCCCAGCCTGGGCGGCCCGACCGGACCTCGGGCGTGAGCGCGCTGCCGACGCGCTCGACCAGCAGCGCCATCTCATATGCGACTAGACCCATGTCACAGTCGGCCGCGGCCAGCACCGCGAGGCTCGAGCCGTCGCTGATCGCCATGATGATCAGCAAGCCTCGCTGCATTTCCACGACCGTCTGGGTGACCGCTCCGCCTTCGAAGACACGCGCCGCCCCCTGCGTGAGGCTCGTCAGCCCGGACGTCACCGCCGCTAGCTGATCGACCCGGTCCGCCGGGAAACCGTGCGAGAACGCCATGGGCAGGCCGTCCGCGGAGACCACGATAGCGTGCGCCACCGAGGGCACCCGCTCCACAAAGTTCGTGATCAGCCAGTTCAGGTCCTGGGCCGGACGCACAAGCGGACTCACAGGCGCACCTTCCTCTCGCGGCGCGCATCCGGTCCGGCCGGACGCGGCGACGCCGTGGCTTGACGCGGGGCACCCAGCGGACGCATCCGCGCTCTCAGGCTAAGCATGACCAGTGAAGCAAGATCGTGTCACCCTCATCAAGAACCGTCACCCTCTTCGGAGTCTCCCTCATCTCCGGAGGCCGCCGCACGTCCTTCCCGCACCCCGCGCTGGAAGCTTGAAAAGCGCTCCCTGGTCGCCGCAGCCGACCTCGTCGGAATCGGCGCTGCTGCCTCCGGCGCTGCTGTACCGGGAACGAGGTTTGCCTGCGGAACTCGCTTGGGAAGGCCGACCGAAGTCGTCCCGCCGGTGGCTGGTGAACTGGCTGCGGCAGCCGCTTGCCACCCTTGGTCGGACGCCGACGCGGCCCAGCTAACTTCCGGCTCGGGCACCCCGGCGCTCTGGTGGTCGGCCCAGCCGCCACCAGCGCCCTCGCTGCCGGTGCCGCCGGCGAAGCCGGCCGAGCCAGGCGGGCTCACTGCGCTGCCGCCGGCGCTACCCGTACTGGCCGGAGCCGACACGGCGGGCACTCCGCTGCGCCCACGGCGGAACCAGTCAGACTCCACAGCCTCGAAGATCGGCAGCCGGTTCTCGCGCGCGACGTGCTCGGCGGGCGGCACGACCACACCGCCCAGGCCTGCCGGCGACCCAGCCGGGCTAGCAGCGACGGTACGGCTTTCCGCTCCCGCCTGGCCACCGCGACCCACTACGGTCGGCTGGCCGAGCGTCAGCGGCGGGACCAGAGATTCAGGCTGCGGCGCGCCCGCGAAATCAGCCGTTGTCCGCGGCGAGCCCGGGGCGAACACGTCGCCAGCCCGGTGCGAGCCGGCCCCCGAGCGCAGGCGCTCGGGTGCTGCGGCTGCCAGCTCGGCCTCGGCGGCCTCGGTTCCGAACGCGGGCAGCGGACTGGTGGTTGCAGCACCGCTCCAGCCGATGCTGCCGGGATGCGGCCCGGCGCCAGGCACCCGGCGCGGGCCGAGTGCACCGGCCGCATCTGGCTGAGATGAGCTGAACCTGGGCGCCCTGGCCGCGTTGATCTCCCGCTCTGCGGCTGAGCTCACGCGCTCGGTGTCGCCGTTCAGGCCGGGTGGCAGCGCGGCTGCTGCCGCACCACCGGTAATCAGCCCACCCGGCTGGACGCCGGTAGGACTCAGCCCTGCGGCACCGCCAGGGAACTCGAGGTTGTGCATGCCCGGCGCCCCGCCCGCGGCATCGTGGCTGACGACTTCGTCCGGCAGCCAGACCAGGGCAGTGAGGCCGCCGGCCGGAGCGGGACGCAGTCGGACGCGGATGCCATGCCGCGCAGCAAGCCGCGCGACCACGAACAGGCCCATCCGGCGGGACACGGCCACGTCGACGACCGGTGGATTGTCGAGCCGCCAGTTAGCGTGGGCCATCTCCTCGGCCCCCATGCCCACGCCCTGGTCGGTGATATCGAGCAGTACGCCTCCGCTGCTGAGCAGGTGCCCGGCGACGGCTACCGGGGTCTCGGCCGACGAGAATGACGTCGCGTTCTCGGCCAGCTCGGCTAGCAGGTGCACGACGTCATTGACGGCATGGCCGCGGACCGCGATGCCAGGCTGCACGTTCAGCGTCACGCGCTCGTACTGCTCGATCTCGGACACTGCCGCCCGCAGCACGTCAACAAGCGCGACCGGCTGGTTCCACCGCCGGCTGGCGTCATGACCGGCCAGAACCAGCAGGTTCTCCGAGTTGCGGCGCATCCGGGTAGCCAGGTGGTCCATCTGGAACAGGCTGGACAGCCGGTCCGCGTCCTGCTCACCCTGCTCGAGATCGTCGATCAGCCGGATCTGCCGCTCGACCAGCGACTGACTGCGCCGGGACAAGTTCACGAACATCGCGTTGACGTTGCCCCGCAGCGCGGCCTCGTTGGCGGCCAGCCGCAGCGCTTCCCGGTGCACCTGGTCGAACGCCCGGGCGACTTCGCCGATCTCGTCGGAAGAGTCCACATCGATCGGCTCCACCTCGAGCGGCACCGCGGTCCCGTCGGTCTCGCTCATCCGCCGCACCGTCTCGGGCAGCCGGACGCCGGCGACCTCGAGCGCGCCAGACCGCAGGCGCCGCAGCGGCCGGACCATGGACCGGCCGACAACGGTGGTCAGGATCAGTGCCAGCAGCAGCACGATAAGCACCGCAGCGCCGATGGCCGACGCGGTAATGAGCGCATTGCGGTGCAGGGCGCTTGCCCTGTTGATGGTCGCGGCCACTAGCGACTGCTCGACCGACCTGATGTCGTCGATCGTGCCGGTCGACATAGCGCCGTTGAACTCGCCTGGCGTGGTGAAGTCGTTGGGGTTCAGCTTCTCGCCGAGTTGGCCGAACGCGATCGCTTCCTGCTCGTACTGGAGAGTTTGATTGACCAGGCTGCCTTGCACCGTGTTGTTATAAAGCGCGACCTGCTGCGGCGTGGCGCTGCGGTCGTACTCGGCCAGGTTGGCGTTTTGCTCCTCCTGCGCGGTCTCCACCGCGCTCAGCACCGCCGGGTTGAACGAGTTGTCCGCCGGGAACGTGGTGTCCTGGGCCAGGGTGTAATCGAGCAGCCCGCGTTGCTCCGATGCCTCCTCGGCGATCAGCGAGACCAGGTTCAGCGAGCGCACATCGGTGTTCAGCGCCGGGTCGCCGCTGCCCAGCGCGATGTTGTCGTCGATCGCCAGCAGTTGGACGATGATCTGGGTGTACTTGCTCATCACGTCGATGACCGGCAGGTGCGTCCCAACCGCCGCGGTGCGCAGTGGTCCGACCAGCCGCAATACGTCGCCGATGTCGGCAGCGTCCTGCCGGACCTGGGCCGGGTAGCCGCTGCCAATGGACGCGCTGTCCGCCTGGACCTTCTGTATCCACGGCTGGGTAAGAGCCCAGTCATCCTGGACCAGCTTCCTGAGCGTCTGACCGATCGCGCAGTTGGGCTTGCCTGGCCCGGACGGGCTCTCGCCGATGCACAACATGGTCTGGTCCCGCTCGTCCTCAAGGTGACCAGCCAGTGTTGTCACGTCATAGCTAAAGTTCGCCAGGCGCTCGACCCGCTGATAAGCCAGCGTGTTCTGGATGGCGGTCACGATGTAGGTTCCGCCCAGGATGACAGCGGTCAAGGTCGGGATGATGATCAGCAACAGCAGCCGGGACCGGACACGCCAGTTCTTCAGCGATCGCCATGGCGTCCGCGTGCTCTGGACTGCCGGGACAGCCGCGGTGCTGTCGTCGGCCGCACCGCCACCCGCAGGGGATCCCTCGGCTGGAGTACCCATGGCAGGGCCATGCCCGTTGCCTGCCGGGACTCGGCCAGCCGGGGCGGCGCCGTCCTGGCGGCCGTCGGGGTGGCCGGCACCGGATGCGGCGGAAAGGACCTTATTGTCTCGGGAGGGCACGGTCTCTGAACCCCTCATCTGTCAGCCGCGATACGGGGGCATGCCGAGCGGCCACGGGGCACTACCGACACGGCGATCCTCCCAGATAGCGACTCTTCATCGGGTGCAGTCAAGCCACGGCAACTCTAGCCGTTAACCGGGGAACGTTCATCAATACACACACGAATCGGAAAAACCGCTGTAACGTGATGTTTGACGGGCCACCTGGCAGCAATAGGGTACTCTCTGCCGCAACGCCCGTGTTCCGAAAACTCTCCGGATCGGACCGCCGATGACCGGATGAGCGGCGATAGACAAAGATCCCTGCGAGGAGAGTCATGAGGCTTGGCCCGGCTGGAGGCCCGCTGCTGGACCTGGGCAGTCGTGCCGCCCGGACCCGCGGTGCGCTCGCGGCGCTGTGCGGGCTCACTCTCCTGCTGGCCGCGGGCTGCGGTGGTTCGGCCAGCCCTGGCGGCGCGGTGTCCGGCACGATCGTCATCGCCGCCGAGCCGGGGGTCAGTGACGCCGCCATTTACCTAGCCCAGAAGGACGGCCTGTTCGCCGCCGAAGGCCTGGCACATGTGCGCATCCAGGCCTACCCGAACCAGCAGGCCGAACTGAACGCACTGCAGGCGGGGCAGGCTGACATTGCGGCCAGTGATTACGGCAATGTCTTTTACTGGCAGGCCCAGTACCACGACCTGCGGATCCTCGCCGACGGCTACGACGCCACCGCGGGCTCGCTGGAAATCCTCACCCTGCCGGGTTCGTCCATCAAGACGCCAGCCGACCTGGCTAACCCCAACGTGGCGATCGGCGCGCCTGCTGATGACTGGCTGGGGCCAAAACTTACCAGTGCGGGCGCCCCGGCCAGCCTGGACGCCGCCGCCGCTACTCAGGTGATCACCAACTACGTTGGCCCCGGGGCAGCCGAGTCGATGCAATCCGATGGCCAGTGGCATCCGATGCCGCAGCAGCAAGAGGTCAGTGACCTCGCCGATCATAAGCTCCAGGCGATCCTGGTCAGCGAGCCTTACATCTACCAGGCGGAGAGCGAGCTAGGTGCGGTCGAGCTACTTGACGCGGCTAGCGGCTCCACCGCTGGCCTGCCGCTGCTCGGCTACGTGGCACAGGATGCCTGGGTCCGGCAGAACTCCGGCGCAGTCGCCGATTTCCAGGCTGCCATGGCGAAAGCTGACGCCAACGCCTCGCTCGCCGGTCAGGTGCAGGCAGTGCTACCCGGCGCCACGCACATGAGCGTTCAGGACGCTGACCTCATTACTGTGGGCAGCTACCCGACGTCCACCAGCGTCCAGGACCTGGAGGGTGTCGTCCGCCTGATGGGGGACCAGCACATGATCGACACGAATAGCACGGTTATCGCCGACAGGGTAAGCATCAAGGCGATGCTGGTCGGCTCCGGTAACTGACCCGCGCGGATCAGCCGGGGTCGGCTCGAAGGCCCAGTTGCCGCGCGATAACCATTCGCTGCACCTCGGACGTTCCCTCCCCGATCTCAAGGACCTTCGCGTCACGGTAGAACCTGGCCACCGGGAACTCGTTCATGAACCCGTAGCCGCCGAATATCTGGGTCGCGTCACGGGCGTTGTCCATCGCCGCATTCGAGCATGTCAGCTTGGCGATCGCGGCCTCCGCCTTGAACGGCTGGCCGGCCACCAGCCGGGCCGCCGCGTCGTACCAGGCAAGCCGCGCGAGATGCGCCCTCGCTGCCATGTCCGCGATCTTGAATTGAGTTGCCTGGTAATGCCCGAGCTCATGGCCGAACGCTGTCCGCTCGGCGGCATAACGCAGGCACTCGTCGACACAGCCCTGAGCCAGGCCGGCCGCCAGCGCGGCAATCGCGATGCGGCCCTCGTCCAGAGTCTGCAAGAACTGCGCGTAACCGCGGCCGCGCTCGCCGAGCAGGTTCGCAGCCGGCACCCGGCAGCCGGAGAACGCCAGTTCCCTGGTGTCCGAGCAGCGCCAGCCAACCTTGGAGTACTCCGGCCCGACGATGAAACCCGGCGTCCCGGACGGCACCATGATCGCGGAGATCTCCGGCCTGCCGTCGGTGCGGCCGGTGATCGCCAGGGCGGTGACGACCGAGGTGATCGAAGTGCCCGAGTTCGTGATGAATGCCTTCGAGCCGCTGATCACCCACTCGTCGCCGTCCAGCTGGGCCGTGGTACGCATCCCGCCGGGGATATCGGAGCCCCCGCCCGGCTCGGTCAGGCCGAAGGCGGCTAGGCGCTCGCCTAGAACCAGTTCGGGCAGCCAGCGGTTCTTCTGCTCGGCCGACCCGAACCGGTAGATCGGCATCGCGCCGAGCGAGACCCCGGCCTCCAGCGTGATCGCGACCGACGAGTCCACTCTGGCCAGCTCATGCAGGGCCAGGCAGAAGGCGAAGTAGTCGCCGTCCATCCCGCCGTACTCCGCCGGGAACGGCAGTCCGAACAGGCCCATCTTGCCCATCCGGGTAACGATCTCGTAGGGGAACTCGCCCCGCTCGTAGTGGCGGCCGATGACCGGCGCGACTACTCCTCTGGCGAACTCCTCGACCGTGCGGCGGAGCGCCTCTTGCTCCTCATTGAGCGTGAAGCTAACCATGCCTTGGATGTTACCGCCGGGGCTTCAGGCCGCCGCCCGACGCTGCCGGTCGCTGTCAGCGGGCCAGCGGGACTCCCATAGCCTGGCACCAACGCCTCAGCCCAGCACGTTACCCTCTCGTGCGAGCAGTAGTGCGAGCAGTAGTGCAAAGCAGTCGTGCGAGCAGTAGTGCAAGCAGTAGTGCAAGCAGCGGTGCGAGGGCTGGCCGGGCCGCCCCTTGATGAGTCCAGGAGGACCTGATGGCGACGCTAACCTGTCCGAATTGCACGACCGAAGTGAAGCCCGATGACCTGATCTGCTTCACGTGCGGCGCCAACTTGCCCCGGATCAGGGCGCGCGACGACGATGCACCGCCCGCGAGTACTGTCATGCAGGAGTACCTCAGGCCGCAGGATCGAGCCAGCACGATCTCGCCGACTGTACTCAGGCTCTCCTTTCCGACCGGGAACGTCGAGGTTCCGGCTGGTACCACCCTGCTACTCGGCCGTGATCCGGCCGAATCACTGGTAGCGGCCGCTTTCGCCGAATATGAGAACGTTTCCAGGCGACATGCCACGGTGACCGTGGACGATGGCGGCCACGCCAGCGTCCGGGACGAGAACTCGACCAACGGAACGTTCGTGAACGGGGACCGTGTGCTGCCGGGAGTTGCCGTGCGCCTGGTTGATGGTGACATCCTCCGGCTTGCCGCCGATGTCACCGCTGAGGTGATGCTGCCGCGCCAGCAGCCCGACCCGGCCTCCTTCAGCCGGCCGGACGAGCGCTAACGCTGGCTGGCAAACCAAGGGTCGCCGGCTCCGCCCGTGCTGAACCACGGCCGGTACCCACCCTGGGCGGAGACGGCGCGGCTCAGGGCCTCCTCGGCCCAGCGGCCGTCCCGCGGGCTATGGCCCGGGCCGGCCGGGCCTGTCCCGCGGCGCCCGGGCCGTCCTCGCACCGCTGCTGGCCTGCTAGCCGCACGGCCACCCGTGTCACCCGTTTCGGCGTCAGGATTGTCGCCGGGGCCGGCCGGGCCGTCTGTCTCGGCCGGGCCGCCGCCGTCGCCCTCGCCGTC
Organism: Actinomycetota bacterium; assembly: GCA_027314515.1. GTDB lineage: Bacteria > Actinomycetota > Actinomycetes > Streptosporangiales > Streptosporangiaceae > JAJYUU01. The sequence continues at coordinate 11,871 of DAHVAR010000190.1, forward strand.
GCTACCGCCCTCGCCGTCTGTCTCGTCTGCGCCGGGCTCGCCGCCTACGCCGTCAGTGCCAGGCTCGCCGCCTACGCCGGCGCCGGAGTCATCTTCGGCCTGCGGTTGGCCTCGCCACCACGTCTCGCCCTCGCCTCGCCACCACGTCTCGCTTTCGCCTTGCCACCAGGCATCCGCGCTGGCCGGACGCCGGTTGCCGGCGACGGCCGGGCCGACCGGGGACCACGCAGCGGGATGAGCGTCGGGCAGCCGCGCCAGCCGGCTGGCCAGGCGATCAGCTGCGTCAGGCAGATCAGCCGCGGCAGGCAGATCAGCGACACACTGACGTCGCCCCGCCGGATCGGCCGGCCTGCTGGGCAGGTCGGCGGCGCCTGCGGCTAACCCGGTCTCGGGCCGGGACCGGTCGGACGGTCGCATACCCACGATTGTGCCGCAGTCCCAGCCGGCTGGCTGGCTTCTCCATCCGCTGCGGCAGGGCACTCGCCAGGGCGATGCTGCACGCCCGGCAGACCCGCACGCTCACGGCGACCGCTCACAACCGTTCGTCGTTGATCTCGATGCCCAGCGCCTGGGCGAGCACCGGTGCCACGACGGCGAGCTGGCCGGAGCTGATGATCGCGCCGCGCAGCGAGGCGGCATCGATGATCAGCCCCAGCTCAGCGGTCCTGAAGTCGGTCCGGTCCATCGTGACCTTGCTGAGATCGGCGCGGACGAGCTGCGAGCCGGGGAACGAGCAACGGGTCAGTGACGCGCCGCCAAAATCCACGTCGCGCAGCACGCAATTGTGGAAGACCACCGCGGTCAGGCGAGAAGCCCGGAAGTTGACCGAGTCCAGCTTGCACCCGCTGAACACGACGTTGCGCAATTCGGCGCCGAAGACCTGAACCCCGGCCAGCGCGGAGCCGAGCATGGTCACGTCGTGCCAGTGACTCTCGGCCAGGCTGGTAGCGGTCAGCCGCAGATCGCGCGCCCACACGTCGCGCAGGCTAGAGCGCTGCAGCTTGCCTTCGCTGATCGATACGCTCCGGAACGCGCATTCCAGAAAGCGCGTATTCGCGGCGCGCGGGCCACTGAACTCTGTCCCCTCGAAAAGCACCGTGTCGAAATCGGACCCGTCAAGCTCGCTATCGCAGCGAGTCAGGGCGGCCGCATACGGCATGTCAGCTAGGTCTGGCAATTTCATCGTGATCGGGTCCTGCCTCTGGCTCGGCTCCGGCAATCTCGGGCTGGCGTGCGCCGGCCGCGCTAGCCAGGCTGGCCGGGCCGGTAAGGAAGCGTCGCACGTCGCGGGCGTCAGCCGCGAGCGCGGTCCGCGCCTGCGCGGCAAGCTCGCCGAAGCGGTCCAGCACCACCTGCCCGCCCGTCCAGGCCCAGGTCCCGGCGGCCTTGCCGTCGACCAGCGCGAACGGCCGGAACAGGCCGTTGACAGTCACGATGGCCCGCTGGGTGCCCAGTACCGGCTCGCGCGATGCCCAGCCGAGCAGCACCGGGTCAAACGCGCCCAGCAGGCGCGGCGCCGGCACGCTCACTTCCCGCGGATACCCGGCGGCGAGCTCAGCGAGTCCGTCCGGCCGGTCCCGGAGTTCGGCTGCGATAGCCGTAAGACCGCGGCGCACCTGACCGAGCGGCAGGCCCGCCCACTTGGCCAGGTCGCGGTCAAAGGCCGGCCCGTGGCCGGCCAGGTAGCGCCTGGCAAGCTCGGACAGGGCAGCGTCGCGGTCCAGTTCCCGCGGCGGCTTGCCGAGCCAGTCCGCCACCAGCGCGTACGCGTGCTGGGTGCCAGCCATCGGCCCGCGCACCACCAGGCCGCGCAGGCTGGCGAGCATCAGCACGTGCAGCACCGCGCCTCCGGCTGCCGGCACTCCGGCGGCGGCTAGCCGTCCGGCTAGCTGCGCACTCGTCTGCGGGCCATCAGCGGCCAGGGCCTTCCTTGCGACCTCCACGCCGGCCTCCGCAGCGCTGGCGGATATTCCGAGCCTGGCCAGGATGCGCAGGCAGCCGAGTTGGAACTGCGGCTTGGCGGTCAGCCGGTGCAGCCACCAGTAGTCGGCGCTGCGGATCAGGTGCAGTGTGCCCCGGTTCAGCCAGGTGATCAGCAGCGCCCGGTCCTGCGTGAAGGCACGGTCGACATCCGCCGCCGTGAGCCCGGCCGTCCTGGCCCGGATGGCGAGCCTGGCGCCGCGCGGGTCCTGACTCTGGATGGCCAGCAGCCGCCCGGCGACCGCTGCCGGGTCGCGGGCCGGCTGGCCCGCCAGCAGCTGCGCAGTGAACCGCTCGGCCTGGACCTGGCCGCCGGCCATCTCGTCTGCCCGCACTGCCCGGCCACCTCCCCTGAGTCGCATGCGGGGGCCGCGAAGCCCCTGATCGCGCGGCCCCGTCATCGCCGACCCCGTCATCGCCGGCCCGATCATGACCCGCCCCATCATGACGCGCACCGCCGACATCGCCGCCCGTAAGCAGGCGACCAGGAGCGGCGAGCCGCTTAAACTGGCGTCAGTGCTACGGCGATCTGGCGGGGGAACATGGCAGGCGGAAGCTATCCCGGCGCGATGCGAGCGTCGGACGATGACCGGGCACGAGTCCAGTCCATGCTCAACGACGCCTTCGCCGAAGGCCGGCTGACCCGGCAGGAGTGGGACGAGCGCGTCGGCGAACTGGCGGGCGCGGCAACCCATGCCGACCTGGACCGGCTGACTGCCGACCTGCCGGCGGCTTACCCGGCTCTGCAGTACGGCGCAGCTCAGATCAGCCGGACCGGGCCCGTTCCCGGAATCGCGGTCGGCCAGCGGACCAACGGGATGGCCATCGCCTCGCTGGCCTGCGGGATCGGGCAGCTGCTGGCTGGCTTCCCGGCCGGGATCGCCGCGATCGTCCTGGGGCATCAGGCACGACGGCGCATCAGGGTAACGGGCGAGCAGGGCGACGGCATGGCCCGTGCCGGGCTCATCCTCGGCTATGTCGGCACTGCCGGGTTCGTGCTGCTCGCCGTGCTGATCGTGCTGCTGGGGGTCGCCTCGACTCGTCACATCTGACGATTCCGGGCGGGTTCAGCCGCCGGCGTCCGCGCCGGTACCGCCCGAGGCCATCACGTAGACGGGCTCGCCCTGGACGAAAGTCGCGAACACGCCGGTGCCGCCGATCTCCGACGTCGGCCCGGCGAAGGGGTCACGGTCGAGCACCACCAGGTCGGCCAGCTTTCCCGGCTCGATGGTGCCGGTTTCGTCGTCCAGGTGATTGACGTACGCGGAGCCGATCGTGTAGGCCGCCAGTGCGTCGGCAAGGTCCAGGCTCTGGCCGGGCAAGAACGGCTCGGCCTGCGCGCCGGTCGCACCCTGCAGCGACCGGTTGACCGCGACGTGGCAAGCGCGCAGCGGGTTCGCACTGCTGACTGCCCAGTCGCTGCCTGCCGCCAGGCGTGCCCCGGACCGCAGCAGGTCTCCGAACACGTACTGCCGGGCGGCCCGTTCCGGCCCGATGAACGGGATCGTGAGCTCGTCCATCTGCGGCTCATGCGCGGCCCACAGGGCCTGGATGTTGGCCGTCACCCCGAGCGCGGCGAACCTGGGCACGTCGTCGGGGTGGACGACCTGCAGGTGCGCGATGTGATGACGGTTGTCCCTCCGCTCGCCATCGCGTCCGTCGTTAGCGACACGCGCTGCTTCGATCGCGTTCAGCGCCTCCCGCACGGCCCGGTCGCCGATGGCGTGCAGGTGCACCTGGAATCCGTGCGCGTCTAGCTGGGTGACATAACCGAGCAGCGCTACCGGGTCGATATAGGACAGCCCGCTACCGTGGCCGTGACAGCCAGCCGGGTCGTCCAGATACGGCTCGAGCATCCCGGCGGTGAAGTTCTCTGCAACGCCGTCCTGCATGATCTTCACGGTGTTCGCCCGGAACCGCGGTCCGCGGCCGCGCTCCCGCCTGGCCAGGATGTCGGGAAGCTGCTCGCCACCGCGTGTCCGGTCCCACCACAGCGCGCCCTCGACGCGCGCGGTGAGCTCGCCGCTGGCAGCCGCGGCCAGGTACACCGGCAGCGGGTCCGGGCTGCCCAGGTAGTCCCCGACAATCGCGTCTTGCCAGGCGGTGATGCCACGCGCGTGCAGGTGCTGCTGCGCGAGCAGGAGGCCGGCCAGCCGCTCGTCGAAGGTCAGCTCGGGCAGCAGGCAGCCGACCAGGTTCGCCGCGCCCTCATGCAGCGTGCCCTGCGGGCCTCCGTCCGGCTCGTGCTCGATCCGGCCGTCCGCCGGGTCTGGCGTTCGCGCGTCGATGCCGGCCAGCGCCAGCGCACGGGTGTTCACCCAGGCCCCATGCCCGTCCCTGTTCGACAGGAAGGCAGGCCGCCCGCTGGTGACGCGGTCCAGCGTGTGCCGGTCGGGCGTGCCCGCCGGGAACCACTCCATCCGCCAGCCCGACCCGGCGATCCACTCGCGCTCGGGGTGCTCCGCGGCGTAGGCGGAGATGCGGGCCAGGGCCTCGTCCAGGGTCACGGCGCCGATCAGGTTGCATTCGATCATCGTCAGCCCGGCGAAGGCCGGGTGGACGTGCGCGTCCTGGAAGCCGGGCAGCAGCGCGCGGCCGCGCAGGCCGACGACCTCGGTGGCCGGGCCGATCAGGTCCTGGAGCGAGGGATCCGCCGTCGCGCCGATCGCCGTGATCCGGCCACCGGTCACCGCGACCCAGCTGGCCGGGCTCCCGTCCGCCGCCCTCGCGGGGACCATCCGGCGGCGACTTGCGTCGGCCGTGTAGATCGCGCCGCCGGCAAACACCAGTTCGGCGTGCTGTCCCATGCGACTCCCCTTACTCGTGGCACAACCACCCTAACCACTGCCCCGGCTGGCCGGGCGGCCGCTCCTGCCAGCGGGCCCGCCTGATCGCCGGGCTGGCGAGCAGCCGCAGCGCGGCTGGCCTGGCAGGCGCAGGCGCCTTGATGTGATTTACCGCGGCGCGAAAGCATTAATTGAACTCTCGCCAGCACAAGAACTGGCCGGGCCAGAATTGGTCTCGGCCGCAACCAGATAACCTGCCATATTGTGGCGTGAATCTCCAGGTCAAACCCCGGCTGCCGCAGTAAATACCGACGCCGCGCCGCTTCAGTTCCTGCGCTATGCTGATTCTCCGGCAGCCGTATTTATGCCGGGCAGAATGAGCATGCCTTATGACAGGAGCAACGATGAATGCGCTAGCCACCGCAGACGTCGTGCCCGTCGAGTACGCGGTGGCGGTCGACCGCTTCCTGGCCGAAGCCCAGCTGCGCCCGGCCTCCCGGCGGGTGTACCGGATCTCGCTGGCCAGCTGGGCGTGGCCGCTGGTCGGCAAGCTGCCGCCGGCCGGCCCTGGCCGGCGCAAGGCCAGCCCTCCGGTCGTGCCGCTGGCGCTGCTGGACGACGAAGCTGCCGGGATGAGGCTCGCCGATGCCGTCGCGCACCGGATGCGCCAGGCGGGCGCCCGCACGGTGAACCGTGAACTGTCGGCGCTGCGGAGCGCGACCCGCTGGTGGCAGCGACGAGCGTGGATTGCCGCTGATCCGACGGCGCTGCTCGGCCAGGTAGGCCAAGTAGGCCAAGTAGGCCAGGTCGGCCAGGCCCGTCAGCGGCCGGCGGCCGTGCAGCCGCTCGATGCGGCACAGCTAGCCGCGCTGTTCGCGGCGCCGGCCGGGCTGCGGGAGCAAGCATTCTGGCGCCTGCTGCTGGACACCGGCGCAGCGGCCGAGGCCGCACTCGCCCTCGACGCGAGCGCGCTGAATCGGGCGGGCCGCCGGATCAGGACGGCGCCTTCCGATCAGCGGCCGCTGAGCTCGCACACCAGCGACCTGCTCGGCTGGCTGCTGGCCGGCCGGGCGACCGGACCGCTGTTCCTGACCGACCGCCGAGCGCCGGCGGGCACTGCCGCGACCGATCTGTGCCCGCTGACCGGGAAGGGCCGGCTGTCCTACCGGCGCGCCGCCGAAATATTCACCGAGCACACCCGGCCGCTTGACCGCAGTGGCCGCGGCTGGATGCTGCATCAGCTGCGCCGCCCGGCCGGCTAGCCCCGCTGCCAGACCGGATCGCCCGGTGCCGGTGCGGCAGCCGCCGTTACAGGCCCGATCCGGCCAGCATCTCGAACACGGTGTACGGCCGTCGCGGACCGACCTCCTCGATGCTGACGATGGCGCCAGCCGGGACTTGCGGCCGGATCCTCGCGGCGAACTCCTCGGCCTGGTCGGCGTTGTTCGCGCCGACGACCAGGAACCGCCAGCGGCGCACGACCGAGTAGCCTGCGCTTGCCAGGCGCTGCGCCAGGGCCACCGCATCGCGGTGCGCGGGCACCTGTACCCTGACCTCGAACAGCGCTACGCCCGCAGCCAGGGACTCGCTGGTCTCCGCAACGTCCAGTTCCTGTCGCTCGGCCTGAACCTCCGTAGCAGTCTCCGGCAGGCGGACATCGGCGGCCTCCCATTCCTCGGCGATCGGGTGCCAGCGCTCGATGGTGAAGTCCGCCTGCATGCCGTGCTTGGCCAGCAGGTCGGCAACCGACTGCCGGGCAGCCGCTGCCGTGTCGTGCGTGCGGGTGTACAGAAACACCTCGCTGCCGCCGCTGGTGCCGACCGCCACCGTGCCGCCAAGTCGGTGGTGGACCTCGTCCTCCACCTGGTGGGCACTCAAGTGCTCGATGGCCTGGCCGGCCTGGCTCGCCTCCGGCAGGCGGACCGTCACCCGCCAGTCGTTCTCGTCGGTCTCCGCAACGCCGGCTGCCGCGTCATTCTGCTCAGTCATTGTCGCACCGTACCGCACGCGGCTGGGCGGTCAAGGCGAGCCGCTGGCGCTGCACACTAGAGGGGTGGACCTGATCCCGCGCGAGTACGTTGCCATGCCGGGCGGCGGGTTGAAACGCGTTTACAGCGTCCCGCAGCCAGACGGCTCGATTGTGCTCAGTGACCACGGGGCGTGGCTCGCCGGCCGCGCGGCGCGCTGCTCGTGCGGGAGAGTCTGCCGGGGTAGCGGACGCACCTGTGGTGACGCTGACTGCATAGCCAGACTTGGCCCGGCCGGCCCGTTTCGATAGCGCGTTTCGCCAACGGGCGCGGTCGAAGTAGCATAAAATTATCAGCGCTTCCGAAACCAGACGACGTTACGGGATCGCCGCGTGGGTCTCCAGAGCCGGGCATGACGGCCAGCGACTCAGTCCAGCTGAGCCGCGCCGGGCTGATGATCGAGCTTGGCCGCTTCGCCGATGCTGCCAGGCTGCTGTCGGCCGTGCTGGCCGCTGCGCCAGACAGCTGCCGGGGCTGGTGCCTGCTCTCGCGCGCGCACCTGGGCACCGGCGATCCGGCTGAGGCGATGCTGGCCGCGCGACGGGCCAGCGCGCTCGACCCGGCGAACGACTGGCCGTTCCGGCTCCTCAGTACCGCCTTGATCGGCCTGGACCGGGGCACCGAGGCGGTGGCGCCCGCGCTGGAGGCCCGGCGCCTCGCGCCGCATTCGTGGCGGTCGCACGTCTGCCTGGCACAGGCAGCCGCAGCGGGCGGCCAGCTCGACCTGGCGGCCCAAGCAGCCAGGGCAGCCCTTGCCGTCGCCCCGGACCAGGCCGACGTTCATGTCACCGCCGGGCGGGTCTGTCTGAGCCGCGGCGACCCTGCCGGGGCCAGGTTGCGGCAAGAGGCCGCCCTCGCGATCGACCCGGCTCACAGCGGCGCGATCAACGAGCTAGGCAGGATCAGCTTGCAGCGGCGCGATCCGGCGCGCGCGGCCCGGCACTTCCTGCGAGCTGCCCAGTCCGCTCCAGGGAACGGGGTCTTCGGCCGTAACGCGGAACTCGCGCTCCGCTACCTCGCGCTCCGGCTGGCCCGGCCGATCGCGCTCGCTGCGCTGCTGTGCGCAGTCAGCTGCGCTGCCGCTACTGCCGGATTCCCGGCGCTCGCCCTGTTCCTGCTGCCGGCCGAGCTGCCGCTGACGCTCTGGATCGTCATCCGGATCAGGGCCGTCCCCCGGCCCGGCCGACGGCATCTCCCGCGGCTGGTGCGAGCCACGATCACCAGCTGGATGGCTGCGGCAGCTCAATACCATAAAAGCGATAAAGCCCCTCATAAGGGTAACGGGCCTGACTCCCCCGCAGCCCTTGGCCCGCTCGGGCCAGCCGCCCCGTCAAACCAGTTCTCATCGTCCCCGTCAGCCGGGCTCGGCCAGCTGTTACCAGCCAGGCCCCGGGTCCAGCCCGCATGCAGCCGGCGGGACGGCCCCTCCCCGCCGGTCACCACCGGCGCGGCTCATCCTGCCCTGCCCGTCATCGGTCCGGCGCATGTCCTCCCGCTCGCGCGCAACGGCCCTCAGGCCGCGCACTCGCGGCAGACTGGCTGGCCACCCCGGTTGTCCGCAAGCTGGCTGCGGTGGTGCACAAGGAAGCAACTCGAGCAGGTGAATTCGTCCGCTTGACGCGGAATCACCCGGAACGACAGTTCCTCGTTCGAAAGGTCAGCGCCCGGCAGTTCAAGCGACTCGGCGACGTCATCCGGGTCGATGTCAATCGCCGTAGAGGACTTGTCCATCCGCCGCGCCTGCAGTTCCTGCAAGCTGTCCTCGGTGACGTCGTCTTCGGTCTTCCTCGGGCTGTCGTAGTCGGTAGCCATGTGGTTGGTTACCCCTCCATCTTTACTAACATCGTCGCGCGCTTGTAACGCTCAGGACGGCTCGGTTGTGCCCGAATCCGGCGGGGAATTCTGCCACGTCTTCGGGCCCGCTACACCTAGCGGCACGGTTTCATTCGGGCGTGTCGCTACTGGCTGCCGCCCAAGCCACCGGTTAGCGGGGCAATATGCCGTAGGGGTAGAGACGATCATCACATCCGTCACTGCATACCCTCGAGTAACTTGGCCGATGAGTCGCAGTGGCCGCCACAACGTGCGTATGGTACGACTCACCACAGGTCTCTCCCGTGCCCAAGCGGAGCCCGGTCTATGCCACGACAAGTACCGTTGCGTCCCGGTGACCCCCGCCGTCTCGGACGGTACCGGCTGGGCGGGCGGATCGAAGGCATCCCGTCCGGCGACCCGGTTTTCATCGGGCTCGCGCCGGATGGCCATGAAGTGGCGATTAGCCTCCTGCGCGGCGACTGGGCACTGGACGGGGCCGCGCGGGACCGGTTTGCCGCCGAAGCGGCAGTCGCCAGGCGGGTGCCGCCGTTCTGTGCCGCCCGGATGCTGGATGCCGGGCTGGAGGGCCCGGCCGCGTACCTGGTCAGTGAGTACGTGCCGGGCCTGTCACTGCTGGAGCTAGTCGCCGCCGATGGTGTCAGGCGGGGCAACGATCTGGAGGCCGTGGCGGTCGCGATGGCAACCGGCCTCGCCTCGGTGCATCAGGCCGGCCTCGTGCACGGGCACTTCGGGCCGGAGTACGTGATCATGGCACCGCACGGCCCGCCCAGGGTGATCGAGTATGGCATTACGCCGCCCTACGGCATGGCGACCCCGTCGGCTGACATGCTGGCCTGGGCGCAGACCGTGGTCTTCGCCGCGGCGGGCAGGCCGCCCGCCGGCCCGGACGATCTTGCCTTGCTTCCCGAGCAGGTCCGGCGGCCAGTAGCCCAGTGCCTGGATCCCGAGCCCGGTGAACGGCCCGCTGCCCGTGCGGTAGTGCTGAGCCTGCTCGGCGATGCCGAGCTGCCCGGTGGCGTGCTCGCGGAGGGTGCAAGGCGCGCCGCCGGGCAGGCCGACCGCATGGCTGACGGCCCGGCCGCCTACCGGCAGCCGCCCGCGGGAATCGCGAGAGCGTCGCTGCCGTCCCAGGGACGGCAGGAAGCGCAGCAGCATCCGGCGCCGCAGCATCCGGCGCAGCAGCATCCGGCGCGGCAGCATCCGCCATCCGGCCCGCACCGCGGCCACCGGGGGCAGGGCGACCGGCCGGCCGCCGGGCCCCGGTCAGCCCGGAGCGGGCCGGCGCATGGCGGCGTGCCTGCCGATCACGGCGCTGGCCGGGCACGGCAAGCCGGGCATGGCGCGGCCGGCCGGGGCCGCCGCACGGCCTGGCTGATAGCCGCGGCTGTCGCGGTCGCGGTCGGGGCGGTCGTCCTGGACGTCGCACAACACCCGCCGAGCCCGACATCGGCTGACAGCCGGCTCTCGGCCGCTGCCAACCGGACCAGATCCGGGAGCGCGGCGCCGTCGCCGTCCGCATCGGTGAGCCGCGGCCCGGTGATGCCGGCCGCGTTCGCCGGATCATGGTCGGGCCTGGTGCGACAACCGCCGACAGACACCTACCGGGTCCGCGTGACGCTGACGGCCGGGACCAGCGCCGGCACTGTCAGCTATACCGGCGCGGGCTTCAGCTGCTCCGGCACGCTGGCAGTGCTCACCGCAGCGCCGGCGCGGCTGACCCTGAGCCAGGGCATCATCCAGGGTCAGTCGAACTGCGAGAACGGGACCGTGACAATCACGCGGACCGGGACGAATACGATCCGGTTCCGGTTCGGCAGCAGCGGCCCGACGGCCGCCGGGACGCTCCGCCGCAGCTAGCCAGCCTGTGCGGTCCGCCGCAGCTAGCCAGCCTGTGCGGTCCGCCGCGGGCTGGCCGGAGGTTCAGCCTGCGGGCAGCCGGTCCGCATCGAGGCTCGCCAGCAGGTCCCGCAGCTCGGCGAACAGCGCCGGATCAGCCGCAAGGGTCATCGCCTCGCCGGGTTCGTCGCCGCGCAGGCCGCCAGTCACCGCACCGGCCTCGCGCGCGATAAGCCCGCCCGCCGCGATGTCCCAGTAATGCGTGCCCTGCTCGTAGTACGCGTCCACCCGGCCAGCGGCGACAGAGCACAGGTCGACGGCAGCCGCGCCGGCCCGGCGGATATCGCGAACTCGCGGCAGGACCGCGGCGACCACCCGGCCCTGCGCGGCACGCTGGCCAGCCGGATAGCCAAAGCCGGTCGCTACCAGCGCATCGCGCAGTGCCAGCCCGCTGTTGCAGGCGAGCCGCCTTGGGCTGCCGTCGAATGCGGAGTCCAGCCAGGCGCCGCCGCCCAGCGTCGCGGTGAAGGTGCTGCGCTGCAGCGGCACGCAGACCGCGCCCGCCACCACCACCCCGGCCACTTCGGCGGCCACGCTGACAGCCCAGCCGGGCAGCCCGTACAGGTAATTGACCGTGCCGTCGAGCGGATCGACGACCCATCTCACCAGGCCCGCGCCGGTCTGGCCGCCTTCCTCACCCAGGATGGCGTCATCCGGCCGGGCGGCCAGCAGCCGATCCCTGATCAGGCGCTCCGCGGCATGGTCCATCTCCGTCACCACGTCGGTCGGGCTCGACTTCGTCTGCACGACCGCTGCTTGCCCGTGCCGGGCGAGCAGCAACTCGCCGGCCTCCCGCGCAACGGCGCTCGCCAGCGCGACCAGGTCCGCCGCGTCCGGCATGGCCGGGCTCACCGGGCAGCCGGCCGGGCCGTGCCGCCGCCACAGCAGCTCGCCGGGCAGCTGTCCGGGCCAGCGCCCAGGGTGCCGAGCGCTAGCGGCACCGATCCGTCGAGTCGCTCGCAAACCAGGTCGGTGATCATCGAGACGAACCTGGAGTCGGTGCCGGGCGTGGCTGCCCTGGCGAACTTCAGGCCAAGACGGCGAGCCGTCTGCGCGGCCTCGACATCGAGGTCGAAGTTGACCTCCATGTGGTCGCTGACGAAACCGATCGGCACGACCACCGCGGCGCGCGCCCCGGCTGCCGCGCGCTCGGCCAGCAGGTCGGTGATGTCTGGCTCCAGCCACGGCTGGGCCGGCGGCCCGCTCCGGCTTGAGTACGCCAGGTGCCAGGGCCGGCGGTATCCGATCTCGGCCGCGACAAGTCTTGCCGCCTCCGTTAGCTGAGTCCGGTAGGCATTCCCGGCCGGGCCGCTGGCGGCGGCCATGCCGACGGGGATGCTGTGCGCGGTGAAGATCAGGTCGAAATCGTCGCCGCGCAGCGAGTCGGCTGCTTGCGTGGCCGCGGCCGCGAACGCGGAGATGAAACCGGGGTGGTTGAAATACTGCCGGATCTTGTCCACCTGCGGCGCTTTGTCTCCGACCTCCCGCCGGGCTGCCTCGATGTCGCCGAGGTACTGGCGGCAGCTGGAGAACCCGCTGTAGGCCGACGTCACGAACGCCAGGGCACGGCCGACTCCGGCGGCTGCCATCTCAGCCAGCGTGCCGGCCAGGTACGGGTCCCAGTTGCGGTTCCCCCAGTAGACCGGGAGATCCACACCGCGGGCGGCGAAGTCCTTCTCGACCGCCGCGAGCAGCTCACGGCACCGCTGGTTGATCGGGCTGACTCCGCCAAACTCGTAGTAGTGCTCGGCGACCTGCTCAAGGCGCTCCCGCGGGACGTTCCGGCCAGCGGTGACATTCTGCAAGAACGGGATGACATCCGCTGGTCCCTCAGGACCGCCGAAGGAGACAAGCAGGAACGCGTCGTAACCGGCCATGCACCTATCCAACCAGGGCCTGCCACCGACGCTGACAGCGTCGCTGGTTCTGACTGACTAGCGGTACTGAGCCGCGTACTCGGCCGCTAGCGCGAGCACCTCGCTGACGTACCAGTCGGCGTGGTTGTAATCGAAGATGGCCTGAGACAGCGAACGGCCTCCGGTTGCCGCACCGTCGGCGCACAGCAGCCGGGCAGCCGATGGCACCGCGTCGTAAGGGTTCATCACGTTGGGCGGGCCGGTCTGCCCGAACGCGTCGATGCCCCAGCGAGCCCAGGTCGACGGCAGGAACTGCATAGGGCCGAGCGCTCCCGCCGTCGACGGGCCGACGTTGGCTCCGTCCCCGCTCTCTATCTGCCCGATGGCAGCAAGCACCGTCCACGACAAGCCCGGGCAGTACTCGGCAGCGGACGCCTTGAAAAGCTCCAGGTAGCTCGTCGGCCGTGGTCCCGCCGGTACCGAGCTGACTGGAAGCTGGCCGCCCCGTAGCTGTTCGATCCGCCCACTCGGCCCGAGGATTCTGGATACCTTCCTGACCAGTGCCGCCGTCCGCACACCCGGAGCGCTGATCAGCCCGGCGACCTGGTGCACCAGGCCAAGCCGGGCCGATGTCGCCTGGTTCACCATCAGGTCGACGCCGGCCAGGTTCAGCCGGGCCGCCATACCGAACTTCACGGCTTGCGCGGACGATCCGCTCAGTGTGTAGGCAGCGCCGGCCGTCAGCTTGAGTGCCTTGCTCGCGCCCGTCGCGGCGACGAAGTCCCCGCTGGCCAGCGCGGTCCAGAAAGCCTGGTCGGACGCGGTGCTGAGCGGTACCCAGGACCGGAACGTGGCCGGGTCCACGCCAATCACGCTCACCCGGCGGCCGCCCGCGGTGATCTCGGCCCCGTCAAAGGTGATCATGTGGCGCAAACCGCGGATCTTGCGGAGCGCAGCGACCTGCCCGGACGTCAGGCCCGCGGGCGCCACGATGAGCAGGTCGGGCAGGATAATTTGGCGGAAGGCAGTGACCGAGGCGCTTGACGCGGTCCCCGTGTTGCCACCTGACTGCTCGGTGAGCGCAAGCTCACCATCGGCCGGTGCGACCATCGAGCCAGCCGAGGGTTCGGCGCGGGCCGACCGGGCCGCGATCGCTGCCTGGGCGGGATCAGCGGCGCGCACCGCGATGCCGAGAACCGCAATGGCGGCGACCACAGCGATCCGGCGGCTAGCGCTGCGCAGACCGCGGGCATTGCTGTCCAGGCCGTGGCAGCTGGCCCCGCCGCGCAGGCTGGCCCCGCCCGGCGAACCGCCGGACTGGCCGGGCGCGCCCGTGCTCGACCGCCGGCTGGCGATCGCGGCCTTCCCCTGTGCGCGCCGCAGGAAGTGTCCCATGACGCACCTACGATAACTGCCGCGCCTGCGCAGCGGCAGTAGGGCTTGGCGGCCATCGAGCCCGCGGCCGCACGGCATGGCCTGGCGGCCTCACCACCCTGCCGATCCGCGGGAGCGGCCACACGCCCGATACCGTCGGATCGGAGGTTCCGCACCGAATGACACAAGTGCCCGCCGGGCTCGACGCTGGTGAGCTCGAACCTGGAGAGCCAGAGCCGACTACCGGCCAGCCCGCTACCGGCCAGCCCGCTACCGGCCAGCACAGTACCGGCCCGCAGGGGCGCGGCTACATCGCGCTGCTGCGCACGCCCGGGGCAGCGCGATTCTGCCTGAGCGGGATGATCGGCCGGGCGCCGATGGCCATGTTCGGCCTCGGCACCGTGCTGCTGGTGGCGGCAAGCACCGGGCGCTACGCACTGGCCGGCCTGGTATCGGGCGCGGGCTCGATCGGCTACGCCGCCAGCGCGCCGCAAGTGGCCCGGCTGGCTGACAGGTTCGGCCAGCGCCGGGTGCTCAGGCCGCTGATCGCGTTCTTCGCCGTCGCCTGCCTCGTCTTCGTCGCGTGCGCCGAACTCAAGGCCCCTACCTGGATCCTGATGGTCACCGGCTGCCTGGCAGGCTCGTCGATGCCGTCGCTCGGATCCATGGTCCGGGCGAGATGGAGCGCGTTGCTGCGCGACCCGGCGGCACTCCACTCGGCGTTTGCCCTCGAGTCGGTCGTGGACGAGATGGTGTTCGTGGTCGGTCCAGCGCTGGTGACCCTGCTCGCGGCCGCCATGCCGCCGGCCGGCGTCCTGCTGTGCGTGGTGCTCTCGGTGAGCGGCACCTTGTTCTTCGCGGCGCAGCGGCAGACCGAGCCGGCGGTCAGGGTCCGGCCGCCGGCCAGCAGCCTCCAGCCGCCCGGCCAGGCGCACGGCTCGGCGCACGGCTCGGCGCACGGCCAGGCACACGGCGGCCGGCCGCGGCGAGCTGCCCGCCTCCCCGCGCACGGCCTGGTCACCATAGCGCCGTTGTATCTTTGCCTCGGCGCGATGTTCGCGTCCATCGACTTGAGCACGGTCGACTTCGCCCAGCAGCACGGGCACAAGCCGCTGGCAGGCTTGATCCTCGGCACTTACGCGCTGGGAAGCGGGGTCGGCGGGCTGTGGTACGGATCGCGCACCTGGCGGGCCCCGGTCGAGCGGCGCTTCTTCCTGACCCTGGTGCTGACGGTGGCCGGCGTCGCCACTTTCTGGGCTCAGCCGACCCTGATCTCACTCGGCGCCGCGACTCTGGTCGCCGGCCTGACGATCGCCCCGACGCTCATCGCCGGATACGGGCTGATCGAGCGGCAGGCCCCGGCGGCGCGCCGTACCGAGGCAATGACCTGGCTGTCCTCTACTATCGCGGTCGGGGTGGCAACAGGCTCTGCGGCCTGCGGACGGATCATCGACACCGCCGGGCCGCGCTGGGGGTACGGCTTCGCGGCGGGTTGCGGCGTTTTTGCAGTGGCTGCGTGCCTGCTGGGACGGGGGAGATTGGGTGCGACACCTGATGCCGAAGTTGCACAATGGGTCGATGCGTAACGGGGCCGGCCGGCCGGCCGCAGCGTGGCATAACTGGGCTGGTAACGTCACCGCCAGCCCGAGCCGGGTGGTGTCGCCTGGCTCGGCGGCCGAAGTAGCGGCAGAGGTGCGCCGTGCCGCGGCCGACGGAGTGACCGTGCGGATGACCGGCAGCGGCCACTCGTTCACGCCTGTCGCAGTCACCGACGGAGTGCGGTTGCGCCCGGATCGCCTTACCGCGATCCGCTCAGCCGACGCCGTGGCCGGCACAGTGACCGTCGAGGCCGGCTGCCCGCTGCGCGTGCTCAATGCGGAACTTCTCAGCCGCGGCCTGTCGCTGGCCAACATGGGCGACATCCAGGTGCAGACGGTGGCCGGCGCGACCCAGACCGGTACCCATGGCACTGGCAGGGACGTGGGCGGGATGGCGGCTCAGATCGCCGGCCTTGAGCTCGTGCTGGCGGACGGCAGCATCGTCACCTGCTCGGCGGAGGCGCCGAGCGGCGGGCTGAGGTTCCCCGACGGCAGCGCGGCGAACCTGTTCGACGCCGCCAGAGTCGGCCTCGGCGCGCTCGGCATCGTCACCGCGCTGACCTTCCGGGTGGTTCCCGCGTTCCTGCTCCAGGCCCGCGAAGAGCCGATGACCTGGTCTGAGGTCTTGAGTCACCTGGACGAGCTGACCGCAGACAACGAGCACTTCGAGTTCTACTGGTTCCCGCACAGCGAGGGCTGCCTCACCAAGCGCAATAACCGGACCGACGGCCCGGCCCGCCCGCTCCCCCGCTGGCGCTACCTGCTGGACGACGAGATCCTGTCGAATTCCGTCTTCGGCCTGACCTGTCAGCTCGGCCGTCACGTCCCGGCGGCGATCCCGGCGATCAACTCGGTCGCCGCCAGGGCGCTCGGTGCCCGCACCTACGTCGACGCCGCGTACAGAGTGTTCACCAGCCCGCGGCGGGTGCGGTTCAAAGAGCAGGAGTACGCGATACCCCGGGCGGCGCTGCCGGACGTGCTTGCCGAGGTGCGCGCGCTGTTCCGGCGCCGCGACTGGCGGATCAGCTTCCCGATCGAGGTCCGCGTGACTCCGCCCGACGAGGTCTGGCTATCTACTGCGTATGGCCGCGGCAGCGCCTACGTCGCCATTCACGTCTTTCACTCCGCGCCGCACGAGCAGTACTTCACCGACGTCGAAGCCGTCATGACGTCAGCGGGCGGCCGGCCGCACTGGGGAAAGATGCATACCAGGGATGCCGACTACCTGGCCGGCAGCTATCCGCGGCTGTCAGAGTTCGCCGCGCTGCGGGACCTGGTCGATCCGGACCGCCGGTTCGCCAACGGCTATCTGCGGCAGGTTCTCGGCTCGTAGCCAGCCTGGCCGACCGGAAAGAGCCCGTTCCCGGCAGGAAATATCGCACTGGGGTTGCGCCCGGCGCGGCTCCGGTCAGCGTTGGCACCGCGAGCACTGGGGGACAATGGGTACGTGCGATTCCTCAGCCAGCCTGTTCACGACCTGACCTACAGCGACGTCTTCCTCGTGCCGAACCGGTCGGACGTCGGATCCCGCCTCGACGTGGACCTGACCACCAAGGACGGCAGCGGAGCCACCATCCCGGTCATCGTGGCGAACATGACCGCCGTGGCCGGCCGCCGGATGGCGGAGACGGTCGCGCGGCGCGGCGGCATGGCGGTGCTGCCCCAGGACATACCAGTTGATGTCGTTGCAGAAGTGATTTCCTGGGTCAAGTCTCGCGACCTGGTTCATGACACGCCGCTCACCCTGAAGCCGACCGACACCACCGGGCACGCGCTCAGCCTGCTTCCGAAGCGGGCGCACGGAGCCATCGTGGTGATCGGGGACGACGGCAGGCCGGTCGGCGTGGTGACCGAGGCCGACTGCACCGGCGTCGACCGGTTCACCCAGCTCGGGCAGGTGATGTCGGCCGAGATGCTGACGCTGCCGGCCGGCACCGATCCGGAGCGCGCCTTCAGCGTCCTGCACGACGGGCGGCACCGGGTTGCGCCGGTCGTCGATGCCGACGGCCGCTGCGTCGGCATCCTCACCCGGACCGGGGCGCTGCGGGCGACGCTCTACCAGCCGGCCCTCGACCGGCGCGGCCGGCTGCGGATCGCCGCCGCGCTCGGCGTCAACGGCGACGTGCCCGGCAAGGCCAAGCTGCTCCTGGACGCCGGCGCCGACCTGCTGGTCGTGGATACCGCGCACGGGCACCAGGACAAGATGGTGCAGGCGCTGCGATCCGTCCGCGAGGTGAGTCCCGCGGTTCCGATCGTGGCCGGGAACGTGGTTACCGCCGCCGGTGTCGCCGACCTGGTCGCCGCTGGGGCGGACATCGTCAAGGTCGGCGTCGGGCCGGGCGCTATGTGCACGACGCGGATGATGACCGCGGTGGGCCGCCCGCAGTTCAGCGCCGTGCTGGAGTGCGCGGCGCAGGCCCGGCGACTCGGCCGGCACGTCTGGGCCGACGGCGGCGTCCGGTATCCGCGCGACGTCGCGCTGGCGCTGGCAGCCGGCGCGTCCAGCGTCATGATCGGCTCCTGGTTCGCGGGCACCTGCGAGTCGCCCGGTGACATCTTCCGTGACGCCGACGGCCGGCTGTACAAGGAGAGTTTCGGCATGGCCTCCGCGCGCGCGGTGCGACTGCGGGCCGCCGCCGACTCGCCGTTCGAGCGGGCCAGGAAGGAACTGTTCGAGGAGGGCATTTCCTCCTCGCGCATGTACCTGGATCAGCAGCGGCCCGGCGTCGAGGACCTGCTCGACTCGATCACGGCCGGATTGCGCAGCGCTTGTGCGTACGCCGGCGCGGAGAGCATCGAGGGCCTGCACGAGCGCGCCGTTGTCGGCATCCAGAGCGCGGCCGGTTACGCGGAAGGCATGCCGCTGCCTGCTGGCTGGTGATCCGCCGGTTACGGCTCATGATCACGTGAGAAAGTGGGGCGGCGTCACCACGCGCGGCCGACCCGAAGACCGATAATTCTGCTATCCCGTACTCCCTGCACAGCTCAGCCAGGCGCAGCCTTGTTACCCTGATCTCATCCAAGATCACTTTGTGGCTCCATCCTCACATGGGTGCCGCGGACCGCCCGTCAATCAGGTGGCCAAGGTCGTCGCCTGGCACGCTCACAGCACCGAAGTGTGGGCCGGGTCTCCCGGCCGGACCCGGCGCTACCGGGGCGCGCCCGCTTGCGACCGGCCGCGCTCGATGATGGCATCGCGGCGGCGGGCAACCTGGCTACTGTCGATTCCGCCCGCGTGCCAGCGCTCATGAGCGGCGGCCTCGATCTTCGCGGCCTCGCCGGCGGTAACCCGCGCACCCTCGCGGTACGTCGTGAAGATCGCCTGCACTGCCGCCGGATCGCTGGAGGCAGCGTCCGCGGCGAGCCGCACCGAGAAGTCGAGCAGTTCCGGATGCGGGACAACGTGGTTGACCAGGCCCCACTGCAGGGCGGTGCGAGCGTCGACGAAGTTCCCGGTGGCGCTCATCTCCCTGGCCCGGCGCAGCCCGACAGCGGCGGGAAGCTGGACAGTGAGTCCCCAGCCCGGCATGATCCCGACCCGGGCATGCGTGTCGGCGAAGCTGGCCCGCTCTGACGCGATCAGGAAGTCGCACGCCAGTGCCAGCTCGAGGCCGCCGGTGACGGCGGCCCCGTTGACCGCGCCGATCAGCGGCTTGGACAGCGGCGGCAGGACCGGTCCGGACGCCGCCGACAGCGGTCCGCCAGGCTGGCCAAGCTCGGTCAGGTCAAGCCCGGCGCAGAAGGCAGGGTCAGCTCCGGTCAGCACGATCGCCCGGACCGCGGGGTCAGCGCTGAGCTCGGCCACCGTGGCCCGCAAGCTGGTCAGCAGCACGGCAGAGAGCGCGTTGCGCCGGGCCGGACGGTTGAGGGTGACGACCGCAACCAGGTCACGGATCTCACACAGTACGTCTGTCACGGCACAGCCTCCCTGGCTGAAGATACCGCGCCGGCAGCGCGCTGACCCCGTTCCGATCGGGAAGGCTCGGAGCTCACCCGCGCGGGCATGCTCACCCGCGCACTTGTCGGCCGGCCGAATAGACCGCCCGGATATTCGCCTTGAGGTTTGCCAGATCGAACGGCTCGCCATCGAGAACGACGATGTCCGCTCGCTTGCCTGGCATGATCGTGCCGGTCTCATCGCCGAGCTGCAGCAGCTCGGCTGCCGAGCTGGTCGTCGCTGCCAGCACCTGAGCGGGGGTCAGCCCGCCAGCGGCCATCAGCGGCAGCTCGTCGAGGTTGCTGCCATGCGGCCCGACACCGCTGTCAGTGCCCATGGCGATCTTGACCCCCGCCGCGGCCGCACGGGCGAATGCGTCGGCATGCGCGACAATGACCTCCTGGGCCTTGGCTAGCACGCCGTCCGGCAGCTGGCTGCCCGAGCGCGCCGCGTTGACGACCGCGTGCGGAGCCACCAGCGTGGGGACGAGCCAGGCACCAGCGCTGAGCATCATCTCGATAGCCTCGTCGTCCAGGTAGATGCCATGCTCGATGGACCGTACGCCGGCCCGGATGGCGTTCTTGATGCCATCAGTCGCCTGCGCGTGCGCCATCACCGGCAGGCCCGCGGCGGTCGCCTCAGCTACCAGCGCGGCCAGCTCATCAGGCCGGAACTGGGCATGCTTAGGGCTGTCGCGAGGCGACAGCACGCCGCCCGAGGTGTGCACCTTGATGACGTTGGCGCCGGCGCGGATGATCTCGCGCACTCGCTTGCGCATCTCTTCCGGTCCGTCGACCAGGCCCTCCGGCCGACCTGGGTGCGGCGCCATCAGGGATGTCGACAGTCCCGATGGCAGCCAGCCGTCACCGTGGCCGCCAGTCTGGCTGAGCGCGCTGATCGCGATCCGCATCCGCGGCCCGTCGATCAGGCCGTCATCGACCGCGCGCTGGACGCCCAGGTCAGCACCGCCGGCGTCGCGCACGGTTGTGATACCGCAGTCCAGGGTCGCCGCCAGATTGCGCGCCGCCTGGAAGAACTGGTAGGAGAACGGCCGCTGGATGCGCTGCACCAGGTCGACCCCGGAGAACATCACGTGTACGTGGCAGTCGAAGAAGCCGGGAAGCAGAGTGAGGCCGGACACGTCGACCTGCTCGTCTCCGTCCAGCCCGATCCCGACGTCGGCGATCCGGCCAGCTGAGATCGCGACATCCGCGTCGGCTACCGGGCTGCCGGTGCCGTCGAAGACTCGCCCGCCGCTGAGCACCGTCCTGGTCATCTGTTCGCCTCCGGGCTTGTGCGCGCGGGCAGCCCTCCTCCCCCGGCAGTGCAGGCTTGGCAGACCACCACCGGGACAGGCATCGCGGCCAGCGCTGTTTAGCCGGTTAGCGTAACGGTCCCGGCCGCAATCCGGGTGAACTTCCTCCCGCTGGCGGTCAGGCCCGGTTCGGCATCTTTCGGTCAGATGCCGCTCGCCTGAACCAACCGCCGGCCGAGGGCCGCGATCGCGCGCTGCAGTTCCGGTGACCCGAGGACGGTGAAGGCCGCCGGGATCGCGGCAAGCCGCTGGGCGTACCAGTCCGGCTCGTCGGTGGTTGCCAGGACCCGCGTCCGCTCCCCTTCGCAAGGTTCGAGCCGGCCAAGGCTCCTCGGCAGCCACCGTGCGGTTTCCTCGACGCGGGCATCGACCAGGACATCGACCGGGTAGGTCCAGCCCTGCGAAAGGTGCTCCTCCAGCGTGCGCAGCGCGTCCAGGTCGGGCGGCGGGGTAAACCCCTGCGGCAGGACCTCGACCGCGACGATCCGGTCCAGCCGCAGCACCCGCCGCGCGCCAGCCGCGTGCGACCAGCCCAGCAGGTACCACCGGCTGTGCCGCAGCACGACGGCCCACGGGTCGACGTCCATCGGCCGGCCGCCCGGCGAGCTGAGCCGGTACATCAGCCGCACCCGCCGCGCGGCGGTGCACGCCTCGATCAGCTGAGCAGTCAGCGCCGGGCTGGGCGAGGTTCCGGCCGCGCCGGGCGACGTCGCCCGCGGTGGCACCGGAGCGGACAGGGCACGGAACGCCCGCACCGGGCCGACCACCCGATCCGGCAGCACCCTGACGATCTTGGCCAGGGCGCTGCCGACCAGGTCGGTCGGGCTGGCCGCGTCTCGGTGACCCTCCAGGACGGCCATGACAAGTCCCAGGCTCTCGGCGGCGGTGAACATCATCGGCGGCAGCCGAAGGCCGCGGCCCACCCGGTAGCCGCCGTGCGGACCGCTGACCGACTCGATCGGCAGATCCGCCTCGCGCAAGATCGCGACGTAGCGACGGGCGGCCCGTTCGGTGACGCCGAGCGCGTCGCCCAGGCTTCGCGCGGTGATGCCGGGACTGTTCTGGATCACCTCGAGCGCCAGCAGCGCCCTGGCGGTGGGGCTCACGTCAGCCGGCATTGGTCCTCGATTCCGGAAGCAGAACGTCCGCGATCAACGCTAGCCTGCGCGGCATGGATATCGAAAGTACCGCGATACCGCACGAACCCCCCGTAGCAGGGAACGACGTGGACACCATGCTCGGCGCTCTGGAACGCCAGCGCAGGTATGTGGCCTGGAAATGCGGCAACCTCGACGCAGCCGGCCTGCAGGCGACTCTCGCGCCGTCCACCATGACGCTGGGCGGCCTGCTCAAGCACCTGGCCCTGGTCGAGGACGAGTACTTCACGGTGACGCTGGCCGGCCTGCCCCGGCCCGCCCCCTGGGACGGAGTGGACTGGGACGCTGACTCCGACTGGGAATGGCGCTCGGCCGCCGACGACAGTCCCGGCGAGCTCATGGCGCTGTGGGAAGCAGCCGTGACTCGCTCCCGCGCCGCCGTCGCCGAGGCGATCGCGACCGGCGGGCTCGATCAACTGGCGTCCGTTACCTCGCCCGGCGGCCGGACTCCCAGCCTGCGCCGGCTCATCATGCACATGATCGAGGAGTACGCCCGGCACGTCGGCCACGCCGACCTCATCCGCGAGTCGGTCGACGGGCTGACTGGCGAGGATCCAGAGTGAAGACGGCAGGCGCAGCCGCCGGCAGCCCTGCAGCGCCCGAGCCGGTCCGGCCCCCAGAGCTGACCATCGCCGGCGCGAACCAGGCGTCCTGGGCAGACCTGGAAGCAATCTTCGGAACCACCGGCCCCGCCGGCCACTGTTACTGCCAGTACTTCAAGGTGCGCGATCGCGACTGGCGCTCCCTCACCGACCAGGAGCGGCGCGATCGCTTCCGCCAGCAAACCAGCTGCGACGGTGCGCAAGCCCGGGCTACCACCGGACTGGTTGCATACCTTAGCGGCGAGCCGGTCGGCTGGGTGGCGGTCGAACCGCGGACGGCTTATCCTCGCCTGCTGCGAACCCGGACGGCCTGGAGCGGCCGCGATGAGGACAAGTCGGACGACAGCGTGTGGGCGTTACGTGCTTCGTGGTCCGTAAGGGGTACCGCAGGCGGAGGATCAGCTACGCACTGGCCGCGGCAACCGTCGACTTCGCTCGCACCAACGGCGCACGGGCGCTCGAGGCCTACCCGATGGAGCCGGAGCCGGGTAAAGAGATCATCTGGGGCGAACTGTATGTCGGAGCCCGCCAGATCTTCGCCGCGGCTGGCTTCACCGAGGTCAGCCGCCCCAGCCTACGGCGCGCGGTGATGCGGATCGACTTCGCGAGCTGAGGCATCGCCGATCTGCCTAGAATCGTCTGACACTGGCGGGTTCCTGCCCGCCTGACTGACTATTGCGGAGGTGCCGCGTGCCCGAGACGGCCGGCGACGTACAGCTCTTCATCAACGGCGGCTACCGTGACGGGTCGGCCGGGCGCCAGGACGTAGTGTCGCCGGTGACCGGCCAGGTGATCGGCTCGGTCGGCATTCCCGGCCAGGATGACATCGACGCTGCGGTCGGCGCGGCCAGGGCAGCCGGCCAGGCCTGGGCTCGTGTCAACGTGTGGGCGCGAGCAGCGGTCTGCCACGCGATCGGCGACGGCATCACCGCGCGCCGCGAGGAACTTGCCCGCCTGCAGACGCTCGAGCAGGGCAAGCCGCTCCTGGAGTCGCTCGCGGACGTCGACGAGGCAGCCACGCTCTTCCACCTGCACGCCGAGGACGCGGTGCGGCTGACCGGCGAGACCATCTCGTCGACCAGCTCGACCAAGCGGATGTTTACGTTCTACCGGCCGGTCGGCACCTGGGCGATCATCACGCCGTGGAACTTCCCGCTGCTGATGTTCGCCGAGTTCGTCGCCCCCGGCCTGGCCACCGGGAACTCCCACGTCGTCAAGCCGCCGGCGCACACCGCGTTCACCGTCCTGCGCGCCACGCAGATCCTGCGGGATGCTGGGCTGCCTGACGGCCTGGTCAACGTGCTGCCTGGCGAGGGACCGACCGGCCACGCCCTGGTCCAGCATCCGGGCATCGACGCGATCGGATTCATCGGCTCGTCCGCCACCGGCACGAAGATTCAGGCCAGCGCCGGCCTCAAACGCTCCATCATGGAGTGCTCAGGTAACGGGCCGCTGGTCGTGCTCAGCGACGCGGACGTCGCGGCGGCCGCCAGGGCAGCGGTCTACGGCGCTTACCTGTGCTCAGGTCAGGTGTGCTGCGCGACCGAGCGGGTACTGGTGGACCGCGCAGTGCACGACGCATTCCTGGAGGCGGTCATCACCGAAGCCGACGCCGTCCGCCTGGGCGACCCGTTCGACGAGCGGACTACGCTCGGCCCGCTGAACAACGAGGCCGTGGCCGCCAAGATGGACCGGCACGTCGCCGATGGCGAGGCCCGCGGGGCGAAGCTCCTGCGCGGCGGCCGCCGGCAGCCCGGTCACCCGACCGACTTGTATTACGAGTTCACGGTCGCCGACAAGGTCCCTGCCGACAGCCTGCTCGCGACCGAGGAGTCGTTCGGCCCGGTCGTGCCGGTCATCACCGCTGACGGCGACGACGATCTGCTGCAGATCGCGAACAGGGACCGGCTCGGCCTGCAGGCTGCCGTGTTCACCAGGGACATCAGCCGGGCGTACCGCTTCATCGAGGAACTGGCCGTCGGGCAGGTCGTCGTCAACGACAGCACCTGCTGGTGGGATGTGAACATGCCGTTCGGCGGGGCCGGCGGGCGCGGCACCGGGTGGGGACGGATCGGCGGCAAGCACACCCTGCTCGGCATGACAGACCTGCGCACCGCCGCGATCAGCCTGTGACCCAGGACGGGTACTTCGGCGAGCAGGTGGCGGCGGAGTATGACGACGACGCTTCCGCCATGTTCGACCCGGCCGTGATCGACGCGACAGTCGACGTGCTCGCCGGGCTTGCCGGCCACGGCCGGGCACTGGAACTCGGCATCGGGACCGGGCGCATCGCGCTGCCGCTGTCCCGCCGGGGTATCCCCGTGCACGGCATCGAGAAGTCCAGGGCGATGGTCGCCCGGCTGCGGGCCAAGCCGGGCGGCGCCGCGATCGGCGTGACGATCGGGGACTTCGCCACGGCACGGGCAGCGGGCACGTTCTCGCTGGCGTACCTGGTCTTCAACACGATCATGAACCTGACCACGCAGGATGCCCAGGTGGCCTGCTTCGCCAACGTCGCGGCGCAGCTGTCGCCCGGCGGCTGCTTCGTCGTCGAAGTAATGGTCCCCGATCTGCGCAGGCTGCCGCCCGGCCAGACCGCCGTGCCATTCGAGACCGGGCCGAAGCGGTGGGCGTTCGACCTTTATGATGTCGCGACACAGGCGGTGAGCTCGAATTACGTCACGATCGACAACGGCCGGGCCGAGTTCAGTTCCATCCCGTTCCGGTACGCATGGCCCGCCGAACTCGACCTGATGGCCCGGCTCGCCGGCCTGCATCTGCGCGAGCGCTGGGAAGGATGGCAGCGGCAGCCGTTCACCGCCGAAAGCCGGCAGCACGTATCGGTCTGGCAGAAGCCCGCGACCTAGCGATCTGGTGAAGAACCGGGCTGCCGGCGAAGCACGCCGCTCATGGATGTGAATCCATTGTTGCTATAGCGACGAAATACCAGCTTTCATCGAGAGCGAACACCGACATGCGGGACAAAACGCCGCCACCAGCAGTCATCCGCTCCGGACCGCAGGACAGCCAGCCCCTAAACCGCGTTCCCGCAGCCCTCGCTACGCCACCGCATCGGGGCTGACGGTGACCGCCGTCGCGGCGATCGCCCAGCCGGCTATCCGGTCCAGCACCGGACCGCTGATGGCGGATTCGGCGTGCCCGAAACCAGGCACGATCCAGAGTTCCTTGGGCTGACGCGCCGCTTCGAACAGCTGCCCGGCGTGGTCTGAGGGGAAGTACTCGTCCCGGTCACCGTGCACGATCAGCAGCGGCGTCGGCGAGATCATCGCGGCAGCATCCGCGGGCGGCATCGGCACCGGATCCCAGCGACCGCGGCTGACCCGCGTGTTGAGTACGCGCTTGGTGATGAAGCGGCCGGCCCGGTGCTCCACCGCCCAGTGCAGCCGGCGCATGGACGGCGTGCCACGGTAATACCAGCGGCCTGGCCCGCTCACCGACACCACCGCGTCCACGCCGCCCATGATTCCGGCGTGCCGCAAGACGGTGGAGGCGCCCATCGAGAAGCCCACCGTCACGACCCGTTCGTAGCCGAGCTCGCGCGCGTAACGCACGACGATGTCTACGTCGTGGATCTCCTTGTCGCCGAGCGTAGTCGCGCCGCCGGAGCGCCCGTGCCCGCGGAAATCGAAGGCGACCACGCCTGCGTGCTCGTTGAGCCGCCTGGCAACCCGCCATACGTGCGGCCACTGCCAGTGCAGCGTAAAGCCGTGCGCAACCACGAATCCAAGCGCCCGGTCACCGTGCAGGTGGACCGCCTCGATCGGGACTCCATCCTTGGTAACCAGCGTCTCGGCTTTCGTCACGGGCTTGGCCATTCCCCTATTCTGCGTGACCGCTTCACGTGTCTGGCCCGCAGGCCTTCCCTGACCCAGGCCGGCTACGGCAGGCTTGTTGACTGCTTACCGAACCCTTCCCGGACTACCCGACAGATCGCGCTGGAGATAATCATGTCCGTGCTAGAGCAGCTCGTCTCGGCCATCACGTCAGCAGCAATCGAGATCATCGACCTGACGGCACGCCTGGAGTCCAGCACTCCGGTCATCCAGTTGCCCGAGCCGTTCGCCAACACCATCCCGTTCTCGCTGCAGGAGGTCAGCCGCTACGACGAGCGCGGGCCGGCCTGGTACTGGAACAACATCAGCACCGGTGAGCACACCGGCACCCACTTCGATGCGCCGGTCCACTGGGTCACCGGCAGGGACGGTGCCGACATAACGGGCGTTCCCCTCACAAGCCTGATCGCACCCGCAGTGGTACTCGATTTCAGCGCGGAGGCAGCCGCGGACCCGGACTTCCTGCTCGAGCCCGAGCACATCAGGAAGTGGGAGACCGAGCACGGGCCGCTGCCGACGGGCGGCTGGCTGCTCTACCGGACCGGGTGGGACGCCCGGTCCGGCAGCCAGCAGGAGTTCCTGAACGCCAGCGAGACCGGCCCGCACACGCCAGGCGTCTCGGTTGCCTGCGCGCGCTGGCTCGCCGAGGAGGCGCCGGTGATCGGCCTCGGCGTCGAGACCGTGGGCACTGACGCGGGCGCAGCGCACTCGTTCGATCCGCCGTTCCCGTGCCACTCGGCGTTGCTCGGAGCAGGCAAGTTCGGGCTGACCCAGCTTCAGAATCTCGCGCTGCTGCCGCCCGCTGGCGCGGTGGTGGTGGCCGGGCCGCTGCCCATCGTGGGCGGCTCTGGCAGCCCGGCGCGCGTGCTAGCGCTGGTGGAACGTGCCTCGTGAAGGTAACCGACGCCATCGCCAGGGCGCTGGCTGATCTCGGCGCCGACACGATGTTCGGCGTGGTCGGCAGCGGGAACTTCCACCTGACCAACGCGCTGATCAGTAACGGGGTCCGGTATATCGCGGCCCGGCACGAGTGCGGGGCGGCGAGCATGGCGGACGCGTGGGCG
This sequence comes from Actinomycetota bacterium, assembly GCA_027314515.1. GTDB lineage: Bacteria > Actinomycetota > Actinomycetes > Streptosporangiales > Streptosporangiaceae > JAJYUU01. Next base: position 39,153 of record DAHVAR010000190.1, read on the forward strand.
CGGCTCGCCGGGCGGCCCGCCCTGCTGACCCTGCACCAGGGGCCGGGCCTGACCAACGCGCTGACCGGCATCACCGAGGCGGCCAAGAGCCGCACGCCGTTGCTCGTGCTGGCCGCGGACGTCAGCGCGAGTGCCGTCACCTCCAACTTCAGGATCGACGTGTCCGCGATCGCCAGCGGAACCGGCGCGACGGCGGCGCGGCTGCACTCGGCTGCCTTCGCGCTTGACGACGCGGTACGCGCCTACCGGACGGCGCGCGACGAGCGCCGGACCGTCGTGCTTGGCCTGCCGCTTGATGTGCAGGCCGGCGAGTGCAGCTGGCCGGGCAGCCCGGACCCAATGCGTGCCGAGCCCGTCGCGGCGTCACAGCAGCAGGCCGCCGCGCTTGCGGCAGTGCTGGCCGGCGCGCGCCGGAAAGTGTTCGTGGCCGGGCGGGGGGCGCGCAGCCCGGCGGCGCGCGCGGCACTGGAGCAGCTCGCCGACAGCTGCGGCGCGCTGCTGGCAACCTCGGCGGCGGCGAAAGGCCTGTTCCGCGGCAGCCCGTGGGACCTGGATGTCAGCGGCGGGTTCGCCTCACCGCTGGCCGCCGAGCTCATCGCCAACGCCGATGTGCTCGTCGGCTGGGGCTGCTCGCTGAACATGTGGACCACGCGGCACGGAACACTGATCGGCGAGCAGACGACGGTCGTCCAGGTAGACGACGACCCCTCGGCCCTCGGCAGGCACCGGCCGGTACACCTCGGCGTAACCGGCGACGTCGCGCTGACCGCCTCCGCCGTTGCCGACCTGCTCGGGCACCTGCTCGGCAGGCACGACACCGGGTACCGGTCAGAGGAGCTCAAGAGCGGGCTGGCCGCCCGGCGCCGCTGGCGCGACGTGCCCTACGACGACGAGGGCGACGGCGACCGGATCGATCCGCGCACGCTGACGATCGCGCTGGACGACCTGCTGCCGGCCGAGCGGATCGTCGCGATCGACTCCGGCAACTTCATGGGCTACCCGAGCATGTTCCTGTCGGTTCCCGACCAGGACGGCTTCTGCTTCACTCAGGCCTACCAGTCGATCGGCCTCGGGCTGGCGTCGGCGATCGGCTCCGCCATTGCCAGGCCCGACCGGCTGGTGGTCGCGGCGCTCGGCGACGGCGGCGCGCTGATGGGAATCAGCGAGCTGGAAACGGCGGTGCGGCTGCAGTTGCCGATGGTCATCGTCATCTACGACGACGAGGCGTACGGCGCCGAGGTCCACCACTTCGGGCCGGACGGCTACCCGCTGGACACCGTCCGGTTCCCGCCCGCCGACCTTGCCGCGATCGTGCGCGGCTTCGGCTGCGACGCGGTGACCGTGCGGACCGCCGGCGACCTCGGGCCGGTCCGGGACTGGCTCGCGGCCAGGCCCGCCAGGCCGATCGTCATCGACGCCAAGGTCACCTCGGATCACGGCGCGTGGTGGCTCGAGGAAGCCTTCCGCGGACACTAGGCAGGACGATGCATGCCGGTGCGCCGGGCAGACTGTGGTCGTGACCGCGGAGACCGGTGAGCAGCGCAGGCGGCGGGAACAGCAGCGGTGCCTCTTTGACCGCGTCGCCGGGCGGTACGACGCCACCCGCCAGGGCTATCCCGCCAAGATCGTCGATGCCGTCTGCGCGACAGCCGGGATCGGCCCCGGTGCCGACGTGCTCGAGATCGGCTGCGGCACCGGCCAGCTCACCCGGCAACTGGCCGGCCGCGCGTTCAACCTGACCGCTATCGACATCGGCGCGGCGATGATCGAGGTCGCCCGGCGCAACGTTACCGACCCGACGGCCGGGTTCGAGGTCTGTTCGTTCGAGGACTTCGCAGGAAACGGGCGCTTCGACCTCATCGTGTCGGCCACGGCATTCCATTGGGTCGACCCCGCCCTCGGCCTGGCCAAGGCCGCCCGGCTGCTGCGGCCCGGCGGCTGGCTCGCGCTGCTTTCCACCACGGAGCGCTATCCCGAACCACTGCGGACGCGGCTGCGAGGGCTATGGCAGAGCTACAGCCGGACCGCGGGATGGTCCGATCAGCCGCCCTGGGTCTCCGCGCTTCGCGACACCACCCTGTTCGGCGAGCCGGTCGAAATGCGTCAGGCCAGCGCCCTGCGCCTTCCCAGCCGGGCGGTCCTGGAACTCGAGCGCACCCGCGCCACCTTCCTCGCCTACAGCAAGCAGGACCAGGCAGGCTTCACCGCGGACCTGACGGCGCTCCTGGCGGCCGGCTCACACGTCGGCCTGATCCAGGAAACCCTCCTCGCGATGGCGCCATCAGGCCCGGCTTGAGTCAGTCAATGACCACGCGCCGGACGTCAGCGAAACACGCTCAGCGAGGGCCTGCCGTTCAGCAGCGCCGGGTCAAAGCCAGCGGTCCGCTGGTAGCGACTTGATAGCTCCTGCAGCTCGCCGGGCGCGAACACGTCTTCGACCCGGTCGAATCCGGCCGGGGCGCGGGCCTCGGCGAGCTCCATGCACTTCTCCGGCCCGGCTGCGCGGTTGGCGAGCACCACGGCCGCTGTCGCTGGCCGGCGCTCCGCCTCATAGCGCTCGAGTGCCTCATCAACGGTGGGCGCGAGCGCCAGCGCCCGGGCGAGCACGCGGGCATCGAGGATGGCCTGAGACGCGCCGTTGGCCCCGACCGGGTACATCGGGTGGGCCGCGTCGCCCAGCAGCGTGATCAGCCCCGATCTCCACTGCTCCAGCGGATCGCGGTCCACCATCGGGTACTGCCACCAGCGAGGCGCCGCGTCGATCAGGGCATCGACATCGATCCAGCCGAAGCGCATCCCGGAGAACAGCGCCCTGATCTCCGCCGGGTCGACGACGTGGTCCCAGTCCTGGCGGGGCATCGGACGGCTGTCACCCGTGGTCGCCTCCAGCACGATATTGATCAGCGCTCGGCCGTCGCGATCCGGCCTGGTGATCGGGTAGACCACGGCCCGCTTGCCGAAGTAGCCGATCATCACCATGGACGCGCCGGTCAGGAACGGCACGCCGGGTGCGACCGCGCGCCACATCGTGATGCCGTTCCACAGCGGGCCGCCTTCGCCGGGGCAGCGGCGGGCGCGGAGCACGGAGTGGATCCCGTCGGCTCCGACCAGCACATCGCCCTGCACGCGCGCGCCTCCGGTGAGCTCAGCGAACACCGTGGAACCGTCCTCGCTGGCGGACACGACGCGGTGACCGGGATGCAACCTGCCGGACCCCAGCCGCTCGAGGAACGCCCGCTGCAGCACGCCGAGCAGGCGCCCCCGGTGTATTGAGTACTGCGGCCACCGGTAGCCGGCGGCCAGGCCGCGCGGCTCGCCCCAGATCCGCTGTCCGTGCTTGTTGAACATGACGAATTCGCTCGTTGCCAGTCCGGCGGCGGCCAGCTCGCCGGACAGTCCAAGTTCGCTCAGCTCGCGTACGGCGTGCGGGAGCACGTTGATACCGACGCCGAGTTCCTCGACTCGCCCCGCCTCGAGTACGTGGAGGTCATCGATCCCCGCCGCGTGCAGCGACAGGGCGAGCGACAGGCCCCCGATACCGCCGCCAGCGATGAGAACTCTCATGCCCGTAATTCCCTGGCGGCCCGAGCTGGCAGCAACTGCGCGTTCAGCCGCTCTCGTCGCCTTCGAACCCGATAAGCCAGTGCACGCCGTAACGGTCGATGACTTGCCCGTCAAAGTCCCCCCACGGCCGCCGCTGCAAGTCGTCTACGATCCGGCCGCCTTCGCTGAGACGGGTAAACCAGGTGCGGAGCGTCGCCGGAGCGGCAGTACCCAGCAGGGCGAGCATCAGGCCCTCGGCCCGGAACGGCGGCTCGTCCCCGGCCACGTCGGCACCGAACAGCGAGACGGGCCCGCCGACCAGGCCGCCATGCGCAATGGCCCCGGCTGGGCCGTCGGAGCGGTTGAATTCGGCAAAGGTATGCAGCTGAACTGCACAGCCGAAGACGTCACCGTAGCTGGTCAAGGCCTGCCGAGCAGTGCCGGGAAAGTGAAAGTACGGCGTCAGGCCCGTCATGCACTGAATGCTATTGCAGCGTTCGGCTGGCCGCTCAGTAGTGGGCCCGGTACCCCGCTCACTGCACCGTAACGGCTCCGACTTGCGCGCGCTCGAGCGTTTTACCGGCGGAGTCCTGCACGAGTCCCTCGATGGTGTAAGTGCCGGCCTGTGCGGCCGCCGTCCAGCCGTAAGACTCGTTCAGTGTCTGCTGGGGAGCGACATTCTGGCCCGCCTGTGACTGCGAGCCCACGACCGCGCCGGCTGAGTTGAGGATTTCGGTGACCAGCGTCAGGTTGGCGGCCATGGCCGGGCCATTGTTCTTGAAGTCCACTGTGACGTTCGTCGATGTGCCCGGTGCCGGAGCATCGGGCGAGATCGCTTGCAGGGACATATCAGGCGACGACCCAGCCGGGGACGGAGCCGGACCGGCCGGGCTAGGACTGGCCGGGCTAGGACTGGCGACGGCCGCGCCGCCGACCGCCTTGACCGAGAACGATTTGGTCGCCAGGCCCGCACCGCCGTGCCACAACTCGAAACCCGCCTCCACGTCGATCAGGTACCACGAAGGACTGATATAGCCGCGGCGCACCGCGTCGGCGATCAGGGGCTGCAGATCCAGGTTGCTGACCGAGGTAGTGCCGGTAGTCATCGTGTAGGAGACGGTGTTCCAGCCCTGGTTTCCGAACCACACGTTGTAGCCGCGGCCGCCGATGCCGACGTTACGGGCAACCTCCGAGCCGAACGGCTGCACGGGGCCGTGATGGTTCAGCCAGATCATCAGCTCGGTGCCGTTCGGCTGGCCGCTGGCGGTGGGCGTCTGGTTGAACCAGATGTCATAGGCCACGTCATAGTCGCTGCTGCCGCCTGGCTGGGAGGTGCTCCAGCTGGTCGTTACCGTGCCGGCGCGGATCTTCGAGACCTGGATCGGCAGTCCGCTGCCGGGCGTGCACGCGCCCCAGTGGCAACCCCGGTAGATGGCCGGGTAGCCGCCGGGCGCGCCGTAGGTTGAGTTCGCGATCGAGGAGTTCGCCACCGTGAATCCGGTGCTGCCATCGGTGCTGATGCATTCAGGCTCGCTTGAGCCCCACTCGTTGTTCTCGACCGTGTAGGTACCGCCGTCGACGTGCGCGGTCTGCGAGTTGCACAGCGTCGTGGTGGCCGCGGCCGCGGAACTGACCGCAGGCAGGCCCACGCTCAGCAGGCCGCCCGCCGCAAGCAGTGCGGCGGACAAGGCGAGCGTTCGTGCAAATGGGGTCATTCTCGTAAGCGGCGTCATACGGACAGTAGCCTAGAAAGACCCTCAAGCGGATGTCGCCGTACAAACGACTGACCTTTGGGTAGCCCAGTTGGCGGAGTCCCGGCTACCTCAATTGAGGCGCGTCTCCGCCTGCACAGTCGTGTCGAGCAGGTAGGTCACATGCCCGCGTTCCTAGCTCTGCCTGGCCTCGTCCAGAACTAGGGAGGTTGTCGTCTGCGGCGGGTGCCCTGGACCTGCAGAGGTGAAGGGAGCGTAAATCGATGGTGCGATCCGGGTAGGCGGGCGAGCATGGTTTGCGTGGTGACGGCCCGGAGATTGCCCCCGCAGGGCGGCCTGCCGCCGATGGGCGCGGTTGGCGGCGCCGTCGTGGAGATTGCCTGTGACGAGTCCGGGTTCTCCGGCACCAACTTGCTGGACTCAGCCACCCCCGTGTTCACGCACGCAAGTGTCGATCTGCGCCCGGACGAGGCGGTTGAGCTCATCCGGGAGCTGCGATCCGGATTCTCGCTGAGCGAGTTCAAGTCCGGGCAGTTTCTCCGTGGTCCGCAGGCGCGTGCGGCGTCGGGCTGGTTGCTGGCGGCGCTGAGCGGCCGAGGGCACGTCCTCGTGGTCGACAAGGAGTACTTCCTCGTCACCCGGATCGTCGACCTGTTCCTGGCCGAGCCTTCCTACGCGGCTGGTACTCGCCTGACCCGGGACCACCGTCCGGCAGCTCTCAGCTTGTACCGGGCCGGCCGGGCTGGTGGTCGGGACTGGGCTGCCTTCCTCGCGGCGTTCGTCGAGCTGGTCCGGGCTAAGAGGCGGCATCAGCCGGATCGCAGCGTGGTGGAGCGCTTCTTCCGGGCGCGCGATTCGCTGGCAGGAGCCGGGCTCGGCGCGGAAGCCGAGGCTGTGCTCGACGGGCTCAGCCGGACGCAGGTGCGGGCCGTCCTGACCCGGCTGGCACACGACGACCGCTCGATCCCGCCGCCGTTGGAGCCACTGCTGCCGGCGCTGGCCGAGACCGTCCTATTCTGGAGCGGCGGACAGCGCCAGGTAATGGTGATCCACGACGAGCAGAGCGCGCTGACGGCTAGTCGGCTAAGGCGCCTTCAGCAGGTACTGACCGGCACCGCAGGGTCGCCGACCGCGGATGCCCGCGAAGACGGGGCGCCGCCGGGCGGGGTCTCACTGCTGGCCGGGCTGGTGACGGTCGACTCCCGCGACGATCCGCGCGTCCAGGTCGCCGACCTCCTGGCCGGGGTCGCGCGGCGGTCGTCAAGCATCGGCGATGCGGGACTGCTCCAGCCGTTCCTCTCCCCGACCTCGCTGCGCGACCCCGGGCGATGACGGTCCATCGGACAGCCCTGCAGCCTGACCGCCGGCAACCCAGCCGACCGGCCGGGCGAAACGATTGGCCGGCGCCTGCCCGTTCCCGGTGTGGATCTGTTGGAGACGCGCGCCACAAGGCGGCTTCAGCGGGTCGGTATACCCGCAGCCGGTGCTCACCGTCTTTGCATCGCCGGACGTGGCGATGCACTCTCTTGCCGCTCCCCGGAAGGGAGTTCATCGGGGGGCTTCGCCCGGCGGTTCCAGGGAGAGGATGCTGAACCAGCCGAAGCTGTGCTCATTCGTCCGCGGAACGCTGCGCCTTCGGCCTGGTTATCGGTCATGCGGCCCTGCGCCGAGTCATCTGGGCTGGCTATTGTGGGCCTTTGATTCGTGGAAGGGGTTCGCGGTGAGCGAGAACGCGGCACGGCTGGCAGTGCTGATTGACGCCGACAACGCCCAGCCCGGCATCACTGACGGGCTGCTCGCCGAGGTCGCCAAATACGGCACCGCGCACGTCAAGCGTGCCTACGGGGACTGGACCGGGACGAGCCTGAAGGGCTGGAAGGACCAGTTGCTCGCCCAATCCATCCAGCCGGTCCAGCAGTTCGCCTACACAACCGGCAAGAACGCGACCGACTCGGCGATGGTGATCGACGCCATGGACCTGCTGTACTCGGGCCGGTTCGACGGGTTCTGCCTGGTGTCCAGCGACAGCGACTTCACCAGGCTCGCGTCCCGCCTGCGCGAGTCCGGGCTGACCGTGTACGGCTTCGGCGAGCGCAAGACGCCCAAGGCGTTCGTCGCGGCCTGCGACAAGTTCGTCTACATCGAGAACCTTCGCCGTGAGGCCGGCCCGGCGGCGGGGCCAGCGGACGCGGCATCGGGGGCTGCGCCGCGCGCGTCGGCCGCGCAGCTCAAAGGTGACGCGAGCCTGGTGGGCCAGTTGCGCGGCGCGGTGGAGGCCGCATCCGACGACGACGGCTGGGCTCAGCTCGGCTACGTCGGCACACTGATCACCAAGCAACAGCCCGACTTCGACTCGCGCAGTTACGGGTATGCCAAGCTGAGTGACCTGATGACCGCGACCACGCTTTTCGAGCTGGAGCGTCGCAGCGCCGGGGACGGCAGGCAGGGCGCTATCTTCGTCCGCGACAAGCGACGCCGCCAGCCGGGCAAGAAGGCGTAACCGGTCCCTCGGGCACATCCATGCTTACTCGCGCCGTCTTGCTGTGCCCACCGGCAGCGCGCACATCGTCGTCCTGCCCGGTTACGAGCCGCCGGAGGGTCAGGAGCCGATGCTGTTGATGTCCGCCCTGCGCGTCGTCATCGATAGCCCGCCTGACACGTAGCATGGCGCGAGCTTGCTGGCCGGCTCTCCGACGACCGCGACCTTGCAGCCCTTGAAACCGGCCGCGAGCAGGCGGCCGAGCAACTCGCGGCGGATCGCGGCCGCGCTCTCCGGCTTGTTACCCGACCGGCAGCGCAGCTGACTGTAGAGGGGGGCCATCACCTGCTTCACGATCCGCGCAACCTCGTTGCCGCGTGCGTAGCTGCCCGGCTGCGGGAAGATATCGATCACGCGCGTTACCGGGTCTGCCTGCGCCTGCCAGCACGATCCCGGCAGCACCACCTTCGGCTGGATTATCCGCCATCGGCCGGATCCATACCTGGCTGCTATCCGGCGGGTATAAGACACCGCTGCCGGTTCACTGACACAGCGCGGACCTGAATTGGACCCGAGCAGGCCGCGTATCAGCGCGTTCTGCAGGGCGGTGAATTCCCTGACGGCCGAGACGAACCCGGCCGGCACAGGTGGCAGATGCAGTGCAGCGCAGCTGGTGTCGGGGAATACGCCCACGTCGCCGAGCTTGGGCATCGCGCACGCGGCCAGGTGAAGCGGCACCCGGTGCACGCCGCTGACCACCTCGCCCGCGGCCCACTGCCGCGCGCAGAACAAGACAGGGCCGATGCCGGAGTCGGTCCCACCTGCCGCATTCTCGGATACGCCGTTCTCCGGCGGATGGGGCAGCGAATAGCACACCACGGCATTGGTGAGCTGACCCGGGGAAGGCGACGCCGCGATGACCCAGCCTGCAGCTGTCCCGGCCAGCAACACCGGCACGGCGATGCTGGCAACGACGACCTCGCGGTACTGCCGCCGCGGCCACCAGGTCCGACGATAACTCGCGGCCGCCGGTGCTGCGGTAACCTCCGCGCCGAGCAGGCCAAGCTGAGCGGACTCGGCGCCGGTGAGCTCCGCCGCTGCCGGATCGGTTCCAGCCAGGAGCGACTGGATTTCGGCGATGCCGTCACCGTACTCGCGTGAGCTGTCCGCAGCGCCGCGCATCATCCTGCGAAACACGTCAGGCCTCCGAGACTCGGCGCGATGCGGTTGACGTGGACGTGAGCTCGGCCGCGCTGGCCGGCGGATCGCCAGGCCAGCGCCAGTAGCTCCCTGAGCCGACGGCGAGCTCGGTACACCCGCCCTCTGACGGTGCCGGGCCGCAAGCCAAGGACCAGCCCGATGGCGCGTGCATCCGTCATCCCCTCCCAGGCGACCAGCCTGAGTACCTCCTGGTCGGCCGGGGAAAGCCGCGCGAAGGCGGCAGCGATTGCCTGGCAGCCAAGCACCCCGTCGGCTAGATCCGGGGCCGGAGCCCCGGACCGCTGCATGCTGAGCCGGCTGATGAGCCGGCGCTGGCGGCCGGCCGCACGCTGGCGATCCCTGACCGCGTTGGCCGCGATCGCATACAGCCAGGGCAGCAAAGCATCGTCGGCCGGCCGCCTCTTCCAGTTCCGCCAGGCGGCGGTGAACGTGTCACTGACGACGTCCCACGCGGCGTCCTCGCTCTCCGCGCGACGGCGCGCGAAGCGCAAGACAGCCGGAGAGAAGCGGTCAAAGGCAGCGGAGAAACCGTCGTCGCAGCCTGGTCCGTTCACTGCGGCTCCTCATGAGAGTTGGCTATCTGCTTAGGGTCGGCAAAGCGACGGCCGTTACGCGCCGCGAGGTTATCCAGGAAGCCAGGCAACTGCGGCTGTCAGGGCTGAGTCTTGGCCAGGGCCTGGTCGAAGTCGGCGATGATGTCCTGCGCGGCCTCGATGCCGCAGCTGATCCGGATCAGGTCGGAGGTGATGCCGAGCCGATCGCGGTCCTCGGCGCTCAGGCCGGCGTGCGAGCTGGTGGCCGGCCGGGTGATCAGCGTTTCCACACCACCGAGGCTCGGCGCGACGGACGGCAGGCGCAGCGCGCCGAGGAGGGCCTGCGCGGCCTGCTCGCCGCCCCGTAGCCGCAGGCTGAGCATGCCGCCGAACCCTGACAGCAGTCCGGCGGCGTGCTCGTGGTCCGGGTGGGACGCAAGGCCCGGGTAGTTGACCGCGGCGACCTGCGGATGCCCGGCGAGGAAGCCGGCCAGTGCCGCGGCGTTGGCATTCTGGGCGCGGACCCGCAGGGCGAGCGTCTTGATGCCGCGCGCGAGCAGGAACCCGGTGTGCGGGTCCAGGCTGCCACCGTAGAGGTTGAGCGCCCGGCGCACCCGGCCGATCAGCTCGTCGCTGCCCATGACTGCCCCCGCGACCAGGTCGGAATGCCCGCCCAGGTACTTGGTGGCGCTGTGGAGGCACAGGTCGAACCCGGCCCGCAACGGCCGGAAGTTCACCGGCGTGGCGAAGGTGTTGTCGATCACCGACAGCATGCCCTCCCGGCGGGCGAAGCCGGCGATCTCGCGCAGCAGCCCGACCCGCATCAGCGGGTTGGTGATCGTCTCGACCAGGAACAGCCTGGTCTGCGGCGTGCGCGCGGCCGTCCAGGTCTCCGGCCTGTGCACGTCGACGAAGCTGTACCGCCAGCCCAGGCCCTCGGCATGACGGGTGAGGAAGTCATGGGTGCCGCCGTAGAGGCAGTCGCTGGCCAGCAGGTGATCTCCGGCGCGCAGGACGCTCAGCAGCGTGGTGGTCACCGCCGCCATGCCCGACGCGGTCGCGACCGCTGCCGCGGCGCCTTCCAGCGCGGCCAGCTTGTCGTGCAGGTAGCGCTGCGACGGCGTCGAGCTCAGCCGGATGTAAGGGATGTCGTGATACCCGGTTCCCGGCTCGATCGAGTACACCGTTCCCTGGTAGATCGGATAGACCACCGAGCCGTCGGGCCCCGGACGCCGTTCCCCGCCATGGACTGCCAGCGTTTCCATCGACTCGCCCTCAGCGTGCATCAACAAGCTCCCCTCAGGGCCGGCCAGTGAACCTGGCGCCGCGCCGCATGCAATTCGCGTTACCAAACCATGTTCTCCGCGCGGGGACGGCAATCCTAGAGCCGGCGGCTCGGAACTGGCAGACATTCACGAGCGTGCGGTCTCGCCGGGCGGCAGTTAGCGTGGGAGCGTGGCGCACGCGCTGGCGAGGTATGACCCCTTCGCCGAATGGTATGAGCAATGGATCGGTGATGGGCAGCCGCTCATCGCGGCGCACTCCGGCCTGCTGCCGGCCCTGACCGGCGAGCGGGTGCTGGACGTCGCCTGCGGGCAGGGCCGGATGAGCCGCTATCTGGCCCGGATGGGAGCGGAGGTTACCGTCAACGCCTTGCTTGCCGCCGGGCTGGAAGCCGAGCAGTTCATCGAGCCGCCGGCGCCGGTTCCGACGTTTCTGCTCTGGCGGTGCCGCCGCTGACAGCCAGCCTCCGTGCGGACCGCCTGGCGGCCCGGACGCGACAGCGCGGATGGTGCCTGCGCCGAGGATCTGGATGATGAACCGATCGCGCCACAGGCCGTAGTCTTCTATGAGGGACGCGGCCGGCGGGCCAGCGTCCGGCCGCAGCAGGGAGGTCCGGTGTCTGGCGCGCAGGTCCAGGTGCAGACGGCCGCGGCCGGCTTTCACGCCGGACTGGCTGCACCGGGCCAGCAGCGGGCCGCGGCCGGCGGCGAGGCAGGAATCCGGCGGCTGTGGTGGCGGCGACTGTCCCTCTCCGCGTTCGCGCTGGCCGGGCTGACCGTCATCGTGGTCTGGGCAGGAGCCGCCGAACTGCTCCGGGCCGGCCGCCTGGAAAGCGTGCTCGCATCAGGCTGGGCGCAATTGGCGGCTCCCGGTTTGATAGCGCTGGTTGTCGCGGCCGGAATGGCTGAGCGGATATGGCCGGCCGAGCCCCGCTCCGTTCTGGCGCGCGGTCATGTCCAGGATGCGTGCTACCTGGCGTTGCACGCGATCGTGGTGATCCCGCTGATGACCTTGCTCAGCGTCGGGGCGGCGGCACTGCTCAGTGATCATGCCGGCTGGATCGAGCTGCACCGAACGCAAACCTGGCCTGCGTGGCTGCTGGTCCCGGTCACGATCGTGGCCATGGATGGCGCCAACTGGCTGGCTCATTATGCCGACCACCGGCTCGGCTGGCTGTGGCGCTTCCACGCCCTTCATCACAGCCAGGAAGAGCTGAGCGTGCTCACCTCGTTCCGCGCCCACCCGCTGATGCACACGACAGGGTTCGTGCTCGCGACGATCCCGGTCGTGGCCCTGATGCCGGGCCGTGCCATCGCCCCGGTGCTGATCACCGTGTACGTCTGCATCGGCACCTTGCAGCACGCCAACGTTCGCTGGACCTTCGGCCCGGTCGGCCGGGTCATCGTGAGCCCGGCGTACCACCGGCTGCACCACGCGCGCGAGGACCAGGGCATCAACCTCGGCGTGGTGCTGACGATCTGGGATGTGCTGGTCGGCCGAGCCCGGTTCCCCTCGCGCGCTGACGCAGCCGGGCGCACCGGGCTAGCTGGCCGGCCGGTCCCGGTCGAGCAGGACGCTGCGCTCCCGCTCGGCCCGCTGCTGCTGGCCGGGCAGCTCATCGAACCATTCCAGGCACAACGCTGATCACCTGGCCACGCTGAACCCGCGTCCTCCGGGCGGGCCGAGATTCGCGGCGCCTGGCCGGCGTCCTGCCTTAGGCTGCTCAGATGCATGACAGTCAGACCGGGCCGGCCAAGGCGGTCGCAGCGGAATGCCTCGGCATTCTGGAGGAGCAGGCAGCCGCCTACGTCGAGGTGGCGGTCGCCAACATCGGCAGGGAGTTCCCGTCGCTGCTACTGCACATGATGCGAGAACCTGGTGACTTCCCCGCCCGCCCCGCCGAGCGGACGCCAGTGTTCTACGGCAGCCTGGACTGGCACTCCTGCGTCGAGATGCACTGGCTGCTGGTCCGGCTGCTGCGACTGACCGGGGACTTTGTGCCCGGCACCAAGATCAGGAAACTGCTGGACGCCCAGTTCACCGCGGACAAGCTCGCCGCGGAGGCGAACTTCGTCAGCAGCACCCGGCACGAGCGGCCGTACGGCTGGGCCTGGGCGCTCGCCCTGGTGCACGAGATAGCAAGCCTGGACGACGGTCAGGCACGCCAGTGGCTCACCGCGATCGCGCCGCTTGCCGACGCGCTGACGAAGGGCTTTCTGGACTGGCTGCCCAAGGTCACCTATCCGATCCGGTACGGCATGCACGCCAACAGCGCGTTCAGCCTGTCGCTCGCGCTGCCGTTCGCGGCCAGGCAGGCACAGGCGGGCCGGCCAGAACTGGCAACGGCGATCGAGGCCAAGGCGCTCGGCTGGTTCACCGGCGACACCGATTATCCGGGCCGGTACGAGCCGTCCGGCCATGACTTCCTGTCTCCCGCACTGACCGAGGCAGAGCTGATCAGCAGGCTGCTGGCGCAGCCGGAATTCGCCGACTGGCTCGCCACATTCCTGCCGGGGATCGCCGACGGTGAGCCGGCCTCGCTATTCACCCCCGCTGTGGTCGCCGACTCCAGCGACGGGCTGATCGCGCACCTGCACGGCCTGAACGCCAGCCGCGCCTACTGCTGGCGGCGGATCGCGGCGAGCCTGCCCGACGGCGACGCCCGGATCGCACCAGCCCTCGCGGCCGCGCGCACTCACCTGGACGTTGCGCTGCCGCACGTCACCGGCGAGGACTACATGGTGGAACACTGGCTGGCCGCCTACGCGGTGCTTGCCCTGACGTAGTCCGCAAAAAGATCAGGCCAGCCGGCTAACGGAAGTGCGGGGACGAGCCCACTGTGCCAGGTAATCGCCGACCACGGCGACGAAGGCCGCGCGAGCCGCGAGATACGGCGAGACCGAGCCGATGGCAGCGGCCAGCGACACCGGGCGGCCCGGCCGGCTGGCGATCCAGCACGCCATCGCGCACGCCGCGGCGCGAGGCAGCCGTCCCGCCGCGAGTTCCGCTTCAGCGACCGGCACGATCCGCAGCGCCAGCTTCCGCGTCCCGTCCTCGGCAATCTGGGCGAGCCGGTGCTCGATGCGGGAGTTAAGGAAGCGGTCGCGAAGAGCAGCGCGATAGCTCTCGATGCCGAGGCCAGCGGGCAACTGCGCGGACGCTTCGTCCCACCACATGCCGACCATGGCACTGAGCGCGGGATCACCCATCGCCTGGGCGATCGTTTCGTGACCGCGCAGCGGGCCGCCGAACGACAGCAGCGTGTGCGCCCCGTTGAGCAGCCAGAGCTTGCGGCGTTCCCACGGTTCGATATCGGCAACGAACTGCGCGCCCGCATCTTCCCAGGCCGGCCTACCGGACGGAAACGAACCCGACAGCACCCAGTCCCTGAAGGGCTCGGTCACCACGGGCGCCGCGTCGGCCCACTGCTCCTCCACGTTGAGCCGCTCCATATCAGCGGCAGTGACGCGCGGTGTTATCCGGTCAACCGAGGTGCTGACGAATGACACGTGCTGCGCAATCCACCCGGCCAGCGCCGGGCTGACGAACTCGGCAGCCAGCGTCGCGCCGCGCGACAGCAGCGATCCGTTGGCCGGCACGTTGTCGCACGGCACGACCGCGATCGCGGGTCCCGATGCCCGGCGCCGCGCCTCCAGCCCGGCGAGCAGCCGGCCGAGCATCGTCGTGACTCCCAGGTTGCCGGGCGGCAGTTGCGAAGCCGCAGCCGTGCGCAGCGCCGCGAGGTCCGCGGCCAGCGCGGCGTCGCCGCCATCGGGCGACCCGTCTGTGAGCAGGCGGTAGCCGGCCTCGGTGACGGTGATCGTCACCAGCGCGACCTCCGGGCTCGCGAGCAGGCTGGCCAGGCGCCGCACGTCCGCGCCATCCCGGGCCTCCGCCAGCGAGGTGACGATCTCGCGCCGGTCCCCGGCAGGACTGCGCTCGATGAGCGTGTAAAGCCCGCCCTGGCACGACAGCACCCCGGCCATCGCGGGGCTGCGCCCGGTGAAAGCGGCTATGCCCCACTGCGCGCCGTTCCCGGCATGGGCGGTGTACCAGGCCTGGTGCGCGCGGTGAAACGCGCCGAGCCCGAGATGCACGATGCGCACCGGCGGCCGCGCGGCGGCGATCCCGCGCGCCGCCAGCAGGGCGCGGGTCAGGGCGGGCCGGGTCGCGCTCATAGCTTGAAGGCCGCCGCGGGGATGGCGTCCACCAGGTCGGTGATGATGCGCTCGGCCATCGCCAGCGTCATGCGTCCGGCCGCTACGTAGCGCGCCAGGAAGGCAGCGTCGGTGCGCCGCGACACGTCGTGCCGGGCCGGAATGGACAGCAGGGCCCGCGTGTCGTCGATGAACCCGGAGGTGCGGTAGAAGCCGGCCGTCTCGGTGATTGCCGAGCGCCATCGCAGGATCGCGTCCGGGGCGTCGAGGAACCACCACGGAGCCCCGATGTAGACGGTCGGGTAGAAGCCCGCAAGCGGGGCGAGTTCGCGCGAGCAGGCCGTTTCGTCCACCGTGAAAAGGACGAGGTGGAGATTCGGCTCGAGGCCGAACCGGTCAAGCAGCGGCTTCAGCTCCCTGGTAAATCCCGTGGAAACGGGGATGTCATGGCCGGTGTCCGGGCCGAACCGGTCACGTGTCGCGGCACTGTGGTTGCGGTACACGCCGGCGTGAACAGTCAGCACCAGGCCGTCCTCGACGGACATGGCCGCCAGTTGCAGGAGCATGTGCGCGCGGAACAACCGCTGCTGCGCCGGGCTGAGCTGGCCCGTCAGCGCACGCTGGAACAGGCTGGCAGCTTCCCCGGCGGTCAATTCGGCGGTTGCCGGATCGGTGACGCCGACGTCGACGCAGAAGGCGCCGCGCTCGATGAAGTACGCCCGCCGGTCCTTCAGCGCGCCCAGGTAGCCCGCGAAAGTGGCCGGGGCGCCGGCTGCGGACAGCAGTTTCCCGGCGTTAAGCGGGAAGCTTGCGGCGGCCGGATCGACGTAGGCATCGGCCCGCAGCGTGGGCAGCACCCGCCCGGTGAGCGCCGCACGGCCGGCCAGGACCTCGTGCGCGGCCAGCGGATCGAGCGGGTCGTCGGTCGTCGCGAGCACGCGGATGCCGAAGCGGCGCAGCAGCGAGCGCGGCCGGTAGTCCGGCTGGCGCAGCAGCGCGGAGATACGGTCGAACACCTCGTCGGCGTTGCCTGGCGTCAGCTCGTCCTCGATCCCGAACACCGATGCGAGCTCGTCACGCAGCCAGAACGCCGACGCCGTCCCGGCGAGCACATGCGCGTGCCCGGCGAGCGTGCGCCAGACCTCCCGGGGATCTGCGCCGTGCGCCACGCTCAGCGCATCCAGGGGCACGCCGCTGGCGTGGAGCTGGCGCGTCACGTAGTGGTCGGCGCTGACGAACAGCGAGGCCGGGTCGCTGAACGGCTCGTCATCGGCCAGCAGCCGGGCCGGCACGTGCCCGTGCGGCGAGATGATCGGGGCGCCTGCCACCCGCTCGTACAACTGCCGGGCAATGTCGCGCGTCACCGGATCCCGCGGCAGCAGGCGGTCACCCCAGGGCGTCGGGCTCGCTGGCACCCGACAGAGTCTAGAGCAAGCACCTGGCTAGCTTGTCAACCGGTTGCCACCGGCCTGGGCGGTTAACGCGTAAATTCTTTAGCCCGAAACGGTGCATTATCCTTCGCCTTAGCCAACAGCAGGCGGTCCGGTGGAGTCCCGGACGATGAGCCGCAGCTCGAACGGCGACATTTCCGGCAGCCTCGCCGGGCTGCCTTCGATCAGCGCGACGAGCGCCTCGACCGCCCGCGCGCCCGCGTCCTCAAGCGGAGCGGCAACGGTCGTCAGCGCCGGAGTGGTCAGCTCGGCGCCGAAGATGTTGTCGAAGCCGGCGATACTCAGCCGACCGGGAACGGCGATCTTCTCCTGCCGCGCTTGCCGCAGCAACCCGATGGCCATCAGGTCGTTGAAGGCAATCACCGCAGTCGCCGGCGAGAGCATGACGCGCTCCAGAGCTTCCGCGCCGCCGGCCATCGTAGGCGCCCGGCCGGGAATCTCGAAGACGCTCATCCGCAGCGGCGGTGCTAGCCGGACCAGTGCGGCCCAGCGCTCACTGTTCACCCAGGAGGCGGCTGGCCCGGAGAGGTAAGCGACGTTCGCGTGCCCGCAGGCCCGCAGATGATCCAGCAGCGGGGCAACGCCGCCGGGCACGTCCGGGATGATCGAGGCCACGGCCGGCTCTACCCGGTTGACGAGCACGATCGGCTTTGCGCGCGCGAACTGCCTGATTGGCTCGGCCGGCCCGCGTGCCGTCGCCAGCACTATCCCGTCGACGCTGGCCTGGATCTTGCGAAGCATCCTCAGCTCGGCCTCGCCGGACTCCTGCGATTCGGCGATGATCAGCGTGTAGCCCGCCGCGGCCGCACCCCGTTCCGCCCCCCGGATGAGGCCGAAGACGACCGGGTTCGTGATGTCGGCCAGCATCAGCGCCAGGGTCATTCGCCGCCCGGTCGGCAGAGCCCGCGCCATCGGATTGATCTCGAACTCCAGGCGCTCGGCGGCCGCACGGATTTTCCGCTCGGTCTGCGCGCTGATCCGGCCCGGCTTGTTCAGCGCGCGCGAGACCGTGGAGGGGCTGACCCGCGCCAGCCGCGCTACGTCGTAGATCGTGGCCGGGGGCTGTGGTTCGTCACTGACGGGGCCTGTCATGACGGCGCTGCCCGCCTCGCGCAATCGGTTGACAAGTTACCTCTCCCCCGCCTGCCGCTGCCGCTTTGGCGCAGACGTTAGCATGCGATTGTCAATCGGTTGCCACTCGCAGGCGCCGAGCGGCGTGCAGCCCGTTTTCCTGACGCGCCGGATCCCTGGAAGGGGCCAGTTTGAAGATCGAGAAAGCGGACGTCATCGTCACCAGCCCCGACCGGAACTTCGTGACGCTCCGGCTGCAGACCGATGACGGCCTCGTCGGGCTCGGTGACGGCACCCTCAACGGGCGCGAGCTCGCCGTGGTCAGCTATCTGCGCGACCACGTCGTCCCGCTGCTGATCGGCCGCGACGCCTCCCGCATCGAGGACACCTGGCAGTTCCTTTACCGCGGCGGCTACTGGCGGCGCGGTCCGGTGACGATGGCCGCTATCGCGGCCGTGGACGTAGCGCTATGGGACATCAAGGGCAAAGCCGCCGGGATGCCGCTGTACCAGCTGCTCGGCGGCGCGTGCCGGACGGGGCTGCTGGCCTACGGTCATGCCAGCGGCGCTGACATTGCCGAGCTCACCGAGTCGATCCGGCGCCACCTCGAGGAAGGCTACCGGGCCATCCGCGTCCAGACCGGCGTTCCGGGCCTGCACTCGGTCTACGGCGTCGCCTCGTCGGCAAACGCCAGGACTGGCTCGCAGTCGGGCACCGATGACCGCTACGACTACGAGCCCGCGCGTCGCGCCGAGGTGCCCGTGCAGGAAACCTGGGACACCGGCGCTTACCTCCGGCACCTGCCCTCGGTGCTCGAGGCCGTCAGGGCGGAGTTCGGTGCTGAGCTCCCGCTGCTGCACGACGCCCATCACCGGCTCACCCCCATCCAGGCCGCCCGACTCGGCAAGTCGCTGGAGCCCTACGACCTGTTCTGGCTCGAGGACTGCACTCCGACCGAGAACCAGGAGGCGCTGCGCCTCGTGCGCCAGCACACCACTGTCCCGCTGGCGATCGGCGAGGTCTTCAACACCATCTGGGACTACCAGGGACTCATCCGCGAGCAGCTCATCGATTACGTGCGCAGCGCGGTGACGCACGCCGGCGGCGTCACCCACCTGCGGAGGATCCTCGATTACGCCGCCCAGTATCAGATCAAGTCGGGCATGCACGGGCCTACCGACGTGTCTCCCGTCGGCATGGCCGCCGCACTGCACCTGGGGCTGGCCATTCATAACTTCGGCATCCAGGAGTACATGCCGCACAGCGAGCGGACCGGCCAGGTGTTCCGGCAGTCCTGCACCTTCGAAGCGGGCCTGCTCCACCCCGGAGACCGGCCGGGCATCGGGGTTGACCTGGACCTCGACGACTCCGGAAAGTATCCCTACCAGCGTGCTTACCTGCCGTACAACCGGCTGTCCGACGGCACCATCCACGACTGGTGACGCCGTGCTGACGACGCAGCACGCCGCCTGGTGCGCGGCCAGGCACTCACGCCGTGAGTGACGCCGTGAGTGAAGCGCCCGGTCAGGTTTCCGCTGCCCGCTTGTGCAGGACGACCAGCAGGGCGTACGGGTCCGCGCCCTCGGGCGCCCGGGCGGTCAGGTACTCATCGACGCTCGGGAACTTTTCCAGCATCGCCCGGATCTGCGCCATGAGTTCATCCAGCTGATCGGGCCGCAGCCAGACGGGTATCCGCGCCCCTTCCAGCAAGGCCCCCGGCCCGGCCTCGTCGACCTCGGCCGCCACGGCATCAAAAACGGCCCGCAGCGTCCCGTCCGCGCTGGCCATGGCGCCGTCCAGGCGAGCGGATTTACCGGTCGCGCGATAGGGTTTCTCCACGGTGCCGCGCGGGCCCGGCCGTGACGCCTCCTCCGCCAGGAACCCGGTCCGCAGCAGCGTGCGGACGTGGTACAGCATCGTGGCTGGCCGCTGCCCGAGCGCGGCGGCCAGCTCGGAGTTGGTGCGCGCCTGGTCCAGGCAGAGCCGCAGCGCCCGGAGCCGCAACGGGTGAGCGAGCGCCCTGGCCTCCTGCAGCGTCGCGCGGCGTCGCGCGGCAGGAGTGGCCAGGCCGACCGGATCAGCCGCCGCGGCTGGCGCGGCATTCCCGTTGCCGACGAGCAATGCCGCCGCTGGACTGGGCATGTCCTCACGATACCAGTTGACAACTATCAACCAATTGACGAAGCTCAACTGGTGAACGCGGCCCCGGGAGAGTCTCTGCGCGGCGGCCCGCGGCGCAGGCTGCACGGAAAGCTCATCGGCCAGGCCGACTTCCGCCGCCTGTGGGCCGGGCAGAGCATCAGCGAACTCGGCAGTCAGGTGACGGCTCTTGCCTTGCCGCTCGCAGCCGTCCTGGTGCTGCACGCCTCGACCTTCCAGGTGGGCCTGCTCACGACCGCCGGGTTCGCGGCGTTCCTGCTCGTTGGCCTGCCGGCGGGCGCGTGGGTGGACAGGAGACGGCGCCGGCCGGTCATGATCGCCGCGGATGTGACCCGCGCCATTGCGCTGGGATCCATCCCGGTCGCGTACTGGCTCGGCGTCCTCACGCTCTGGCAGTTGTACGCGGTCGCCTTCGTCACCGGCATCGCTACCGTGTTTTTCGACGTCGCCTACATGTCGTTCCTGCCCGGCCTGGTCGGCCTGGACAACATCGTGGAGGCCAACGCGAAGCTCCAGGTGACGGTCTCGCTGGCGCAGGTCGGCGGGCCGTCGCTGGCCGGCTTCCTGATTGGCCTGTTCAGCGCCCCGGTGGCGTTCCTGGCAGACGCCGCAAGCTTCGTGGTGTCCTTCGGGTCGCTGGCGTTCGTCCGTCATCACGAGCCAGCCCCGGACCGATCCGAAGCCCGCGGCCTGCGGTCGGAGATGGCCGAGGGACTGGCCTTCGTCGCGAAGCAGCCCATCCTGCGGATGATCGCGGGCTGCACTGCGACGTGGAACCTGTTCAACTCCGCCGTCATGGCGATCACGGTCGTGTTCCTGGTACGCCAGGTCCACCTTCACGCCACCGCGATCGGCCTGCTGACCTCGCTGGGCGCCGTCGGCGGCGTGGCCGGCGGGCTCACCGCCTCGCTGCTGCGCCGCCGGCTCGGCTCAGCCCGGGTCATCTGGGTTGCCGCGGTCGTGACTGCCCCGTTCGAGCTTCTCATCCCGGCCACGTCGCCAGGGCCAGGGCTGGCGTTCTTCGCAGTGGCAGCGCTCGTGTCCAGCTTCGGGGCAGTGGTCTACAACGTCAACCAGGCTT
This sequence comes from Actinomycetota bacterium, assembly GCA_027314515.1. Lineage (GTDB taxonomy): Bacteria > Actinomycetota > Actinomycetes > Streptosporangiales > Streptosporangiaceae > JAJYUU01. The sequence continues at coordinate 59,845 of DAHVAR010000190.1, forward strand.
CGTTCCGCCAGATCCTCTGCCCGCCCCGGCTGCTCGGCCGGATGAACGCGACGATCCGGTTCATCGTCTGGGGCACCCTGCCGCTTGGCGGACTCCTCGGCGGCGCGCTCGGCAGCGTGCTTGGCAACCGCAACGCCATCTGGATCTGCGCGGCTGGGGTGACGCTGGCGCCGCTCTGGCTGCTGGTCTCACCGTTGCGCCGGCTGCGGGACACCCCTCAACCAGCCGAGGGATGGGACAGCGTTGGCCCCGAAGCCGAGCCAGCCACTCCCTGACACATTTCGCCGGCCGTCAGCAGCCCGTCCCGAGCGTCGTAATGTTCCTAGCATGCCGGTGAATGACGTGACCTGGGTTGACCGATTGCCTGACGAGATGGGCGGGCAGCAGAGGCTGCTGCGCGGCCTGCTGTCCTTGTGCGAAGCCGAGGAGAGCATCCGCTGGCTCGTGATCGGCTGCTCGGTAGCCCGCGGCGCGGGCGACTACCTGTCAGACCTCGACGTGGCCATGGGCGTCCGCGACGGCGACTTCGCGACGGCGGTCCCGACAATCCGGCTGGCCGTGGACGGCCTCGGGGAACTGGTGGACAGCTACCAGCACCAGATCCCGTCCGTGACGGCCGCTCACGTGCGGATCTTCGCCCAGTACGCCGACCGGACCCAGGTGGACCTGGTGGTCTTGCCCGCGTCGGCCAGCAGCGAGCCTTTCGCGGGCGCCGTGGCCCTGTACGACCCGGACGGGGTAGTCCTGACTCGCGCGCACCGGGAGCCGCCGACCCCCGCACAGGTCCGGGAGTGGGCTTTCCACGGCTGGTGCGCCCTTGCCGATGTCGGGAAGTACCTGCGCCGCGGATCGGCATGGGAAGCGCTCATCCAGCTGACCAACGCTCGCGAGCAGTTGTGGCGCCTGAAGGCTGTCGATGATGGTGTGCCGGATCCGCAATTCGGCGTGACCAGCGTGCTGGACTTCGCACCGGACACGGTCGCGCCGGACATGGCCGCCACAGTCGCGGACCTTGACCTGGCCCGGCTTACGTCTGCCGCGCGACAGCTGGCGAATCTGCTCGGCCAGTTCGCTCAGCAACTGCCCGCCGAGCACCGCGCGGCCATGCCCGAGGCGATGGCCCGGTACGTGATCAACGACCTCGGGCAGCTCACAGCTGCCGCGCGGACGAATGGCCCGCCCCCAGAAGTACCTGCCCGCTGACGTCCGGCGCTGACCCCGACCTCGCCATCTGCACCGGCAACGCGATCATGCACGTCAGCCCGGAGGAGCTGCCGGCGACATTTACATCTGTCGCCGCGGCGCTGCGCCGCGGCGGTCAGCAGCCCGCTGCAGGTGCCCAGCCGGTTGTCCCGGCTGGGCCGGCACCTGGATCGGGCGAGCCGGCCGCGTTCGCCGCGCACGGCCTGGAGACCTGGGAGTTCGACGTGCTCTCCGCACTCCGCCGGCTGGCTCCGTTCGGTGCGAGGGAGCCCGGAAACTAGCTGACTGCTCACTCCCTGTCAGTTTGCCGGGCTCGCCGTAGCTATTTGCCCTTTATGTTCCCGGCAATCTGACAGGGAGTCGGCGAGCCGGTGCCAGCGGTTTGCGGGTCCGGACGGATGTGGGAGGTCTGAATGCGCAGGGCGCGCTCGTCTCAGGATCCTGCCCGCAGAGCGAGTTGACGGTGCCACCGGGGAGTAGCTGGCTGTGGCTTCCGGCGAAGCAGTTCTGCACGGTCGTGAAAGAGTTCGACGGCTGGCCGGGATCCTGGCACAGTGGCGCAACATGAGTGACTGTGAGCTCCTCACCGCCGCGGACGTGCAGCTGATGCAGGGCCTCGCGCAGCGCGTCACCGCGGTCCGCCCCGACCTGATCAACAGCGACGCATCGTTCGGGGAGCTGGCCTGGATCTGGGGTAAAGGGCACGCCAGCGACGGCGGCACCTGGCCACGCCGACTGTGGTTCTCCGGCGGCGCGCTGGTGGCGTGGGGGTGGGCCTATCTCCCGCATCAGGTCAGGCGGAGCGACGGGTCGGTGCACGACGTCACCAGCGCCTACCTGGGATACCAGGTCGACCCAGGGCACGCCGAGCTGGTGGATGAGGTGATCGGCTGGTATCACGCGGTGACGGCGGGCGTCGAGCGCACGGTGCTGCCGAGCGCTGCCGACGAGTTCGGGCTGCAACGATGGACGAAACACGGATACCAGGGCGACCCGGCCGCGCTCGGTGACACCGGCTCGTGGACTCAGCTCAACGAACGGGACCTCACCGAGCTGGTGGATCCGGCGCTGCCCGATGGGTTCCGGTTCCGCACCGCCGACGAAGCCGGGCCGCAGGCCGCGGTCCAGGCGCACGTGGACGCCTGGGCTCCTTCGACCTATACAGCCGAGGGCTACGAAGGAGTGCGGCAAACGGCTTCCTACCGCGGCGACCTGCACGTTCTGGTGGAGGCACCGGACGGGACGATGGCCTCCTCGACGATCATGTGGCTGGATGAGGTCAACAAGACCGCCGAGTTCGAGCCGGTCGGGACGCATCCCGCTTACCGGCGCCTGGGTCTTGGCACCGCGATGCTGCTGCACGGGATGCACCTCGCACGCAACGCCGGGGCCACTCATATGACAGTCGCCTGCCTAAGAGCGCCGGGGCACACAAGGGCGCGCGGGCTGTACTACAAAGTCGGATTCCGGCCGCTCAGCCGGGACGCGCCACTCATCAAGCCCGCGGTCCGATAACGAGCCGCCAGGCGCACTCGAGAGCTCGCGGCCGGGACGCCGAGGCGCTTGCCTTCATTCGGCCCGTGCCAGGATCAGGCTGTGCCCGCCGTCTCCTTCGGGGACGTAGCGGTGCCAGACGGGCTGCAGTCGCGCGGCGGTGAGCCACTGCAGGTAGGTAGCGGTGTCGGCGTGATCCCAGAACATCTCGGCACCGAGGTAGGTTTCGACCCCGGTCCAGCGATCCGCGCCGGTGATCGCGAGCAGGTAGCCGCCATCGCGGAGCCAGGAACGGATGCGGGGAAACAGGGCCCGCTGCTCCCCCAGCGGC
>DAHVAR010000193.1 GCA_027314515.1 Actinomycetota bacterium
CAGGGTTACTGTGGCATCACCTGAACAGATGTGGGAGAATTTTGTTCAGTGTATATAGAGGGGGCTGAGGTGACTGTCGCCAGCGAGTACGAGCACGCCGAGCGCATCGTGGGCGAAGTGGCTGTGCTGTCCGACATGGCTGCAGGGAAGCTGGACGAGCACGGCGTCATGCAGGCTGCGCACATTCTGCTAGAGCACCGCCGTACTGAGCTGCCGAGCGTCTCGGTAGCGGTCGCTGCCCGACTGCTGGAGGTGTCCCGCACGACGGTGGAAGCATGGCGTAGCGAAGGCGTACTGACGCCCGCCGTGCGTCACCGGCGCCATGAGGTGACTGTGGACAGCCTCATCCGGGTGCAGGCGCTGGTCAGCGAGCTGCGGCGACTTGGCCGGATCCGCGAGCTGCGCGACTATGTCTGGTGGTCAGCGCAGGACGCTGCTGATTACGCCAACGGTCAGCTGGCGGAAGCGCTGCGGCAGCTGACGGCAGGCGAGCTCGCCGATGAATACAAGCCGTCGAAAGAGGAACTGGAGCAAGCCCGCCGGGAACTCGGCCAGGCAACCCTGCAGGAGGACAGCTGACGGTCGCCACTATTCCCACGCGTCTGGCAGCCGCGCAGATCGCGTCGCTCAGCGGCAAGCCCAAAGCGGCTCTGGACCTCGCTGTCGATGACATCGGCCGCCGGGGATGCGCCGCTGCAGGGGTACGTCTTGCCGGCGCGTCAGTATCTAGCGTCTGCAGGCTGGACCTCTACGGCGCCTGGAGGCTGCTCACCTGCTTCGAGTCAGCCGATCGCTGCATCCTGCTGCTGGTAGCCGAGCACACCCGCACCGAGAACCCCTATCGGATCCTGTACGAGGTTCTGGGAATCACCGAACCGGAGGAGCCGCGATCCAAGCCCGCATGCTGCGACACTTCTGGCCAGCCACCGATCGATCCGGACCTCATCTCCCGGTTCGAGGACGGCGCACGCAGCCTGTCCCGTGGACTGCGCCGAACAAGCCGAACCCGTCGCGCTCGACGCAAGTAGTCCCGGCCTTCTATGGAGCACTCGTTATCGCGGTAGATGAGTAAGTTCTGAAGCCGCTGACCGCTACTTGCGTAGCCGGGTCGATGGCTGGATAACCGCGGCGGTGGTCACGTCGGCCGCCAACGGCTGGAGCTAGCGGCGCGCCGGGCACGTGAATGACCCTGGCGGATCTGCAGGCCCTTGCCACGAGGCCTGAACTGGTACGACTTCGGCGCGCCGGCCGGCGTGGGTGCACGACTGAATCGTGAGGGTGCTTGGTTAGTGCAGGCTGCGTGATTAGTCTGAGTGATGTTGAAACTCAGATTGTGGAGGCACCTGTGGCTGACTTCTCCGGACGTGACCTGGCGTGGCTGGAGCGCAGGAGGGCTGAGCTGTTCGCCCTGATCGGCCAGGTCGGGGACTTCCGGCGGGGCGCGCTGAACGGGGTGTGGCGCAAGTGCGGCAAGCCGAACTGTCAGTGCGCGCAGCCGGGGAGCCGGGGTCACGGGCCGCAGTGGAACCTGACCCGCCGGGTGGCCGGCAAGACGGTGAACGTGCACCTGAGGCCCGGGCCGGAGCTGGAGAAGGCGCGGCGGGAGGTCGCTGAGCACCAGCGGTTCGCTGACCTGGTGGAGGAGGTGAGCGCGGTGAGCGAGGCGATCTGCGCGGCCCGGCCGGTCACTAGCGCGGCGCCCCTCCCGCCGGGAGGGGAAAGCGGGGCTCGCGGCGCGGCTCGAGGAGGTCGCCGCCGCGGAGGTAGGCCGGCTGGCCGGGCTGGCTGCGGGCCTGCTGGGATCCGGGCAGGGACTGGGCGTGCTGGAGCAGGCGATGCGCGCCGCGCTGGCCACCGCGGGCGGGCGGCTGCTGCAGGCGGTGCTGGCCGGCGGCGGCGACGGGTACGCCGGGCCGCATGCCAAGTGCCCGCAGGGCCACCAGGCTGGTTACGCGGGGGCGCGGGACAAGACCATCACCACGGTGCTCGGCCCGGTCACGCTGTCGCGGGCGTGGTATCGCTGCGGGGCGTGCGGGCACGGGTTCGCGCCGCGGGATGAGCAGCTCGGCGTTGCGGGGCAGACCCAGTCGCCTGGCCTGGCCGAGATGATCGCCCTGGCCGGCGCCGAGGCATCCTTCGCCCGCGCCGCCGTTCTGATCGCCGGGCTGGCCAGCATCACCGTCAGCCCGCGCACGATCGAGCGGTCCGCTGAGGCCGCCGGCGCGGCTGCCGGCGCTGCGAACGCCGCTGAGGCCGCCGCGATCCGCGAGCGCCGGATCGTGCCGATGTCCCCGCCCGGGCCGCTGCCCGACATGCTGTATGTGGAGGTGGACGGGACCGGCGTGCCGGTGCGCGCCAGCGAGACCGCCGGGCGGTCCGGCAAGGGCGAGGACGGGAAGGCGCGCACCCGCGAGGTCAAGCTCGCCCGCCTGTTCACCGTCTCCGGCCTCGATGCCGGCGGCAGGCCGGTGATGGACCCCGGCTCCTCTACCTATGTCTTCAGCTTCGACGGCAAGGACACCCTCGCCGGCCTGGTGAAAGCCGAGTACCTGCGCCGCGGCGGGAATCACTTCCGGCAGGTCGTGGCGGTCGGCGACGGCGCTGCCTGGATCTGGGCCATGGCCGAGGACCTCTACCCGCACGCCAGTCACATCGTGGACATCTACCATGCCCGCGAGCACCTGCATGACCTGGCGACTCACCTGGCCTTCATCACCCACGACCCGGCGGCCTGGCTGGCCGGGCGCAGCGCCGAACTCGACGCCGGGAACATCCAGGCCATCATCGACGCCGCCAGCTGCTACCCGCTCGCCGGCGTCAAGGCCGCCGAACTGGACACCAAGCTCGGCTACTTCCGCAACAACGCCCACCGGATGCGCTACGCCGACTACAGAAGACTCGGCATGTTCACCGGCTCGGGCGCCATCGAGGGCGGCATTAAAGCGGTCATCTGCCAGCGCGCCAAGCAAGCAGGCATGCACTGGACCGCCGAGGGCGCCGCCGACATCATCGCCCTGCGCTGCCAGCAGGCCAGTGGACGCTGGGACGAGCTCTGGCCAGCCCGCGCTGCCCAGCCATCCAGGCTCCGCGCCGCCATCTGACAAACACCGCCACTCAGACCCGCACGCCAGACAGCCAGGCAAGATCATCCCCAACAAAACTGGCGTGCACCCACTACTGCTTCGTATACGAGGTACGCGACGGTAGGGTGTGGCGGAGCCGCGAGTACATGGACACGCGGGGCGGTTGGGCGCAGGTGTTCGGCGAAGGTGAACCAGCCCAGCTGATCGAGTTCATCGGTGAGTAGGTGCTCCTCCCCGATTCGGCCACCGTCATGTCGGCACGGCAGGTCTGCGATGTTGACGTGATGACGGGTCCGAAGCGGGGCATCTACTGCCGTTCCGGCTGCTGGGCTCGTCCGCATCCCGCCAACACTGAGCGGATGCGGTCGGCCGCGGTGGCCGCGGCGGCGGCGCGGTGAGCCTGGCTGGGGGTCACAGGTTGCACGCCGACGGCGATCGAGCCGCACTGCGAAGTTCGGAATTCTCGGCGGCTGTTGGCGCTGAGGCGGAGCTCATTGTCATGCACCTGGCGGCATAGGCAGACCTCCGGTCGGGGGGTGAGCACAACGGCCTGGCGAGGGCCTGGCCGCTACGCTGCGCTAACGGCCGAGGCGTAACGTAGCGGTGATGGTGCACCGGGACGGCAGGCGCTTCGCGCGCGCCGCTGGGGACGATCAGGCTGAGTCCGCCGAACTCGGTGATCACGGGAATCGGCCACCGGCCGCCGGAGGGCCGGAAGCCGGCGCCGGGGCTGATGGCAGGGGCCGCCAGCGCCGCCAGCGACTGCGGCCCGCCGGGATCATGACCGCTGCGGCCCGGGCTGGGCGTCGCTATTGGCGGCAGATCCTCGCCATCGCAATCCCGGTTTCGCTAGCAGGTTCCGGCTTGGAGTTCACGGCACGGCGGCGTCAGCGGCTCCGGCAGGGCTTGTTCGACGCGCCGGTGGAGAAGGTGGCAGAGAATATCGTCGAGGACTTGGCCACGAGGGTGCTTGATTGGTCTCTCGATGATGTCAACCTGCAGATCGACCGGGCCGATGTCGTGCTCTCTGACAATGGCGACAAACGGCTGGTTCTCGAGGTCAAACGTCCGGGCTCCCTGATCTGGCACCGCCGGGCGATCCAGACAGCCCTCGACCAGGCCATAGGCTACGCATGCGCGCAGAACGTAGCCGCAGTCGCGGTCAGCGACGGAAATATGCTGTACGCGGCGGATGTCGTCGCCGGCGGGGGGATAAGTGACCGGGTCCTGGTCGCCTTGGACACCAACACCCCGCCAGTGGACCTGTGGTGGGTATCGGTGCACGGCATCTACCGGCCCTTCCCAACCGTGACCAGTGACCTTGCCTGGCCCGCCGCTGATGGCCCGATCCCGGCTCAGCCCGCCCCGGCTGAGGGCCTGCGCGACCACAAGTACCACCTCCCAGCGCGATGCTTCGCCTATGTAGGCGAGCCCGGCAGCGTCCAGACCTGGAAGCTGCCCTACCTGCTGGAAACCGGGTCCCCGGACGCCAGGCGCCTGCCCAAAGCGATCCAGTCGCTGTTCAGCAACTACCGCGGCGCCCAGGTCAAAGCCATCCCGCGCGAGGCCGTGCCCGATGTTCTGGTCCGGCTGGCAACCGCGGCCGCCACGCTGCGCAAGCTGCCGTGTCAGTGCGTGGCTCCCTCTCCTGCGTACGTGCAGGCCCACCACGCCCTGCAGCAATTTGGCCGCCTGGCCGACGTCGGGTGCTGTTCGTGATCACGGTGGCGTCGTTCGGCCGGCCTTCGTAGCGATCGGCGGCGTCCCGGCCAAATAGCCAGGGCCGTCCGTGGAGTTGGCAACGTTCCGTCCGTGACATGAGCGCGCGTTCCCTTTGGTCTTGCTGGACGACTGCCTACACGGGGAAGCTGCCTGTGTCCGATCGGTCGCCGTACTGACTTCACTAGTGATGAGATCTCACCGCCGGTGAGCTCGCCGGGACCAGAACGAGCGCGGCCTCGGCAAGCCACCATGACCACAGCTGAAGCTGATACCAGGACCGAACCACGAGCCCTCTTGCGCGCTGATGAGCGGACGCCTTTCGGGCTGCCGCTCTGGCTGGAGTGACCCGCCATGGTGCCGTACGGTGGAGTGCATGAGCGCGCAGCCCGGCGAACCCCAGCCAGAGCATGACGTGATCCGCGTCGGCACATCTGAGGCTGTTGTCGTCCCGGTAGGCGACTACCTACGCTTGCGGGCCATCGAGAGACACGCCTCCGCTGAGGAGATCGAGCAGGCAGAGATCGAGGCAGCCAGCCAGGCGCACGAGCGGTGGGTTGCCGCAGGCCGTCCCGGGGCCCGGTCCCACGATGACGTGATGAGCGAACTCCTCGCCCCGAGCGGTGGCTGGACCCCGCCGGCTCGCACCTGATGCGGATCGAGTGGTCGGAGCCGGCAGGGTGTCGGCGCGGCGTTTCATGCGCGACCAGGACGGGCTGCGGGCCGTCGGCCTCGCCGTCCTCGCTCTGGCCGATGACCCGTACCCGGCCGAGGCCTTCCACCGGGGCACGTACCACCGGCTCCGCGTCGACAGCTACAGGATCCTGTACTACATCGACGGGGACGTCACCACGATCGAGCGCGTCGACCGGGTCACCTGACGAAGCCACCCGGCGGGGAAAGTCCGCATCAGTGGCGGCCCATTGATCGGGATCGCCAATCGAAGCTAACCGCCCACGGATTCGTGGATACTTTCCCAGCGGCATGAGAGTGCACGGCGGTTAGCTCCCTGGCGCGGAACTGCTGGGCAACGCGACGGCGAGCGGGGCCTATGGAGTCGCTGACGCCTCCTAGCCGCTACCATTCAAGCTTGAGGCCGCCGGACTCGAGCTACAAGCGGTTGCAGGGGTACAGATCTGATTGTCCGAGTCTCGAGATTCGAAGAGTCGGTGGGCGTGGCAGCCTGTAGGTGTCAAGGCGGCGATCATCACGTCAGCAGGTGCGGTAGTGGCCGCGCTCGTGGTCGGCCTACCGTCAGCTCTCATATCCTCGGCCTCCGGCACCCACGGCCAGCCCTCCTCGCCCTCTAACTCGGAGAGTTCTCGTGCGACTAGCGGAGTCTCCTCTCCGACCGGAAGGACGTGGGGGAGACTGCGTTTGCAAAGTCAAAGACTTTCGTTGACTTCGTCAACGCCGGCGGGCCGTTCGGCGCCTCGTTAAGTCCTGGCCAAGTCGTACAAGTGTCCTGCAGGATCCGCGGCTTCAAGGTACAAGACGGCGACCGCTGGTGGTACCGACTAGCCTCTCCGCCGTGGAATGGCCACTACTACGCGACGAGCGACGTCTTCTACAACACTCCCAACACGTCTGGTAACCCCATCAATGGCGTTCAGGTCGATAGGAGAGTCCGCCTGTGCTGAGCGGGTGAGAATCTGAC
>DAHVAR010000196.1 GCA_027314515.1 Actinomycetota bacterium
CGACCGCGTGCCATAGCCCTCGGCGTGGACGCAGGCGGCAGAGAGCGCCGGCGGCCGCACCACGCCCGCCGAGTCGGTCCGCAACTCGCTGATGGCCGGCCGGTGATCGCGTAGCACCGCCTCCAGCGCCGCGACGGCACCGACAGCAGCCGCAGCTCCCGCAGCTCCCGCAGCACCGTCAGCCGACAGCGCGTGCGTCACCAGCCCGGCGACGAACGCCGCTTTCTCCGAGGGCGGCTGCAGCGCCGCGTTCTCCAGGACGTGCAGCCCGGGGCCAAGCTCCTCGACCCGCACCCTGCCCGACCCGCCGATCCCGATGAAGAACAGCGCCTCCCGGTCACCGACCAGCAGCCAGCACGGGTTATAGCTCGCCGGGTCGAGCGCCGCGCAGACTTCGCCCACGGCCCGGGCCGCGCTGGTCCAGCTGGCAAAGGCCAGCGGCAGCTCACCGCGGGATCGCTTGGCCGGGTCGCGCCCGTTGAACGACGGCTGGTTGGTCAGCCCGGCAACCACGCCGTGCTCGTTGACAGCCAGCCAGGTCCCGCCCGCCAGCAGGTCCCGGCCACCGAGGATCCGCGGCCCGGCCTCGCGCAGCACCATGACCGGCACCGCAGGGCGGTCGAGCCGTTCGTCCCGGTTGGCCGCGACTATCAGCGGGGCGTCCGGGACGATGCCGGACATGACGATCAGCAAGCACACGCTCTGAACGTTAACCGAGCGCAGAAGCGGCGGTCACCCCGAAGCGGCCCGGTCCAGAACCCAGATCATCAGCCGACCGCTCTCACCCGGTGCCTCCGGGCGCCGTTCCTCGATCCGGTCGAGCCGGTAGCCAAGCCTGCGAGCCACCGCCGCACTCCCGGCGTTAGCCGCGTCGCAATGGATCTCCACCCGGTTCACCCCGGATAGGCTGAGCGCCACCGAGGTCAGGGCCGCACTCGCGGACGTGCCGTACCCACGGCCTGACTGCCCGGCCGCGATCCAGTAACCGAGCTCGACGCTGCCGTCGCCGGTGCGCCGGTGCAGCGCAGCCTCCCCGACGAGGGTACCTGTGTCGGCGGTCAGGACCGAATAGGTGTAGCTGATGCCGGATTCCCACCGCTGGTCCGCCTCCGCCACCCTGGCTAGCTGGGTGCCGTGGTCAGCCGCCGATGGCGTCGCCCACGGCATCCAGGGCTGCAGGTACTCAAGGCTGGCGCCCACCGCAGCGGCTATGGCGCCCGCGTCGCTGGCGCGCAGCCTGCGCACCACGACCGGGCCGGCCTCGACGCGCTCCGGCGGGACGTCGCCAGCCGGAACATCAGCAGAATCGGGGGACACGGGTCCATGGTAAGGATATCGAAGACAATGGTGCGTCCCGGAGGACACCCAGGACACCAGCTTCCCCGTCGAGCTAGCCCGCCGCCCGGCCTAGGCGCGCTGCGGCACCTCGACCGGGACCGACTGGATGGCGGCGAGCAGCTCAGTCCAGAAGAACGCCGCAGTGAAGAACATCAGCGTGTCGCCCTTCTCCAGCATCAGCCGCCGGTACATGACCATCTTGCCGACGTCATAACCGGCCAGCATGTCCTGCCAGTCGGCGTAGCCGCCGGCGAGCAGGAAGACGGCATCGGCCTCCGCCTCGGCCCGTTCCCGCACGGATGCCGCGGTGACCTTGCCGGCCTGGAAGTCCAGCACGAGGGTGTCGCCCTCGCCGCCGGCTGGCAGGTCGCGGACGGTCAGGGCCAGGCGCCCGGTCACGAACGGGCTGATCATGTCGATCCAGTCCCAGAAGTCTTGCAGTTTGCTGGCCTTCCGGTCGGCGTCCGGCCAGCCGTTGAAGACTCGCTGGACCTCCTGCGCCCAGCCCGACGTCATGAACCGGGCCACGTCAGCCTCCTGCCAGGGTCGGCTTGGTCTGCGACAGCATTTCCTGCATGTCCGGCGGCAGCGTCACGCCGACCATCGCGAGCTTGCGGTTGAGCTGGCTCATGAACAGCTCGGTGACCCGGTCATCGGACCAGCCGAGCGGCTCGTAATAGATGTAGCTGGATCTCGCGGCGCTCATGGTCAGCAGCGTCCGCAGGGTATCCAGGAGGTCCTTGACGTAGGCCGGGTCCTGCGTCAGCAACTCGCGCACGAACCGCAGGCCGCCCTGGACGTGCCGCGCCTCGTCGCGGCAGGTGGCGGTGAAGCCGGTATAGAAGCCCGGCAGCACCTTGTAGTCACGCGCATAGTTCAGCGTGATCTTCATGACCGACAGCGCCAGCACGCCTTCGATCCAGATGACGTAGCAGGTCGCGTACTTCATCTGCAGGTGCTTGTTGTACGGATCCCGGCGCAGGTCGTCGGTCAGGTAGGCGAGCAGGCCGAACGGCCCGACAAAGGTTTCCTGGATGTAGGGCCAGGAGGCGTCCAGGATGTCCATGATGCCGTCGCCTTCGAGCCCGACGACCTCCCGGTAGAACCGGTCGAAGAACACGGTGTGCCTGGCCTCGTCCTCCAGGTGGCTGGTCAGGAAGATCTTGTAGTCCTCCGGCACGCCGAACAGCAGCGGCGCGAGCTCGACCGCAACCTGACGTTCCCCGTGGTGGAAGCCGGACGCAATGGAGAGAAATGAATTACGCGAATCGTCATTCATCCGCTCCGCCCAGTCGGACTTGTCCGCGCCGAAGTCGAGTTCGTTGACGTTCCAGCGCTGCCTCAGGTACCGGTCGTAGAGGCTCAGCCACTCCGGCAGCCGCGCGGTCGGGACGTGAACGTACTCGATCACGTCGTCGATGTCAGCGCGGGCGAGCCCGGCCAGGTCCACGGCCTCGATCCGGGCCAGCCGATCTTCAGCGACAGACATCTGCTGCTCCCTCCAGCGTCAGGAAAGCACGTTACTGGTTGGTAATGCTAACGCCGGAGGCTGTTGGGGTGCCATGCCTGATTCTGCCGGGAACGCCGGTTGATCCGCCGGCCGCTGGGTCTCTGCTCCGCGGCCGGCCCCGACGTTCACGTTTACTGGCGGGCGGTTTGCCTGATTTGCGGGTGCTGCGCGTGCCAGCCATCGCCCCGCACGGAATTGCGCGTTCCGTTTAGTACCTTTTGCTTGTGTTTCGCTGCAGGTGAATGTTGGCCCTCTGTTGCTATAGCAACAGAAACCTCACATCCACGGTGGCTGGCGCGGCGGTGGATCTCCGTTTTGTCGGTGGCAGCTGCGACCGTCGACCCGTGATTCTCGATGACCGTGAGGTCGACTGGCTTGCCGCCTACCAGCGGGGGGTCGTGTCGAGCGCGCAGGCACTGGCGATCGGCTTCACGCCTGCCGGGCTGAGGCACCGCTACCGGCCAGGCGGGCCGTGGCGGCGGCTGCTGCCACGCGTCTACCTGATGTCCACCGGGGAGCCGACGACCGAGCAGTTGCAGACGGCGGCGCTGCTATATGCGGGACGTGCGAGCGTCATCACAGGGCCAGCGGCGTTACGGCACTACGAGCTCCGGGCTCCCGCGACACGCCTCATTGACGTGCTGGTGCCGGCCAGCCGGCCGCGCCGCAGCTGCGCTTTCGTGGCTGTCCACCGGACCGGCCGGCTGCCGGACGCGCAGGCTCGCGACCTGGCGATCGGGTACGCAGCTCCGGCCAGAGCCGTCGCAGACACGGTCCTCGGCTTAACCGCAAGGTCCGAGGTGCGTGCGGTGGTGGCAAGCGCTGTCCAGCAGGGCAGGTGCACGATCGCCGGGCTCGCCGCCGAACTGGCAGCAGGCCCGGTCCGCGGCTCAGCGCTCTTCAGATCGGTTCTTGCCGAGGTAAGCGACGGGATAAGGTCACCTGCCGAGGCCGACTTCCGGGACCTGATCAGGAGTTCCGGGCTGCCGCAGCCAATCTTCAACCCCGAGCTCATCCTCGACGGCATCATGCTGGCCAAGCCGGACGCCTGGTGGCCCGACCAGGCGCTGGTCGTCGAGATCGACTCGCGTGAATGGCACCTGTCACCCGACGACTGGGAAGCCACGATGGCCCGCGATGGCAGGCTCCGCGCAGCGGGGATCCGCGTCATCCACGTCACGCCGCGGCAGGTACGGACACAGCCGAACTCGGTCGTGCAGACCATCGCTACCGCGCTTCGTACTGGCGTGCCCGTTCCCGGCCTGATCACCGTGCCCGTCGCCGCCTAAGCGCGAGCGTCCACCGGATGGCGGACGGCGGAAGCAGCACGTCGCTTGCTCCGCACCTACCCGGCGGGCGCACACTGGCTCCGTACGATGAAGCCATGGACATGACCTGTCTCATCGTCGGGGCCAGCCTGGCCGGGGCCAAGGGCGCTGAGGCGCTGCGGGCATCCGGTTTCGACGGCCGGATCATACTGATCGGGGCCGAGAACGAGCTGCCCTATGAGCGTCCGCCGCTGTCCAAGGGCTACCTGCACGGCGCAACCGAGCGAGAGAAGATCTACGTTCACCCGCGGCAGTGGTACGGCCAGTCCGATATCGAGTTGCGCCTCGGCGCCGTCGTCACCGATATCGACCGCGCAGCGCATCAGGTGACTCTCGACGACGGCAGCCGCGTCGGCTACTCGAAGCTGCTGATCACTACCGGGTCATCGCCGCGCCGGCTGCCGGTGCCGGGTGCCGATCTCGACGGCGTGCTGTACCTGCGCAGCGTCGCGGACAGCGACCGGATCAGGGATGCGCTGCGGAGAGCATCGCGGATCGCGGTCATCGGCGCTGGCTGGATCGGTCTCGAGGTCACCGCTGCCGCGCGAGCGGCCGGCGTCGAGGTCAGCCTTCTTGAGGCAGCAGACCTGCCGCTGCTGCGACCGCTCGGCCCTGAGGTCGCGCGGCAATTCGCGACTCTGCATCGCGAGCACGGAGTCGACCAGCACTTCGGAGTTACGGTAGCCGAGGTCACCGGTACCGGCGGCCGCGCCGACGGAGTCCGCCTGGCCGATGGCAGCCACATCGAGGCGGACGCGGTCATCGCCGGGGTCGGGGTCACTCCGAACACCGACCTCGCCGCGGCGGCTGGCCTGGAGGTCCGCGACGGCATCGTCACCGACGCGCAGTTGCGCTCCTCCGATCCAGACATCTACGCGGCCGGGGATGTAGCGAGCGCCTTCCACCCGCTCGCCGGCCAGCACATCCGCGTCGAGCACTGGGCGAATGCGCTCAACCAGCCGCAGGCAGCGGCCAGGGCCATGCTCGGCCAGGAGGTCAGCTACGACCGGGTGCCGTACTTCTTCACCGACCAGTACGACCTGGGCATGGAGTATTCCGGCTACATCGGGCCTGACGGCTACGAGCAGGTTGTCTTCCGCGGCGACGTCGGCCGGCGCGAGTTCATCGCGTTCTGGCTGGGGGCCGGCGGGCAAGTGCTGGCCGGCATGAACGTGAACGTCTGGGATGTCACCGACGCGATCCAGGCACTGATCCGCGCAGGCCAGCCAGTCGACGTGAGCGAACTGCGGGACGCTGCGGTACCGCTGGAGTCGCTCAGCGGTAGCTGACCGGCAGCCCGAGAGGTTCACCCGGACCGGGTGATGTCAGCGCGTGCCGGCACGGGCAGATGTTGGTGGTCGAGAAGACTCGCTGCGGGCAGCAAACCGCTGGCCCGCAGCGAACCCGCACTTTCCGGACACGCGCTGCAGGAGGATACATGACCGAGGTCGCCGAAGAAGAGCTCCTTAGTACGCTCATGGGCCGCGACGACGAAGAAGGACCCGGCATCGAGCACCCGCTCCTGCTCGCCGCCCTCGTGCGCCGCCGCGAGGAGGAAGACCAGCCGATCATCGAGCACCCGCTGCTGCTCGCCGCCCTCATGCGCCGCCGCGAGGAGGAAGACGAGCCGATCATCGAGCACCCGCTGCTGCTCGCCGCCCTCATGCGCCGCCGCGGAGAGCGCGGCGGCCGCTCCATCGAGCACCCGCTGCTGCTCGCCGCCCTCATGCGCCGCCGCGGAGA
>DAHVAR010000201.1 GCA_027314515.1 Actinomycetota bacterium
AGCGCCGCCAGCACCAGGTAGGTGCCGGTGCTGGCGGCCGCGTCAGCCCGCCGCGACCCGGTCACCTCGTCGATGATGCCGGCCACGCCGAGGTCGTCCAGCAGCCCCCACGCGGCGGCGGCCGCGCCGAAGTCCTTGTGCCGGACCCGGCCCGGCAGGCCCAGCCCGCCGCCGCGCATCGCCGCGGCCAGTTCCTCCGCGGTGCCCAGGTATTCCTGCGACGTGATCCTCGGCTTGCCGCCGACCCTGGCGGACTCGACCAGGTAGTAGTACGTCGCGCTGCCGCGCTTCTTCCCCACAATCGACGTCATATATGGGTAATACACTAAGACGGTGTCAGGAGCCAGCACCGACACGCCATTTGCCCAGGCCAGCCACCTCACACGCGGCAGCTCAACCGTTCAAGATCAACTTATCCGGGAAACTCCGGCTAGGCCGGTGCCCCGACCGCCGGCGTCGGCGTGCCCGGGATAGCTCGCCAGCCGGGCGCGACGCAGTCGCTCGCCAGGGAGCTGAGCATCGCCAGCGGCGCCCGCGTGCGGGTGGCGCCCGACGCGACCGTGGCCTGGCTGGGCGCCTTTCTCGGCGCTCCCGGCATCGTGGTGATCGCCGGGACCGGATCAGTCGCTGTCGGCGGGTCCGGCAAGCGCCTGCTCCGCGTCGGCGGGCACGGCTACCTCATTGGCGACCAGGGCGGCGGCTACTGGATCGGCAAGCGAGGGCTGCGGGCGGCCTTGGCCGCCGCGGAAGGTTCCGGGCCGCCCACGACGCTCACGCAGGCCATCCCGGAAGCAGCCGGGTGCACGCTCGACGACCTGGTCACGCGGGTTCATCGCGATCCGCGTGACCGCGCCATCCTGGCCTCGCTGGCCCCGGTGGTCGCGCGCTGCGGTTCCGGCGCGCACCGCGACCTTGTCGCTGGAGAGATCGTCGTCGCGGCCGCCGTGGCGCTGGCTGGCCTGGCTCAGGCCCTGCAGCGTCGGCTGCGGGACGGCGGGATCTGTGACAGCGATCTCCCGGTCTCCAAAGCCGGCGGCGTCTTCTCGATGCCCTGGCTGCGGGAGGAGTTCTGCCGCCGGACCGGGGGGCGCGCGCCACTCGCGCCGCCAGAGGTGGGCGCGGCCCTGCTGGCTTGCTGCTAGGCCGTCGCGTCGCGGCGGCGGCCAATGGCCGCGTGGGTCCTGCCCAGCGCATCGAGTGCTGGCTGGAAATTCCGCTGGGCGACCACGGCGAACAGGCAGTCCACCACGGTGAGCTGCGCGATTCGGCTCGCCATGGCGCCGCTGCGGAAAGTGGTCTCCCTGGCCGCCGTCATGAACACATAGTCGGCCAGGGTGGCGAGCGGGGACCTGGGGTGGTTCGTGAGAGCCACCGCGATGGCGCCATTGGCTTTGCCGAGCCGAGTCGGATCGATGGTGTCCACGTTAGCTCCCGTGTACGAGATACCGATCACCACGTCACTCGGTCCGAGCACGGCGGCGGACGTGAGCGCCATCTGCGCCTCGGTCCAGGCGTAGATGATCTTCCCGAGCCTGTGCAGTTTCTGCTGCAGGTCCAGGGCGACGAGGCCGCTGGCGCCGATGCCATAGACATCGATCCGCCGTGCCGCGATCAGGGCATCGGCAACTGTGTCGAGCATCCCGAGGTCGAGTTGCGCGATTGTCTCCTCGACCGCGCGGGCGTCGGCGTGGCCGATCTTCTGCACCACGTCGCCGAGACTGTCGTCCGGGCCGATGTCACCGGACACAGACCGCCAGGTGCCCGCGGCGTCGTGGCCTGCCGCGGCCGCGAGGGCGATCCGCAGCGCCGGGTAGCCGTCGAGGCCGATGGCCCGGCAGAACCTGATGATGGTCGTTCCCGAGGTCTCCGCACGGTCGGCGAACTCCGAGATCGTCCAGCGTGCGGTCGCACCGGGATTGTCGATGGCTATCCGTGCCACTCGCTGTTCCGCCGGTGCCAGGCTGGGCAGCAGCGCGCGGATCCTGACCACGATGTCCGGCGCGCCGTCATGCCCCGGAAACTGGATGGTGGCGGCTGGCGACGCCGACATCTCTTGCTGCTGGGCCCTGGCGCGACCAGTTACCATCGCCACCCGCCCTCCATTCACCGATCAGACCGGCAGCCGCGCAGGCTGGTGCACCGCCTGCCACCTTACAGGCCAGGTCACCAGCGGTAAGCCTGTTAGGCCCGCAGACTTGCCCCGCCCGGCGTGGTCAGCCAGGACGGTGCCTGTGCTTAAATCACAGTCGTTATCTATCATCGGTACTATAGTGCCAGTGCAGGGAAACTGGCTCCCTGGTCGGCGCGCCGGGAAGGCACCAGGCTTGGCGGAGCCTCCACCGGGAAGCGGCGCACAGACGCCTCGGGCCTCACGTGCCGGGCTGAGCGGCTCGGAGGCCCGATGTGACGACCAAGCCTGACGCGGATCTTCTGCGGATGCTCCCGACCGAGCAGGCCCGCGCCGAGTTCAGCGACCTGGACCGGATGCCGGTGGCGGAGCTGACCAGCCTGATCGTCGGCGAGGCACGGCGGGTGGGTGACTCCGTCGCCTCGGTGGCTGACGCGATCGTCCCGGTGGTCGAGGCGGTCACGGCCCGGCTCAGGCATGGCGGCCGCCTGATCTATGTCGGTGCAGGCACCGCGGGCCGGATCGGCATGCTCGATGCCGCGGAGGCCGGGCCAACCTTCGGGGTGTCGGACGGGACGATCACGGCGATCCTGGCCGGGGGCAGTGCCGCGTTCGCCAGCGCGGCCGAGAATGCCGAGGACGACGCGGCGGCCGGCGCCGCGGCGATCGACTGTCATGCCGTGGGCGCCGCCGACGCGGTAATCGGTATCTCCGCGAGCGGCCGGACCCCGTTCGTGCTCGGCGCGATCGGCCGCGCCCGCCAGCTGGGCGCCCTGACCGCCGGGCTTGCCTGCAACGAGGGCACTCCGCTCGGCCAGCTAGCGGAGCTGTCGATCGAGGTCCCTGTCGGCGCAGAGGTCATCGCGGGCTCCACCCGGCTGAATGCCGGCACCGCCCAGAAGATCGTGCTCAACACGATCTCCACGGCCGTGATGGTCGGCCTCGGGAAGACATTCGGCGGGCTGATGGTCGACATGCGCGCCACGAACTCCAAGCTCAGGGAGCGTGCGGTCCGCATCGTCACCACCATTAGCGGCACCTCAGCGCGGCAGGCTCGCGCCGCGCTGGAGGCCTCCGCCTGGCACCCCAAGGTGGCCAGTATCGTCGCGGCGCACGGCATGACGCCAGCCGACGCGAGCGCCCTGCTGGACAAGTGCCGCGGGAACCTGCGCGAGGCACTCGGCGCGCTTGCCGCCCCGCCGTAGGAGCCGCACGGCCGCGACCAGAGCGCCACCGGGTTCGTGCCGGCACCCCGCTCCGCGGGCCGGGCGAGCCTGCGGTTGCTCCCGCGCCCGCCCGGCTGACTGACCGGGCTACTGCACTGCACGACATCTGCTGTCAACTCCGTCACCGGTGACTCCCGGTGCGCATCGGAGCCCCGCGGCCCGGCCCCTGGCCGCTGCCGCGGGCGGCAGGCCCCCACCGGCTACGCTGGCGCGGTGGCCACCAACTCCGAGAGCCGGAACGCGGCTTCGCGGCGGGTACCAGCTGCGATGCGGCGGGATGTCCGGCTACTCGGCGAGCTTCTCGGCCGGGTGATCGCTGAATCGGACGGCGACGATCTCCTGGCCGACGTAGAGAACCTGCGCCGCC
>DAHVAR010000205.1 GCA_027314515.1 Actinomycetota bacterium
CTCCCTCCAAAGAGGCTCTCGACGCCCCGCTCAGCCCGCCGCCTCTCAACGACGAACCGGGGCCTGCTACCGGGCACTCCGGTGTCTACCCGGACGGGACTTCCACCCGCGGGCCTGGACCAGCTTCCAGGACGCAACACGCCCCTCATTGTAGCACCGTGTGCCATGTGGTGCCGCGCACGCTTGATCGTGGCTTCGACCTTCTCAGGGCGCATGCCGTTCGGAACTGCGCAATCCACTTCCGGCCGAGGTCCGCACTTTCGACCTGGCTGGGCTTGGCCCGGACTGGCGGCGGATCCGTCAATCCGTGCAGCTAGCTGGGGCAGCGATCTCCCATAGCGCGCTGATGGGCATTGCGCGGAACTTCGGGCCGAACGGCAGGGTCTGCTGGCCTGTGTATAGGACGATGCCGACGATGAGATCGTCGCCGAGCCGGTCAGCGAGATGGCGGAGTCCGCGGAAGTCGTCGCCGCGGACGGTTGAGGCGGCCTTGACTTCAAGAGCGACCACGCGGCCCCGACGATCCTCCAGGAGTAGGTCAACCTGCACCTTGTCTTTGGTGCGGTAGTGATACAACTCGGCGCGCTGTCGCGACCAGGTGAGCTGGCGCGCGACTTCCATCGCGACGAAGCCCTCCAGCAGCGTGCCGAGCGGGCCCCCGGGCTCTGGCTCCAGTTGGCGCAGGCGCCGGGCATCCAGGTCGAGCAGATTAGCCGCGATGCCGGAATCCACCATGGCAACCTTCATCGTCCCGACTGCCCGCGCGGTCAGGTTGCGCGACCACGCCGGAACGCGCTTGATGAGGAAGACCTCTTCCAGCAGGCCCAGGTAGTGCTTGATGGTCGCATGGTTCAGGCTCAGCGCATTAGCCAGCGCGGCAGGGACGACGAGTTGCCCGGACCTGGCGGCGAGCAAGCGGATGAGCGCTCGCATTTCCGGCCCTCGCTCTATCTGCGACAACTGGATCACGTCGCGGTTGACAATGTCGGCGACATAAGAGTCGAGGAAGCTCTCGCGCCGCGTAGCGGCGCGCGCGACTGCCTCAGGGAAGCCGCCGCGCACTACCCGTTCGATGTAACCCGAGCGCGTCTCCGCTGAGGTGTGCGACAACCCCGTGCCCTGCTCGAACACCGCGTCCACGAAGCCGTCTGGCTGCTCTTCGATCTCCCCCTGGGACAGGGGCCAGAGTTCGATCGTCTCCATGCGACCAGGAAGCGTATCGGGCAAGCCGCGCAGAGACAGAACGCGCGCGGATCCTGTCAGCAGGAACCGCCCGGGACGCGGATCCGCATCGACGGCCTCCTTGATAGCGAGGAAGAGTTCGGGGACACGCTGGACCTCGTCGAGTACCATCAGACCCTCCGACCGGACGAATTCGGTCGGGTCGAACTCTGCCGCTTGACGGGTCTCTGTCCGATCCAGGCTCCGCCACTCGGCGGGCCCGTGGCTGTTGGCAATCTGCGCGGCGAGGGTGCTCTTGCCACATTGCCGGGCGCCGTTGATGAGCACGACGCGCGTGTCAGTGAGTGCCGTTTCGACGGCAGCCGCGGCATGACGCGGCAGGACGCGGCCGATCGGCGACTGCGGAACCTGGGCCATGCCCGCAGTATAAGTTAGCCGCTAGACTGAGCATAATTTCGTCGTTACCTATGCCGCAGTTTGGTCGCCAGTCTTGGCATGATCTGGTCGCAAGATCAGGCTGAGGCTATGAGGCAGTTTCTCAAGCTTCGCCAGGGTCAGCGGGCCCGCCTGGTGCCTGGTCCCGGGGAGCCAACCGGGGAGCCAGCGCAGCAGGATTCTGGCGTCCCCTTGCCGCCGGCGATCTCTCATGGTCAGGACACCGCAGAAACTGCGCGCCCGCCATAGCATTAGCCCCATCGCGAGCGGGCGCTTGCAGATCGAACTCGGGATACGGGATTGGCGCAATGGTGGACCTGCGCGACGACGGCGAACCCGCCGCCGACCGCAACTCGCTGGATCTGGACGCGCTGGCTGTCAGCGACAGGTTCCGGCTGTTCAACTTCACCCGGCGGGACGACCACGTGGCCTACCTGTGGGTGCTCCGCGCGCTGAACCAACTGCGGGCCGTCCACCAGGTCCAGGCACACCCCGACGACGTCGCGGCAGCCCTCGCGGAGCTGGCAGCAGCCCACGACGAGGCGCCGCGGCTGGACGGCAGCCTGCGGGAGAAGCTTGACGCCCTGGCCGGCGACGGCATGGTGCACCGGCTCGAGGACGCCTCCCGGGCGGGCAGCCTGGCCCGGTACCGGAACCGGCAGTCGGTCTACCAGTTCAGCGAGCTCGGCTACCGGGCCTTCAGCGCGGTCGAGGACGTGCTCGGCGCGCGGATCCGGGACGCGAACCTGTCCCGGCTGGTGTTCTCCGACATCCTCGAAGACCTGAAGGAGCTCGCCACGGCCGCCGCCGCGCACGACGGAGAGCAGGTCTACCGCAGGCTGTCCCGGCTGGACACGGTGCTCGACGACATGTCGCGCCGGGCTGCCCAGTTCCACCTGACGCTGGCGGAGATCATGCGGTCGACCGACATCTCACCGGGCGCGTTCCTCGAGTACAAAAACGCACTCCTCACCCACATGACCGATTTCATGGCCGAGCTTGACCGCTACCTGCCGCGCCTTGCCGCGGCTGTCGTGCAGGCCGAGGCAGCTGCTGGTGACGGCGGACCGGAGGCGATGCTGCGGCTGGCCGCTGAGGCGGACGACCGTCCGTTCCTCAGCCGTGGGGAACTGATGGCCGACTGGCGGCGCCGGTGGACGGCGCTGCGCGAGTGGTTCGCCGCCGACCAGGGCGATGGCCCGGACGGGGTCGCGGAGTCGCGCGCCGAGGGCCTGCGGACTGCGACCCGCGCGGCTGTCTCCGGCGTCATCGCGCTGCTCCGCCAGGTCACCGAGGCGCAGCGGGGCGGCGTGAACCGGTCCTCACAGCTTCGTCATCTTGCCGAGTGGCTGTTCAACACGCCCGACGAGGGTGCTGCCTACGCGCTCGCGTCGGCCGCGTTCAACATCCGGTCCGCGCGCCATCTCGGCGGCGCGCACGACGACGCGGAGCAGATTTCCAGCCGCGTTACCTGGCACGAGGCGCCGGGCGTAGATATCTCGGTCACGCTGTTCCGCCGGGGCAAGGCGCCAACCCCGGGCGTGCCGCAGCCCCTCCGCGCCTACCCTTCCGTCCGAGCAGACCTCCGTCGCCGCCAGGCAGGGGAACGACAGGCCGAGCGTGACGCCGCTATGCGTCTCCTGCAGTCGGGGGCGGACGGGCGAGTCCTCGACGACGCGGAGACCAGGGTGCTGCTCCGCTTGCTCACGCTGGCTACCGAGGCCCGCACGGTGGTCGCCGGGCGGATAAGGTCCGCTGCCGGCGGAAACGACGTCGTTACCATGCGCCTGGTGCCGAACGGGACTGGCAGCGCCGTCCGGACGAAGAACGGCGTCCTGCACCTTCCAGGCTTCGAACTGCAACTCGAGCCCGCGGGCAGGCGGTGACGCTGTGCCCGTGCCGTCCGTTGCCGTCGGAGTGCAGGTCAGCGACCTAGGCTCATACCAGTACGCGGTCCGGCTGGTACTGACCCACGACGTCATCACCGCGACCCGCCCGCGTCCTGGAATTCTCGAGCAGGTACTGCGCTGGGCCGACCAGATGGCGGCTGACCTGCGGGACCTGCTCGGCTACACGCTGATCGCCACCACCCGCCAGGTGCGCCTCATCCGCCGCCTCGACGCGCTGGACCCGACCCAGTCGGCTGCTCTCTCCTCCCGGTACGGCAGGCCATTCGACCGCCGCCGGCTCGCCTACCTGTGCCTGGTCCTCGCGTCGTTTCAGCGATCGAGGGTGGAGATCAGCCTGGCCGACCTGGTGCGCGCCTTCACGCCCGCGGCCAATGTGATTGACGGCCTGGGTTTCGATCCGACGGTCGGCGCGCACAAGGCCGCGGTCGTCGACGTGCTCGACTGGCTGGCGGATCGGGGCGCCCTGCGGCTCTCCGACGGCTCGGCGGAAGCCTGGGCCAGCGACACCGAGCGCGGCGACGCCTTGTACGACATCGACCACGACATCTGCGCGGCCTTGTTCAGGCCGGCTCGCCCGATACAGCACCTGACCACCGCGGCGGGCCTGCTGGACAGCACGTTTGTCAGCAATAAGCGGGGGGCGCAGCGCGAGGCCGCGGCCCAGCGCGCCGCCCGCGCGCTGCTGGAGTATCCGGTGGTGTACTACGCTCAGGCGGCCCCCGAGGTTGCCGACGCGCTCCGGCCACCGGGCATCGCCGAGAGCCTGACGCGGCTTACCGGCCTCGCCGTGGAACGCCGCGCCGAGGGGATCATGCTGGCCGACGCCGGCGGCCGGTTCACCGACCGGCCGTTCCCCGGCCGCGGCGGCGCGGTCAACCGTGCGGCCGGGCTGCTGCTGGCCAAGGTCGCTGACCTGATCGAGGATCCGGACGTGACGCTGCCCGAATTCCCGGCTCCCTCGGATGCCGACGACCAGCGCGACCTGCTGGCGCGGATCGACTCGGCGCTGCCAGCGGCCGGCGTCGTGCAGGAGCTTGCCTGGTCGGTGCCGCCCGCCGACGCGGGCGACGAGTCGCCGCGCCCGGCGCCCGGCCTGCTGCTCCCGTTCGTGGCTGACGAGAGCCTGCGTGGAATGATCGACGACCTGTACGCCGAGCTCGGCCCGGCCTCGTTCACCGTCGCGTGGCAGCACGACCCGCGCGGGCTGCTGGCGGCCGCGGCGACTCTCCTGGCGGACCTGCGCCTCGTGCGCCGGGTGCCGGGCGGCGTCCTCGTGCTCCCGGCGGCCGCGAGGTACCGGAACATCACGCTGGCATTGCCGGTCCGCTCTGCCGTTGGCCAGCAGGCGCTGACCTTCGACGCAGGAGAGCCCGATGAGTGACAGGTTCCGGCCCACCCGGGCCGGGGTGATCAACATCTGGGACTACGTCGACGAGGAGTGGGTGTTCGCCGACGGTCGGCTGGCGCTGCGCGGCCACAACGGGTCAGGCAAGACCAAGGCCCTGGAGGTGCTGTTCCCGTTCGTGCTGGACGGCGTGGCCGACTCCCGGCGGCTGGACCCGTTCAGCGGCGAGAACCGCACGATGAAGTCGAACCTGCTGTACCGGGGGCAGGAGTCCGAGTACGGCTACGTGTGGATGGAGTTCGCCCGGTCCGCCCGCGGCGCCGCTGACAGCGCCGACGCCAGGGACAGCCAGGGCGCAGTGCGACCAGAGACGGTGACGCTCATCGTCGGGATGCGCGCGCACCGCAGCACCGACGGGGTGCGCCCGTCGTTCTACGTCACCGGCAGGCGCCTCGGCGTAGACTTCGGCCTGCTGTCGGCCGATTCCCGGCCGCTGACCGAGCGGCAGCTGCGCGCCCTTCTGGAACCGGGCGCATGGCGCCGGACCGCGACGGAATACCGGGACCTCGTCGACGCCCGGCTGTTCGGCCTCGGCCGGGAGCGGTACGCGCAGCTCCTCGACCTGCTGCTGGCGCTGCGCCGCCCGCTGCTGGCTAAGGACCTGGACCCGGCCAAGGTGTCGGACACGCTGAGCTCGGGCCTGAGCCCGGTCGATGAGGACCTGATCCTGCAGGCCGCGCGCGACTTCGAGAACCTGGCAGCGGTGCAGCGGCTGTTCGACGACCTGACCGCGGCCAGCTCGGCCGTGCGGGACTTCCTGGTCCACTACGAGGCGTACCTGCGCGCGCACGTCCGGTTCCAGCTCGACCGGGTCCGGGCCCGGGCGGACGCGGCGGCCGGGCACGCGGAGCGGATCGCCGCGGCCGCGGCGGCATACCGGCATGCCCTGGCGGCCGAGCAGGAGGCCCTGGCACAGCGCAACCAGCGGCGCGACGAAGGCGAGCACCTGCGGGGCCGCCTGGCCGGGCTGAAGAACTCGGAGGAGTACAAGGCGCAGGGCCGTATCGAGGACAAGCGCCGCGAGGTTATGACCGGAGCGCGAGAGGTCGGTGACCACCGGGCGAGGCTCGACCGGGACCGCCGTCAGCTGCGCGAGGCCGAACAGGTGGCAGGCAAGCTCAGCGACCGGGCGTCGACTGCGCGGGAGGCCGCGACACGGCTGGCCGCGCGGCTGTCCGACGCCGCGTTGCGGTCCGGTATCGCCGGCGACGGCTTCGGGCCCGTCGACGCCGGCGACGACATCCTGGCCACGGCCCGGGCCCGAGTCGCCGCCCGCCGTGACGACGTAAGTCAGATCCGCAGGCTGCTCGAGGCGATCCGCGACGCAAGAATGAGGCGCGCCTACGCCGAGCAGGAACTAGGTCAGAAGAACGCCGCCGAGCAAGAGCAGGAGCAGGCGTGCGCGGTTGCCGACGAGCGCCTGGCGCAGGCCCGCCTGACCGCAGCCACCGAGCTGGCAGCGTGGGCCGGCCACTGGTCCGGTCCGTCCGGAGGCGAGCAGCCCGACCGTCTCGTAGTCACTGCCGCCGAGGCGCAGGCGCTGGCCCGGGTCCTGGCTGACGCCGGCGAGCCTGGTGCCGCCGGCCTCGCAGAGGTCTTCGAGGTCGGGGTCGCGCCGCGCCGGGAGGCTGCAGCCGCCGCTCGGGCGAACTTCCAGGCGCAGCTAGGCGAGGGCGGCGAGCGGCTCGCCGGCCTGCAGGCTGAGCGGGCTTTGATCGCCGCGGAGCAGGACGACGCCCCGCCGGCCAGCGACCTGCGCCCGGCCAGGCGGGACGGCCGTCCAGGGGCTCCGCTGTGGCAAGTTGTCCGCTTCGCCGATACCGTCGGCGACTCGCAGGCGGCCGCGATCGAGGGTGCACTGTACGGGGCGGGCCTGCTGACCGCATGGGTGCATCCTGAACCCGCGCTGACCGGCGCCGCGCTTGCGGCGGCCGAAGCGGACGGCTATCTGGTCGCCGGAGCCCCGGCGGCCGGCCGGACACTGGCTGACGTGCTGGTGCCCGAGGACTCGGCCCTTGTCGACCCGAAGATCGTCGCCGACTTGCTGCGGTGCGTCGCCCTCGCCGACGAGCTCGCCGGCCCGGGCGGTGCCGGCCTGGGCGGTGCCGGCCCGGGCGGTGCCGGCCCGGACGACCGGCCCGGGCTGGCTGCCGCAACGGTGCCGGTGGTCAGCACCAAGTCGCAGTTCAGCTACGGCGTGCACGTCGGCGCACATCCCAAAGCCGCCCCGGAGTACATCGGCGCGACACACCGGGCTAGCCGCCGGCAGGCCCGGCTAGCCGCCTGCGACGAGAGCATCGCGCAGACCGTGGCCGCCCAGCAGCGCCTGGCCGCCGAGCGAGACCGTGCCGCCGGACTGCTGGCAGACCTGCAGCGCGCGCGGCAGGAACTGCCCGACGCCCGGCCGGTCGCCCGGGCAGCGGATGCCGCGGGCCGGCACGCGGTGCTGCTCGCCCGTGCCCGGCAGGACACCGCGACAGCGCGGAAGGCAGCGGACGCGGCGATCGCCGAAGTGGACGCGAGGACCAGGCAGCTGCGGCAGGCCGCAGCCGAGCGCCGGATGCCCACGGCCGCCGAGGAAGTGGACGCCATCGCCCGAGCGGCGGCGGAGTTCGAGAACGTGGCGACCTCGCTGCATGGCGAGCGGCTACGGCTGGCGCAGGCCGAGGAAGATCTCGCCGCGCAGGTGACGGTGGTCGACCTGCGCAGCCAGGAGTGCGCGCAGGCGCAGGACCTGGTCGCCGAACGGGAGCGGCTGCAGCAGGCCCTGGAGGAGGAGTTCCGCGCGCTGGAGGAGACGTTGCAGGCGTCGGTCCGCCAGGTGCTGGAGCAGGTCAGCCAGACCGAGGGGCAGATAAGCGCGGCCACCCGGGCGTATCAGCAGCTCGACGCGCGCGCGACCGCCGAGCACGACAAGGCGACCGGGGCGCAGGAGCGCCTGGCCGCGGCGCGCGAGGCATTCCGGGACGCCGTGTTGCAGCTGTACGAGCAGGCGGCGGAGTTCGGCGACTACGCAGGCCCCGACCTGCGCCCGACCCTGGGTGTCGACACTAGCGCGGCGTGGCCCGAGCCGGCCCGCTGGCCCGACCCGGTGCCTGTCAGCGACGAGCTTGCCGGCCAGCTGGCCGCAGAGAACCAGCCGGCGGACGGTGTATGGTCCGTGCTGCCGGCTGGCGTGACGGACGTCCTCGGCGCGTTCGCGAGCGCGACCCGCGGCGGCCGGCAGGTCAACGAGGGCACGCTGAAGAACACCGCGGACCAGATGTCGGGCGCGCTCAAGGAGTTCACCGATGCCCTGGCGGCGTGCGACGAGGAGTACCGGGTGGACTGGGAGCCGGGCCGCGTGGTCGTCGTGCACGTGATCGACGACGAGGGCCGCAAGCCGGCTGCCGCATTCGCGGCGCGGATCGCCGAGCGCGCCGCTGACCAGGGTGTCCTGCTGGAGGAGCGGGAGCGGAAGGTCCTGGAGGACGAGCTGCTGGCCGCACTCGCACAGCAGGTTCACGGCCGCGTCCTCGCGGCCCGCGACCTCACCCGCGACATGAATGCCGACACGCGTTCCAAGCCCATGTCGTCGGGGATCGCTGTCGGCATCCGCTGGGCGCAGTCGGATGCGATCACCGATCTGCAGCGTGCCGCCTCCAGGCTGCTCGAGCGGGACGCCCCCGGTCCGGAGCGGCTCGCCGAGCTGCGGGGCCTGCTCCGTGAGATGATCCGCGAGTACCGGTCCAGCCACCCGCGCGCCACCTATCGCGAGGCCCTGGCCAGCGCGCTCGACTACCGGTCCTGGCACGCGTTCGAGCTGCTGCTAACCCAGCCCGGCGAGCCGGAGGCGCGGCTGACCCGGGCCAAGCACTCGGCAATGTCCGGCGGCGAGAAATCCGCCGCGATCCACCTGCCGCTGTTCGCGGCGGCCAACGCGCTGTACTCCTCGGCCAAGGACCACTGCCCGCGGCTTGTCGCGCTCGACGAGGCGTTCGTAGGCATCGACGAGCGCTACAAACCCGACCTGTTCGGACTGGCGGTGAAGTTCGATCTCGATCTGTTCATGACCGGCCACGACCTGTGGGTGACCACCGCCACGGTACCGATGATCGCGCACTACGACATGTACCACGACAAGGCCACCCGCACAGTCTCCGCGCTCTTGCTGCTGTGGGACGGCGCGCAGCTCCTGGACGCCTCAGCCGGCTACCCGGACGACGAGGCGCTGGCTACGGAACTGCTCGGCTTCCGGCCGACCCGGCATGCGCCGCTGGGCGGCGGCGGGACGCTCTACTACGCGGACGCCGCCGCCGCGGACGCCGCCGCCGCGGACGCCGGGGACGACGACTCGGAGGAGGAAGACGACCCGTGAACAGCGCGTCACCGTCACTCGGCCCCTTCGCCGGGGCTGAGTACCAGCGGCTGCTCGCTGCTGCGCGCCGGTCGCTGGAGCGCACCGGGGGAGAGCTGGCTGGCACGATCAGCGTCCTCAACCCGACCGACGGCGAGCGCAAGGCGATCATCGGCGTCACCGGCCAGTACCGCGACGCGGGTGCCGCTCGCGTCAGCGCCCGACTGGCCGACCTGGACGGCGCGGTTCGCGAGGTGACCAGGCGCGGCCTGGCTGAACTGCTTGCCGCGCTGGGCGGCCCGCTCCGAAACCGGCCCGCCGAGCGCGCAGCGCTCGATGGCGGGCGTCACGCCGCCATTGGCGCCGTGCAGGCGAGTCACCTCCACGATTCATGCAGCTGGTACCGGAGCTGGCTGGCAGAAATCACGGCCGATGGCACCCTGACCAGGCTTGTCAATCACGGTGAGCAGGTACGCGTGGCACAAGCAGTCCACGTGCTCGAGTATCTTGCCGCGCGCGGCGGGACGCCCATTCTGCTGCCGGCTCTCGCGGCCGAGGTCACCGGAGACACGAAGGCGCTCAATCCC
Organism: Actinomycetota bacterium; assembly: GCA_027314515.1. Taxonomy (GTDB): domain Bacteria; phylum Actinomycetota; class Actinomycetes; order Streptosporangiales; family Streptosporangiaceae; genus JAJYUU01. The sequence continues at coordinate 9,856 of DAHVAR010000205.1, forward strand.
GCCACAGTTACATCCACGCTGGTGCTGCGTGCGCTCGGAATCAGGGCCGGCCTGGCCCGGCCCGAGACTGCGCAGCAGCGTCGAGAGGTCTGGGAGTCAATCGGCGTGGTCGTCGACGACCTCGCCAGCCGGGTGCTCGTCCTCAACCTTCCGGCACAGGGCACTGGACTGGGCGAATGGCTGACCGGCGCCGCCCGGCTGGGAGTGCCGTTCTACGCGACCTTGCACCAGCTCATGACCACGCCACTGGCGATTCCCGGCGCGTGCGTGCGCGTGTGCGAGAACCCGGCGGTCCTGCGCCGTGCCGCCGCGGAGCTGGGCGCGTCCTCCTCGCCCCTGCTCTGCACCGAGGGCCGCCCTTCGGTCGCGTTCCACCGGCTCGCTGACGTGATTGCTGAGGGGGGCGGCGAGCTGAGCTACCACGGCGACTTCGACTGGCCGGGCGTGGCCATCGCCAGCAGTGTCATGCGCCGTCATCGTGCTCTTCCATGGAGGATGACGGCGGCCGATTACCTTGCCGGGATCCGGGCCGACGCCGGGCACGTCCCGCTGAGTGGCCCCGCCCAGCCCACGCCCTGGGACGCCAGACTCGGCGAGGTTATGGTCGCCACAGGGTGCGCGGTCTACGAGGAGGCGGTGGCTGACCCGCTGATCACCGATCTGCTGGCAGCAGGGCCGCTGCTCGGTGATCCCGTTCGCCGCCGGTAGCGCGGCTTGCCATCACGGGCCGCCCGAGCTCCGCACCCCTCCGTCACCGGCGAGGCAGCCTTGCGAGCCGCCTTGGCGACCGGCTTGACCGGGTGGTGGGCGCCGGTAGCCGCCAGCACGAACTCGGCCGGCGGTGTTGTCAGCCAGCACTCGAACCCGTCGAGCAGCTGATCCCGGACCCGAGCGAATCCTGCCTCGTCGTCCTGACTGAGCTCCGTCTGGACAGGTTCAGCATTCCATGCGAGCGGCGCGCGGGCGCCCGGATCTGCCACCAGCCGGATAACGAAGATGGAACCGGGAACGCGGCCTTTTGCGACAGTGTTCGTCGCCACGCCAGCCGATTGCCTGATCTGCGTAGCCGGCAGCCGCCAGCATGCGTTGGGCAGGACGTCGTTGCCGGTGCAAGGGGACGCTGATCTGCACTGGAACGGCAGGATCCGGTCCTCGGCTTCAGCTCACTTTGGGCGTCGCCCGGACGCCGAAGTGCAAGTACTTCTGGCCGGCCGGCAGGTCGTAGAACATGACCGGAGTCCAGTTCCGCGCTGACGGCTCCCGCACGACGAACAGGTCCCGGTGGACCGCGACCATGGCGTACTCGGTGACCGGATTGGGTGCGACGGCGGCGAGCGGCCCGGTGACGGTCGTCCGCAGTACCGGGCCATCGTCCCCGGCGAGCACGTCGACCCGCATGCTGGCCCGCTCGTAGCGGCCGAGGTAGGGCTGGACGTCCACCTGCGCAGGCTCGGCGGGCGGGGCCAGCGGGCGCGGCATCCCGACGTCCGCGAGCTCGGCGAAGATTTCCCGGTACAGGTCTTCGTACAGGTCACGGGCGCTGCCGCCGTTGGTGAGCAGGGTGACCGCAAGGCCCTCGTCCGGTAGCAGCCGCAGGAACGCGGACTGGCCGATCGTGTTCCCGTCGTGGCCGATGAGCCGGCGGCCGCCCCAGCCGAACCTGATCCAGCCGAGGCCGCACGAGTCGCCGAGGGTGTGCTTGTCGGGCAGGTCTGCCTGGAACTCGGTCATCGCGGCCGCGCTGGCCTGGCTGAGCAGCCGGGTGCCGTCAGCGGCGAGCCCGCCGGTCAGGTGCAGCCGGGCGAAGCCGAGTACGTCGGCGACGGTGGCGTTGATCAGCCCAGCCGGGCCGAGTGCGCGCGGCAGCGTCCAGACCGGTGCCCGAGTCGGTTCGCTGTCGCCTTCGCTCACGTGCCCGACCGCGGTCCGGTGCAGCAGCGCCTCCTCGGGCAGCGTGACAGTCCGGCTCAGGCCGAGCGGGGTGAACAGCCGGTCCTTCATCGCGCGGTCCCAGATCTCGCCCGTCAGCTTCTCGATAACCCGGCCAGCCAGCACGAAACCGGAGTTGCAGTACGACCAGGTCGCGCCCAGCGGATGGTTCTGCGCTACGTCGGCCAGCAGCGCGACGTACTTCTCCACGCAATCGTCGCCGCGGCCGGTGTCGGTGAACACGTCGCCGTCGATGCCGCTGGTGTGGGTCAGCAGGTGGCGCATCGTTACCTGCTTGGTGACGTCGGGGTCGGCTAGCCGCAGCTCGGGTAGCGCGTCCGCGACCGGCGCGTCGAGGTCGAGCAAGCCCGCGTCGAGCAGTTGCATGATGACCGTCGCTGTCCAGACCTTGGAGATGGATCCGATCTGGAATAGCGAGTCCGTTGTCGCCGGGACCCCGGTGCCGGAGTTGAGCACTCCGTAGGCTGCCTGGACCAGTTCGTCCCCGGCGCCGGGCCGCAGGCGCAGGATGCCCAGCGCAGCGCCGGGTACCCGGTGCCGTTCCGCCAGCGCGCTGAGCCGGCGCTGCCATCGGGCGGCGTCGATTCGTGGCCGGCCTGGTCCGGCCGGATCACCCGCGTACTGCTCAACCCACTCGACCAGGCGCCGGTTGAAGTCGATCCGGTGTGAAGGCCTGCCGTCGAGGATGAACAGATGCGAGGCGTCCGGGTAGAGCACCAGCCGGGTCGGCACGCCCCGCTCGCGCAGCGCGGTGTGCACTGCTCAGCCTGACCAACCGGGCAGCGCATATCGCCCGTTCCGTGCATGAGGAGAGTAGGTGTGCGCACGTTGCCGACCTGCGCCAGCGGAGAGAGGGCCGTGTACCGCTGCGGGTCGGCCCGGGGCTGGCCGGCCAGCTCGTACTCACTCAGGAAGTGGCCGGCATCCGACGTGCCGGCCATGCTGACCAGGTCGGCCACCAGCCCGCCCGCCACCGCGGCCGCGAACCGGCTGTCGCGGCTGGTGAGGTAGCAGGTCATGAAGCCCCCGTAGCTGTAACCAGCCACCGCCAGCCGCGCCGGATCCGCCACGCCCTCGGCGACGAGCTGATCGACCGGCTCGAGGAAGTCGCGCGCGTCGGCCTCGCCCCACCTGCCGAGCGCGGCGGTGAAGAACTGCTCGCCGTAGCCGTCGCTAGCGCGCGGGTTCAGCAGCAGCACCGTCCAGCCGCGGGCAGCCAGCTCCTGGTGGTAGAGGTGGACCGGGTCGGCTGCGCCGTTCCAGGCATTGTGCGGGCCGCCGTGAATGTCGAGCAGCAGCGGACGCGGCTGCCCGCCGCGAGCCGGATCCCGGATCAGCCAGCCCTGCACGACCGTGCCGTCGGAGATCGTGAACTCCCGCTCCTGCCTGGCGAACAGCTCCACCGCAGCCAGGCTCGCGCCGTGGCTGGTGCGAACCGACTCCGAACCCGCTGCCAAGTCCACGACCACGACCTCGCCGAACGACGTCGGTGTGGCCAGCACGATTGCCGCCATCGTGCCTGACACGGACACGCCGAGGACGTTGCGCCCCGCCCCGGTCACCACCGGGCTTGGGGTGCCGCCAGCGGCGGGCACCGAGTAAACGTGCGTGCAGCCGTGATCCCGGACGCAGAACAGCACCGTTTGCTTGTCCCCGCTGAACTGCGGCAGCGCGCCGGGGTAACCGGGCCCGCCGGGCATCACGTTCCGGTCAAGACAGGCAGCGAGATCGGTGACAGCACTGCGGTCAAGCGGCACTCTCAGCAACCTGTTGTGACCGGACGGGGAGCCGGTCGTTCCGACGACCAGCAGCGCGGTCGCGTCCGGAGTCCACCCGACCGGACCGCCGATGCCGTCGGCCAGGCCAGCCAGTTCCGGTTCAACTGGGGCGCCTGTCACGTCGAGGACGTACACCGGCGCCCGCGCGGTCAGGTCCGCGTCCGGTGCGGTCGCCGCGGCGAACGCGAGCTTGTCCGAGCCAGGCGACCACGCTGGATCGCCGGCGTGCCAGTCGCCGCTGGTCACCGGCCGGCACTGCCTGGTGTCGAGTTCCAGCACGTGCAGGTGCTTGCGGATGGTGCGCAGCAGCCCGGCCCCGTCGGCCTGGTAGTCAAGCCGGTCCGTCTCGATCGGCGCGCCAGCGCGGCGAGCCCGGGCCTGGTCGTCGTCGCCGGCCGCGGCATGCTGGTCCACGGGCGCGGCGAACGCGAGTTTCGAGCCGTCCGGGCTCCATAGCGGAGCGCCCGCACCGAGCGGAAGGGCGGTCAGCTTCTCGGGCTCGCCACCGGCGGCAGGGAGCAGCCAGATCTGCGGAGGCCCGTCTTGGGCGCGCAGGAACGCGATGTTGCTGCCATCCGGCGACCATGCCGGGGCCGCATCCGCCTGGCCCCGCGTCAGCTGCTGCGGCTCGCCGTCGCGCACGCCGACCCGCCACAGCGTCCGCACCTCAGCGTCGGCGTCGGCATCGCTGGTGCGCAACACGTAGACGACCTGGCTGCCGTCGGGGCTCAGCGCTGGCTGCTCCGGCACGACAAACGTGGTCAGGTCGTCGATGCGCTGGCGTCGCGTCATCGGTGTCCTCCTCTGCCGGGTGCGGCTGGCCGCTGCCATCGTCCGAAGCGGTCTTGTTGCACCCAGCCTGCCGTTATGTCCTGTGCTCCGTCCACGGCTGCCACAGTCTTTCCGACACGACGTCACGCGGCGTCAGGCCGCGGAACCGAAGTACCGCCCCGATCGTGATAAGAACGGAATGCGACAGCGGAGCGGATTCGGGGAGGCGGCCGGATGACGGCACCGTCGGCTGAAGAGCAGAACAGCCCTGCGGCGGGCCATCGGGCGAAGAACCGGACCACGCGGACTCGCGCCGCCATCGGCGCGGGCGCCGCCGTGGGCGCGGTGGGTATCGGCCTGCTTCTGCTGGCGCTCCTCGGCCGTCCCGCAGTGTCGGTGTCGTCGGGACGAGCACTGGTCCAGGTAAGCCTGAAAGGGGCAGGGACCCAAGTTACCGGCGTTCAGGTGACTAGCAATGGCCGGCTGGTTGCGCTGGTTCGCCGGCCGGGCGGTTTCGTGCCGGTCGCGGCCCTGCCAGCCGGCCAGGTGGTTCACGTGCGCGTCAGCGCCGCCCCGCCAGCCTGGCTCCGCTGGCTCCTCGGCTCCGGGGTGTCGGAGTCCGCGACCTTGCGGGCACCGTCGGCGGCGCCATCGCAGCAGGTGGCCGTGGCCGAGCAGCCGGGCCTGGTGACGTTGAGCTTCGACCATCCCGTGACGGTCGTCGCCTACCAGGTGGCCAGCGGGCCGACCCGGGTGATACGGCTGCGTCAGGCCGCGCTAACCGCACGGCTGAGCGTGCCCAGGAACCAGCCGGGCGGCGCTCTGCAGGTAGCGGCGGCAGCATGGCCGTGGGTGCGCCTGTCCGCCCGGTCGGCCACGATCGACTGGGTGGTCGCGCCCCAGGGCGGCACGCCGGTCGCGGCGTCGGATCCGGCTCCGCGGAGCACGGGTGCCGCGGCCGGCGGGCCGATCACGATGAACTTCAACGAGCCAGTGGTCAAGGCCCTCGGCACGACCCGCCCGCGCCTGTCGCCGGCCATCGCGGGGACGTGGACCGAGCACGGGGCTGACACGCTGGTGTTCACGCCGCGCGGGTCCGGCTTCGCCCCCGGCACGGCGGTCAGGGTTTCGTTCGACCGCCGGGTCACGGTCGTCGGCGGCTCGGCCGGGCCGGTGACGGCAACCAGGTCCTATCGCTTCACCGTTGCGCCGGTCTCGGTGCTCCGCCTGCAGCAGATCCTGGCCCAGCTGCACTACCTGCCGCTCAACTTCACCCCGGCACCGGGTGTCCGCTCGCCGACTACCTTTGCCGGTGAGGTAGCGACCCTGGACAGCCCGCTGGCGGGGAACTTCTCCTGGCGCTGGGCGTCGACGCCGGCGTCACTGCGGGCGCAGTGGCGGCCCGGTTCTGCCACGGTGCTGGTCAAGGGCGCGCTGATGGCGTTCCTGGCCGCCACTGACAACTCGTACGACGGCTACACCGCCGATAGCGAGACCGTGGCGCAGCTCGCCGCCTCTTCCTGGCAGTCGCTGCTGCACGCGGCCGTGGCCAACAGGGCGGACCCGGCGCCGTACTCCTACGTGTACGTCACGGAGCACCTGCCAGAGACGCTCACCCTCTGGGAGAACGGCAGGGTCGCGCTCACCGCGCTTGCCAACACCGGCATCCCCGGCCAGGCGACCGCACTCGGCACCTACCCGATCTACGTCCGGTTCACGTTCAACTACATGAGCGGGACTAACCCCAACGGCAGCCACTACCACGACCCGGTGTACTGGATCAACTACTTCAACGGCGGCGACGCCGTCCACGGCTTCGTCCGGGCCTCATACGGCTTCCCGCAAAGCCTGGGCTGCGTGGAACTACCCATCTCGACCGCCCACGTCGCCTTCAACCACCTGGCCATCGGTGACCTGGTGACCGTGGTTTCCTGACCGCGGACGCGCGGACGGCCGGTTCGCGGAAACCAGGGAGCAGATAGCCGGGTACAGCGTTCTTGACTGCGCCGACCTTGACCAGGCTATCGAGGTGGCGTCCCGGCACCCGACGGCGCGGTTCGGCACCTTCGAGCTCCGCCCGTACCTCGCGCAACGGGCGGTTAGCTGCAACTGCGTCCCAGGGTGAAGCACTCGATGTCGTTCTCGGCCTGCCGGGTCCAGGAAGTATGCCGGTCCGTCGCCCGCAATGACCAGGCCAGGGCGAGAGCATAACCCTGGCTTTCCGCCAGCTTCAGGCGGTCAAGGACACGCTGGCTTTGCTGGCGCAACTCGGGCCAGGTGTCCCCGGCCGCCGATGTGGCGAACTCGCCGATGATGGCGGGACAGCGGGGCCCAAAGGGACTCCGCTCGAGGGACCGGCTGCCATCGGTGTAGTGATGAAACTGGTTGACGTCGGCCAACAACCGGCCCCGGCGAATGGTCTCGATCATGCCGAAACCGATCGTGGCCTTGAACCCGGCCTGGCGGATGGCAGCCATGCTGTCCGCCAGGAACGCCCGCATCTGGCTCTCGCTGACCGGGTGGTCGTTCCTGCGGTCCGGATGCCAGCCGTTGGTAATCCACTCTGGCTCGTTGACTACGTCCCAGGCGTAGATGGCGTCCCGGTATGCGGCCGACTGCCGGAGCAGCGGCCAGAGCACCCGCTCGATGAACTGCTGGTGATAGGTGGTGATGGCGTCAGCCCGGCCGCCCTTCACCCACTCCGCATCAGGAGCATCCTGCCCGTCGGCCGGGTCACGGACGCTCACCGGCCACACTCCCGGCTCGCAGAACTTATAGTCAGCAAGCACCGGCAGCAGGCGGACGGGGCGTGGCTCCGTGCTCTGCATCGCGAAACTCCGCAGCAGTGCCGCAAAGTGTTCCTGGAAGTCCGCGGCCAGGGCCGGAGGCTCAAACCTCCAGCCGGCTCTGTCGAGCGTCGCGCAGCGATCAAGCTTCGGCGCCTGAGCGCCGGTGCCATAGCTGAGCCCGTCCCCGAGGATGAACCAGCGGACCACGCTGATCCCGATCGCTGCCAGGCGCTCCAAGTGCGCACCGATTTGCGGGACCCAGGCTGGCTCGTTGCCGCTGCGCCAGCCCGGCGGGGCTGGGCCGAAGTCCCAGCCGTAATTGAACCAGGGATAGTTCACGCCAGCATCCATGGCCACCTCCGGCAACGGGGATCGCCGACGAGCCGAGGCAATGCAGCCCCAGACGAGTCAGGGATGGCTCAACCGTCGTCTATACCGTGCCAGCAACGGCAAGACCGGCAGCCGGCCGCGCCGGCCACTTTTCCGGTTTGCACGGTAATCGTCTTCATCAGCGCCATGACTGCCAGCCGGGACCAGCGGCCGTGCCGGGCGCTCCGCGAGCTACGCCGCAGGCTCGGTAACCTGGCGGTCATGGCACGTGACCAACGCAGCGTTACCCCGCAGAGCGAGGACTTCGCGGCCTGGTATCAGGACGTGGTGTTCCGCGCCGAGCTCGTCGACCGGGGGCCGGTCCGCGGCAGCATGGTGATCAGGCCGTACGGATACCGGATCTGGGAGTTGCTGCAGGCAGACCTGGACGGCCGGATCAAGGCCACCGGGCACCAGAACGCATACTTCCCGCTGCTGATCCCGCAGAGCTATCTGCAGCGCGAGGCAGAGCACGTCGAGGGATTCGCGCCTGAGCTGTTCACGGTCACCCATGCGGGCGGCAAGGAACTGGAGGAGCCGCTGGTCATCCGGCCGACATCGGAAACGATTATCGGGGAGATGATGGCCAAGTGGATCAGCTCGCACCGGGACCTGCCGCTGCTGCTGAACCAGTGGGCCAACGTGCTCCGCTTCGAGATGCGGCCCCGGATGTTCCTGCGCACGAGCGAGTTCCTCTGGCAGGAAGGCCATACCGCGCACGCCACCGCGGCCGACGCGACCGCGGAGACGATGCTGGCACTCAGCTTTTACCAGGACACGGCCGCGCAGACCGCGGCGCTGGCGACTGTGCCGGGGGAGAAGACGCCGAGTGAGCGATTCGCCGGCGCCGAGCGCACGTTCACGATCGAGGGCATGATGCGGGACGGGCGGGCACTGCAGGCGGCCACCTCGCACTTCATGGGGACGAACTTCGCGACGGCCTTCGGGATCACCTATACCGGCGAGAACGGCACGACCGAGCTATGCCATACCACTTCCTGGGGCATGAGCACCAGGATGATCGGCGGCCTGGTCATGACGCACGGCGACGACAAGGGCCTGGTACTGCCGCCGGCCTTGGCTCCCTACCAGGTGGTGATCGTCCCGATCGGGCGCGGGGAGCAGTTCGGGACGACGCTGTCGGCAGCCGCCGACCTGGCTGCCACGCTGCGGCGAGCGGGCATCAGAACGCACGTGGACGACCGGCCGCAGCTGTCGCCTGGCTTTAAGTTCAATGACTGGGAGATGCGCGGCGTGCCGATCCGGCTCGAGCTTGGCCTGCGGGAACTGGCCGCCGGCACCGCGCTGATGTCCCGCCGCCTGAGCTACCCGCAGCCGGCTGCCGCCAAGGTGGCCATCCCGCTCGAGACGGCCACGGACTTGCTGGTCGCCGAGCTTGCCGCGGTGCAGGCGATGCTCGCGCAGCGGGCAGCCGACTTCCGCGACGAGCACACTGCCACCGTTGATTCCTGGCCCGAGTTCGCCGCCGCCGTCGGGGCCGGCTGGGCGCTCGCGCTGCACTGTGGCGAGCGGGCGTGTGAAGACGAGATCAAGGCAGAGACCTCGGCGACTCCGCGCTGCATCCCGCTGGCGGGCGAGGCGGAGCAGGGGAGGTGCATCCGCTGCGGGAACGCGTCCGCCTACGGCAAGCGGGTGATCTTCGCCCGCGCTTACTGAGCCGGTGTCGGATGCTCATCTGGAGGGACGCCCATGACCACGCTTGACAACCGGCCGAACACTGCACTGCTCGTCATCGACGTGCAGAACGGTGTCGTTGCGGAAGCTTACGAGCGGGACGCCGTCGTCGCCAACGTCGCCAGCCTGGTGGCGAAGGCGCGGCGAGGGCGGATCCCGGTTGTCTGGATCCAGCACTCCGACGACGAGGGACTGGTCAAAGGCAGCGACCACTGGCGAATCGTCCCCGAGCTTGATCCGGGTGAGGCCGAGCCGCTCGTCCACAAGCGCTACGCCGACTCATTCGAAGACACCACGCTGGAGACCGTGCTATCGGGCCTGCAGGTCGGGCGGCTGGTCGTCGCCGGGGCGCAGACCGATGAGTGCATCCGGTCGACGCTGCACGGCGCGATCGTCCGGGGCTACGACGCCACCCTTGTCAGCGACGCCCACACGACTGACGACCAGACGGCCTGGGGCGCGCCCCCGCCTCAGCAGGTCATCGCGCACACCAACCTGTACTGGACCTACCACAAGGCGCCGGGGCGGACGGCCGGGACGGTAGCGACCAAGGACGTCGACTTCGCTGGCACGCCCGCCGGGTAGCGCACAGGCAAGCCGGCGCATGTCCGATCTGTTCTAGACGGGCCGGGCGGCCCCCCGGGTAGCCTTGGCGGTCATGAACGACATTTTCACCGCCGGAGACCGCTTCCTGCTCAACCAGGCGCGGCTGCTTGAGCGCCGCCTGTTCGCGACCTGCTTCCTCGGCCAGCCGGCCACGCACGTAGTCGATGCGCTGCGCGGCTACCAGAACGACGACGGCGGCTTCGGTCATGCGCTCGAGCCGGACAAACGCTGCCCGGCCAGCCTGCCGATTGACGTGGAAACCGCATTCCAGGCCCTCGCCGCGGCAAACATTGTCGATCCTGAGATGGTCGGCCGGGCATGTGATTTCCTCGCCCGGACCGCCGCGGCCGCCAGGGCTGATGGCGGCGTGCCGCTGGCGTTCCCGGTCATCGAAGACTTTCCAAGGGCCGCGCACTGGACCGAGTGGACCTTCGAGCCTGGCCTCAACCCGACCGCCGGCCTCGTCGGCCTGCTCTACCAGTTCGGTATCGACCATCCGTGGCGGTCGGCCGGCGCCGCGTACTGCTGGCACAAGCTGGAGTCCGGTGAGCTGCCGGGCGATGCGCACGCGCTCTCGGAAACGCTGATTTTTCTCGAGCACGTTCCGGACCGGGAACGGGCAGAACGGCTCGCAGCCGCTCTGGCGGCGACTCTGTCCGACGTCGCCATGTTCCACCTGGACCCGGATGCTGAAGGGTACGGGCTGACGCCGCTGTCGATCGCGCCGCGGGCGGACTCGCACTGGCGCTCGCTGTTCACCGACGCGCAGATCGACGGTCATCTCGACCGCCTGATGAAGGCTCAGCTGGAGGACGGCGGCTGGCCCATTGCCTGGGAGCCGCCCAGCGAGGCAGCTGCCTGCGAGTGGCGGGGCGTGGTGACGCTGCAGGCGCTTCGCACCCTGACCTCGTACGGCCGGATCACCCAGGGCGGCTAGTCAGCGGTTTCGACGGCCGACTCAGATCCTGTGCTCATCATGCCGCAGGTCTGGCATACCGGCTCCGCTCGCTCAGGCGGACAGGCTAGCCGGACTCCAGTGCGTCCGGCCGGTGCTCCTGGCGCACGCTACCGTGGGCTGGTGGCTGCGCCTGAACCCGGATTTGCCGGCCTGAGCTCGCTC
>DAHVAR010000107.1 GCA_027314515.1 Actinomycetota bacterium
CACGGGCATCGTCCCGTTCATGGACCTCGCCGGGCAGGTCGGTCATGACCCGGCCGGAGTACCGGGACGCGCCCCGCGTGTTCGTCATCGTCGACAACGGGTCGGACCACCGCGGCAAGGCCGCCATCGACCGGCTGGCCACGGCGCATCCGAACGCCATCATGATCCACACCCCGGTCCACGCGTCCTGGCTGAACCAGATCTTCTTCTCCATCATCCAGAAGATAGTCGTCACGCCCAACGACTTCGCCAGCGCCGATGCCCTCCGCGACACCCTGCTCGCGTTCGTGAACCGCTAATGATGGCGCTCGCCGAAAATCCCCAGAGTTGCTCGGCGGAATTCCCCGCTTGGTTGAGCATGAGACTACGTCTTGTGCATGGTGTTGTCCGGTGTTCGGGTCGGGGTGGTGACGTGCGCTGCTGATGGCGGTATGAGCAGCGCGACGATGCCCACCGGCTGCCGGCAGTGCGGGCAGTCCTGGATCGCGGTGATCGTGCTGGCCCGGGGCACGTTCGCCGTGCTGGCTCGGGGCGCGTTGCCCGTGTCTGCGCTGTCGCGTTGCTGGGTGGCGGGGTCGCTGCGGCGGGCGCGGTTGCGGTTCCAGGCCCAGCGGCACTGGCTGCTGCAGAACCGCTGGCGGGGGCTGGCGGTGGTCCAGGTGAACGGCTGGCTGCAGGAAGGGCAGGTGCGGGTCTGGGCGGTCATGGCCGGCCTGCCTTTGCGGGTGCGGTGGCGGCTTTGCGCATGATCTCGGCGCGCTGCTGGTGGGCGCGCATCCGGTAGGACGGGCCGTCGATGGCGATGATGACACCGCGGTGCAGGAGGCGATCGAGAAGCGCGGCGGTGAGCATGGGGTCGCCGAGCTGGGCGGCCCAGTCGGTGATGCCGACGTGTGAGGTGGTGATGGTGCTGCCCTTGAGGTAGCGGCCGTTGATGACCTCGAACAGCAGGGACCGGCTGTCCTCGTCTAGCCTGCGGTAGCCGAGCTCGTCGATGACCAGGAGCTTTGGCTGGGTGAAGAACCGCAGTCCGGTGGTGTAGCGGTGCTCGGCGGTTGCTTTGCGCAGGCGCCGGATGAGGTCTTCGCAGGTGGTGAAGTAGGCCCGGTGGCCGGCCTCGGCGGCGGCGCGGGCGAGCGCGATCGCGAGCATGGTCTTGCCGGTCCCGGGCGGGCCGGTGAACAGTATGTTGGCGGCCTCGTCGAGGAACCGCAGGGTGGCCAGCTCGCGGATGAGGGCGGCGTCGGCGCCGGGCTGGGCGGCGAAGTCGTAGTCGGCGATGGTCCACGGCGCGGGCAGGCAGGCGAACTGCAGCCGGGCGGTGAGCTTGCGGGCGGCGACTGCGCTGGCTTCGGCGGCCAGCAGCTGCTCGATCGCCTCCAGTGCGGGCAGGTGGTGGTCGCGGGCGTCGTCGAGGACGGCGGGCAGCGCCTCGGCCGCGGCGGTGAGGCCGAGGTAGGCCAGGTGGCCGCGCAGCCGCTGGTAGGAGGCGGCCTCGGCGCTGCCGGCCGGGGCCGGCCCGGCAGTGGTGTCGGCGGGTGTCATGGGGTGTCCTTTCCGGCCGGGTCTTGCGGCCCTGGGCTCAGGGAGCGGCTGCCGCCGCCGGCGCGCTGCGGCGGGGTGTTCTCGGCGACGCCGGCGCGGCGGCGTCGCAGTGCGGCCTGACGGCAGGCCGGCGAGCAGAACCGCCGCGGCGACCCGGTGGCAGGGCCGAAGCTGATGCCGCCGGCACTGGTGACGACCTCACGGCCGCAGCAGGCGCAGGTGAACCCGGTGCGGGGGATCCCGTGGCGGCTGGGCGGCAGCGCGCGGCCGGGCGGGATGCAAGCGTCACGCAACACGGCGGGCGGGAGCGGGGGCGGCTGGGCTGGATGGCTGGTCATGCTGTTCTCCTCTGGTGGTTCTTCCGGTTTCTGCGCGGCGCCGCAAGCGTCACGCATCACGGTCGTGGCGAGGTTCGGGGCGCAGCGGCCGGGCCTGCGCCGCCCATGCGGCGAAGTCGATGACGCCGCCGCCGGCGGGAGCGCCGCGGCCGGTGATGCGTGACGCTTCAGCCAGCGCCGCCTGTGACGGGGGACGGCGTGCCTTGCGGTGGCAGGCCCGGCCGGCCGCGGCGCTGGCGGCGAGCACGGTGGCTTCGAGGGCGGCGACGTGCTGGCCGTCGCGGACCACCGCGCCGGCGTGGCCGGGCTCGCGGCGGTGGCGAGCCAGCATGATCCCGGTGCCGGTGACGATGTCGAGGGTGGCGTGGCCGAGCTGGTGGCGGACGGTGACGGGCCGGCCGGGGTGGCCGGGCGGCACCGAGTAGAAGTTGCCGTTCCAGGCGACCAGCGCCTGCGCTGATACCACCCGGGTGACCTCGAGCACCGCCGGGAACGGCTGGTGCGGCAGGGGGCGCAGCGGCTCGCCGGCGGCCAGCTCGCCGACCGCCACCCGCTGCCCGTCTGCGATCCGGCCCCGGGCGTCGCCGCGGCTGGCGCACCAGGCGTCGAGGCGGTCCTGCGCCCGGGCCGGGGTCAGGTCATCGGGCAGGGTCCGCCACCAGCGCTGCGCCGCGGCGTGGTTGGCCTTCTCCACGCTGCCCTTGCGCCAGCCGTGCCGCGGCGGGCACACGTCCACCGCGACGGAGTAGTACTTCGCGATCGCGGCGAAACTGGCGGTGATCTGCCCGGACTCCGGATGGCAGACGGTGGACATCCGGTCGAACCGCCACCGGCGGGTCACCCCGCCAAGCCGGGCACAGACCTTGTGCAAAGCGGCGACCAGGTGCGGCTGGTCCTCGGCCGAGGCCAGCACGCCGCGCCACATCCCCGAGTACGGCAGCGCGCCGACCAGCAGGTGCGCCTCGCGGCCGCACTCCCAGCCCGGCGGCGGGTCCGGCAGCTCCACCCAGTCCCACTGCGTTTCCTCACCCGGCGGATGATCAATAATCGCGTGCTCGCCGCCGCCGGCCGCGGCCGCGCACGCCGCGCAGTCCGGCGGCAGCCCGCGCGAGCGCAGCGCCCTGGTGAACGACGGGTACGCGCCGCCGTAGCCCAGCGCGGCGACCTCCTCGAACAGCGTGGTCGCCCACAGATGCGGATCATCAGTGAGCCGGATCCGGCAGTACCCCGCGAACGGCTCGAACCTGTCCGGCCCGGCGGGCTTGCGCTCGCCCGGTACCCGCTGCCCGGCTAAATACGCCCGGACCGTCTTGCGGTCCCGGCCCAGATGCCGGGCAATCGCCGACACCGTCCAGCCCCTGTCCCGAAGCGCCTGCGCTTCCACGTCTTCTCCCTGTGTGAGCATCGTCGTAGGGCTCCCCTGAACTCGCGGATCATGACAACCCGCAGCCTCAGGGGAGCCCGCCCAAGATCCGTGGATCTCAGCTGGCGTGTCGCTCCCAGGTGGGGAACTTCAGTGAGCAGGACTGGGGAGTTTCAGGTGAGCGCCATCACCAGTGTTCGGCCATGTGTGCGTGCGCCTTCCTGGCTTCCTGGCAGCGCTGCATTTCCTCATGCAGGGCGAGGAACCGGGCTCGGTGGAAGCCGGCGTGGTAATAGAGCTTCGCGGGCTGCCAAGGCGGGCCGTCAGACGGATACTCTGCAGGGTCTCCTGCCGCGTTGAACGCGGTCACAGAGATCTTGTGGCACATCACGTGATCGGGATGCGGGTAGCCGCCAGATTCGTCGTAGGTGATCACGACGTGCGGGCGCATCGTGCGAATAAGGCGGACAAGCGGTGCCGCCGCGTCCGCGGTTGTCTGCCGCGCGAAGCAGTCGGCCAGCAATTCGGCCTCCCCCGACTTGGGCAGTCCCGAGTCGGTGAACCCGAGGAACTGGTGCTTCACGCCGAGTATCCGGCATGCGTTGGCCACCTCCATGCTGCGTGCGGCCCTGATATCCCTGCGGTTCTCCGGCAGGTCAGCTGCGGGGTTGAGGATGGCGCCTCGAGAGCCATCAGTGCAGATCGCTACCAGGACCTCGACTCCCTCGGCGGCGTAGTGGGCCATTGCGGCGGCGCCCTTGCTGGACTCGTCGTCAGGGTGCGCGTGCACTGCCAGCAGCCGCAGCCCTGGTCTACGTGTGCCGTATGCCACAGTTCCTTTTCCGATCGTAGAGCGGTGTGATCATGACAAGGAACCATGATTCGCACTGAGGTGCCGGGCGCGGTACCCGGATTGACCCCTAAGTGACGGGCGCGCAACAGGGGCTGGCGGCGTGCCTTCCCGACCGAGCAGGCTAGGGCGGCATCACCATAGGGGGCGAAGCGGAGGTATGTCGCGGTCGACCACGGCCCGGATGACCGCGCTCAGCCCCGTCCGCAGGCTGACGAGATCCTCGTCGTCCCCAATCTGTGCTGAGATTTCGCCCTCGAGCTGGTGCAGGAGGCTTCCGGCGACCTGCATGTGGGCGATCGCCTTGTCGGTGAGTACCACCAGGCGTCTGCGGCCGCCCTGCGGGTGCTCTTGCCGCTGCACGTATCCGCGATTCTCCAGTTCGGTCACGAGCTGGCCGGAGGCCTGCTTTGTCATCCCTAGCCGCTCCGCCAGTTCGCTGCTGGTCGCGCCCTCGCCGTACAAGATCTGGAAGACCATGCCGTGCGCGGGCCGTAGCTCTCCATAGCCAGCCTCGCCGAGCCTGTGCTGGAACTCAGCCAAGACAACCTGGAACGCGATTCCCAGCAGGAATGTCAGCTCTTCGTCCGCCAGCGGGTCGCGGCCAGCCAACGGGCCAGCTAGATCTTCCAATGTCGCTCCTCCATCCTGAAGCCGGCGGCGGCCCTAAGTTCAAGCGTGACAGGTGATAGGTGATCATGCCGCATCTCGCAGGTCTCCGTGCCAAGGAGGGCCGTCGCTGCGGGGCACCTTGACACCTTGCGAGTAAGTTTGCTTTACTCGCACCCAAGTAAAGCAAACTTACTCACCTAGGAGTAGCCGTGCGAGTAGTCACCGAAACCGAAGAGCGCACGATCAAGACCCCGGCCGCCGTCATGGCGGGCCTGGCCGCCCCGAGCCAGGGCAGCAGCGAGCTCAGCACATGGCGGATCCGGATGACCCCGGAGAGCGACTCCCCGGTGCACATCATCGACCGTGAGCAGGTGTGGATGCCGCTGAGCGGAACGTTCCAGTTCACCGTTGACGGTGAGGTCGTCAAGGTCGGCGCGGGCGAGGCGCTGGCGGTCCCGGGCGGCGCCACCCGGCAGTTCCGGGCCGGGGCGGAAGGCGCCGAGGCGATCGTCTGCATGGTCGCGGGCGGCCAGGCGGGCGTCCCGGGCAGCGATGCCAAGCAGCCGCTGCCGTGGGCGCTGTAGATCATTCCCGGATGGTCTGCGGACTCCGAGCAGAGAGGATGGAGGGGCCATGGCCGAGCCACGAACAACCGAGCCAGTAACGCCGGGAGCCGCCGAACGTCCAGCGGTCGCCCCGGCGAGGGGATCATCCAACGTGGTCCTTTGGCTCGTCCTGGCCTGCCAGCTGATGGTTGGCCTCGACGTCACGATCGTCAACGTCGCCCTACCGAAGATCCAGGAAAGCCTGCACTTCTCAACCGTCGGGCAGTCCTGGGTCCTCAACATGTACTCCCTCACCTTCGGCGGCTTGGTGCTGCTCGGCGGCCGGGTGGGCGACATCCTGGGCCGTCGGCGGGTCTTCCTCGGCGGTATCGTGGTGTTCGCCCTGGCGTCGCTGCTTGGCGGGCTGTCCACGCAGAGCTGGGAGCTTATCGTCGCGCGCGGGGTGCAGGGGGGCGCGGCCGCGTTCGCCGCGCCGAGCGCGCTCGCGCTGCTGATGGTGAACTTCCCCGACCAGGCGCAGCGCACCCGTGCGCTCGCGGCCTACTCGATGGTCACAGCCCTCGGTACCACCGTGGGCCTGATCCTCGGCGGCGTCCTGGTCGAGTGGGCATCGTGGCGGTGGGTGCTGTTCATCAACGTCCCCGTGGCGCTGATCGTGGTGCTGCTCACGCCCAGGTTCATCAGGGCCGTGCCGCCACACCCGGGCAGCAAGTTCGACTTCGGCGGCGCGGTGCTGTCGACGGCGGGCATGGGACTGCTCGTGTACGGGTTCGTGCACGCGGTCACGAACGGCTGGGGCAGCGGTCCGACGTTGGCCGGGCTCGTCGCGGGGGTAGTACTGCTCGCAGCGTTCCTCGTCGTCGAAACCCATGTCAGCCAGCCCGTCACCCCGTTGTGGTTCTTCCGCGACCGGAACCGCGCGGGCGGCTACGCGACGATCTTCCTGCTCATGGCCGCGATGTTCAGCCTGTACTTCTTCGGCACTCAGTTCATGGAGAACGTCCTCGGTTACAGTCCTTTCCGGACCGGGCTGTCCTTCCTCGCCACCACGGTCATGGCGGTGATCGCGGCGCGGGCGACCGCAAAGCTGCTGCCGCGTTTCGGCGCGCGCCCGCTGCTGATAGTGGCCGCGCTGCTGACCGTCGGGGGCAGCGTGTGGATGACGCAGCTGGGCGCCGGAAGCAGCTACCTGGGGAGCCTCCTCGGGCCGTTGCTCATGTTCGGCACGGGAATGGGCCTCTCTTTCCCCTCGCTGAACGTCGCGATCCTCGCCGGAATCCGGCCGCAGGAGGCTGGCGCGGCCTCCGGGCTTGTGCAGGCAATGCAGTTCGCCGGCGGCACGATCGGGCTCTCGGTCCTTGTCACCACTTTCGGAACGGCGTCGAGGAACGCGCTCGCGCATCCTCCCGTCGGCGCGCTGGCGGGAACGGCGGCGCACTACGCCGTGACCCACGGGATCGCGAGCGCGTATATCGTCGGCGTGATCTGCACGGCGGCCACGTTGCTCATCGCGGCTCTGGTGATCAGGAAACAGAAGCCAGCGCCCGGCGCCGCTTGACATCCCGGTGCACTTGGAAGCCGGCTCCTTTCGTCTTGGCGGACGGAGTCGGCCTCCTTTGCGTTGCCAGCAGCGGATATATGCCGCATTGATGTCTGTCAGCAGTGGCTTGTGCGGGCAAACTCGACACGCCTAGGTACTCTGCTGCATGCCGAAGAGCGAGGGATGGAGTCGTGCGCGTGTCGTTGGCAGAACGTCCAATACAGTTCGAGCTTCTTAAGACAGCCCATGACGCCTGTGTAGACAGAGTCGGAGCTGTCGTGATGGTGAGCGGAGCGCCTAGGGGTCGGCAAGTCGTCGCTCCTCAACGAATTCGCGGAACGCGAGTGTGATACCGGCGCCCTCTTTCTGCGCGCTGCGGCGGCGCAAGAGGAGCAATGCCTGAGCATGGAAATATTCAGGCAGCTCCTCGCCGCGGCGAGGTTCCTCGGCTCGCTTTCCGCGACGTACTGGCTGCGGGCCGTTTCCGGCGGGGAGGATGACCAGAAAGCGGCAATCGTTCAACCAGCGCTGCTCGGCGCTATCTGGACGGAGCTTTGCCGGTTCGCCGAGGACCGCCCGTTGGCGATCATCGTCGATGACGTTCAGTTCGCCGATCCGGCATCCGTCCAGTTCCTCAGGTACTTCGCCCGCCGGGTGGCCAAGTCCCCGATCCTGCTTGTCTTGGGCGAAGGGGTGTCAGTCGGCGCGGAGTAAGCGGTTGCGCGCTGAACCCTTCCGGCTGGCGCACTTCATGGAAGTCCCGCTCGGCATGCTCGCCGGATGGCGTGAAAGCCGTTCTCGCTCATGAACCGAGACGCCAGCCAGAACACCCGCTGGCGTCTCGGTTTGTTGAGGCCGCGCGATCCGTGGCCGCGCTCGGGGTCGGCCGGATTCCTCTAAGCGGCGCGTTTCGGCAGGAGCAATCGAGGATCGCGGTCCTCTAGGACATCCCGGCCGCCCGGCAGGACGACCTGCACGCCCGGGCGGCTCAGCTTCTTTACGCCGACGATGCCCCTCTCGCATCGGTTGCCGACCACCTTGTCGCGACCGACGCCTTGGTCGACGAGGCAAAACGGCAGAGGTGAGCATGCGCGACCTGCCCTTGCCCTGGTCCAGCCCAAGGGCTGGGGCGTCACCATCGGCCTGCCCCTCAGCTCGGCCGTGCTTGCTGCGACCACGCGGGGGGACTACGAGAGCGCCGCCTGCTACCTGAACATACCAGGGCCCGAGACGACGTTCCAGACACGATCGGCCGACTCTACCTCCGGTCGCGCGGCGACTACCGCATGAGGAGGGGCCGCCTTCGCGGCGCGCTACTGCGCGTGCGCTGACCTGGCCGCCCGGTGGAAGATGCCCCTCCTACCCTGGCGGATGGCCGTGCCGCGCTGACCGGATATGCAGTTGAACATTTGGACTGTGATTCTCCTAAGGCGCCCGCAGATCTAGTACTTAGCACGCGGGCCGGGGTCGTTTCTCGTGGATTCAACGCGAGACATTCGTACTGCCTTCAATTCTAGTCCGCTTTCTCCGTAAGTATTCGGAAGTCCTGTGACGATGGCTGCGTCGTCTTGCCTGGCCTGCGGCTGCGACACGCCGGGGGCGGGGTGCGTGATTTGCCGGTGACGGGGGTGTTTGCTGTGATCCGTGACTGCGGCGGCCGGGGTCCTGACAGGCGCGGACGGTGCCGGGGCGCCGTCGGCTGGCGGGACGTCGGCTGGCGGGACGTCGGCTGAGGAGCTGCTGGCGCGGGCGCTGGAGGTCATTGACCGGCAGTCGGCACGGATCGGCGAGCTGACCAGGCAGAACGCGGAGCTGCGGGAGCTGGTCGCCCGGCAGGCGGATCAGCTGGCCGAGGCGAACGCGACGATCGCGGTGCTGCAGCGGATGCTGTTCGGACGGTCGTCGGAGAGGGCAGGCCCGGCCGCGGACGGCGATGATGCCGGCGCTGGTGACGGCGAGAAGCCGGGCAGCGAGAAGAAGCGGGTCAAACGCGGTCCCAGGGCAAGGTCGGGGCGGCGGGGTTACCCGGGGCTGCCGCGGTTCGAGGTGTTCTGGGATTTCGAGGGCGGAGGGTACTGCTGCCCTCAGTGCGGGGAGCCGTTCACGCCGCTGGGGACGCACCTGTCCGGGGAGCAGCTGGACTGGCAGGTCATCATCCGCCTGGTCGCGAACTGCCGCCGCCGTTACAAGAGAGAGTGCCGGTGCCCGGGGCCTGCGACGGTGATGGCGCCCGGTCCGCCGGGGGCGATCGGGAAAGGCCTGTTCACCAACGGGTTCATCGCGATGCTGCTGACCGAGCGGTACGCGGCCGGGCGGACCGTGAACTCGCTGGTGACGGGGCTGGCCCGGCAGGGCGCGGAGATCTCCCCGGCTACCTTGGCCGGGACCTGCGGGCAGGCCGGCGCGCTGCTGGTCCCGCTGGCGGACGCGATCGCGGAGCGGAACCGGGAATCCTGGCACCTGCACGCCGACGAGACGACCTGGCGGGTGCTCGCTCCCGGAGACGGCGCCGGCCCGCAGAAGTGGTGGCTGTGGGTGTTCAGTGCGCCATGAGGCACACTGCGGTATCGCCCGCGCAGCGGGCAGGGATGAGAGGAGATGTTCCTGGGTTCGATGACTTACCGGAGTCCGAAAGGGCGCAAGGGAAAATAGCATGTCAGGAAACCAGCGGCCGGGTTCAGGCGTCAGGGACGGTGCGCTGGGGAACCCGCGTGATATGGCGAAAGCCGGATTGCCTGAATCCCAGTCTCCAGAAGGTGCAACCAGACGCCCGCCGGAAAGACGCCCGTAACCGGTGCTGCCCCTGCGGCGGGATGATGAATAGCCTGCCGCAATCCTCCGGGGTCCAGAGCGATGCCCAGTTAGGGTATTCAAGGAGACGGACGGGACGCCTAAGTCACGCTCGGCACGTGCAGCAGTTGTGAACATAGTGGTCTGTCATTCACGACACGTTCTCGATCGAGCGGACCTACCCGGCCAGCCCCGCCAGGGTGTTCGGCGCATTCGCTTCGGAGCAGGCCAAGAATGCCTGGGGCGACACCGGCGACCTGGGGGCAGCCGACGGCGACGCGGCGCAGGCTGAGTTCGACTTCCGGATCGGCGGGCGCGAGCGCTTCGGCGTCAGGTATCAGGGCACGACGTACCGGTATGACGCCCGCTACTACGACATCGTGGCCGACCAGCGGATCAT
>DAHVAR010000108.1 GCA_027314515.1 Actinomycetota bacterium
GGCCGCCGAAGCGATCAGGGCACGATCAGCACGGTGCGTGACTCGGTGTAGAACGAGCGCGCGGCCAGCCCCTGCTCACGGGGACCGTAGCTGGATTCCTTCGAGCCGCCGAACGGGGCCTGGAAGTCCACGCCGGAGGTCGGCGCGTTCACCCGGATCAGGCCGCACCCCGGTCACCGGCGGCCGCCCCGGCGAACGCATCGCCGGCCTCCCTGCACAGCCAGGCGCCCATCCTCGTGGTCCTCCTATTCGCCCGCCTCCGCATGAAGGTGGTGCGGCGACCGATTGAATCCGCCCAAGATGTCTCCCCAACTGCGGTGATCTCGCGTGTAATAGAGCTAGCGGGTACGGGCTCTGCGCGCACGGTCGCCGCGCAGCGCCTTTTCTGCGCTCACGTTCTCTTGGCACAACAGGGGTGAGGTTGCCATTTCCGATAGGTCGATGTCTCACGGGCTGGTCGGATGCCGCCGCTGAACAGTGAGCGGCTGCCGGTGCGGCTGGCGCCGCTGGTGGGCCGGCAGCACGAACTGCGCGACGTGCTGGCTGCCTTGTCGCGCAGCCGCTTGCTGACCCTGACCGGCCCGGGCGGAACCGGCAAGACCAGGCTGGCGCTGGCGGCCGCTGGCGCGGCTGGTGAGTCCTATCCGGCGGGCGTGTGCTGGGTCGAGCTTGCGCCGCTTGATGACCCGCTGATCGTCGCGCGAGAAGTCGCAAGCCGCGTAGGCGTGCCCGAAAGCCCGGGCCAAGACACAGCGGCTGCCATCACCGCTCACGTCGCCGACCGGCAGGCGCTGATCGTCCTCGACAACTGCGAGCACCTGACATCTGCGGTCGCGCGGCTCGCCGAGCAGTTGCTGGCCGGCTGCCCGGCCCTGTCGATCCTGGCGACCAGCCGGGAGGTGCTCGGCGTCGACGGTGAGCGCAACTGGCCGGTGCCGCCATTGTCACTGCCGGCTGCCACCGGCCAGCTGTCGGCGGCGGCACTGAGTGAGTATGACGCCGTGAAGCTCTTCGAGCAGCGGGCGCAGCTGATCCGGCCGTCGTTCGCGCTGTCTGACGAGAACGCCGCTGCCGTGCTTCAGGTGTGCCGGCGGCTCGACGGTCTTCCGCTGGCGATTGAGCTGGCCGCGGCCCGGATGCGCATGCTCTCGGTTAGCGAGCTGGCCAGCCGCCTCGATGACATCTTCAGCGTGCTCGTCGGCGGCACCCGGTCGGCCCCGGCGCGGCATCGGGCCCTGCGGGCAACCCTGGACTGGAGCTACGACCTGCTGGCGGAGGAAGAGCGGGCTGTACTCCGGCGGTTGTCGGTGTTCGCTGGCGGGTTCGGGCTGGCCGCCGCGGAGCAGGTTGCGGCTGGCGGCGACATCGAGGCGAGCCCCATGCTCGACCTGCTGGAGCGGCTCGCTGAAAAGTCGCTGCTGCAGGCCGACGTGACCGGCACGGCTGCGCGCTACTACCTGCTGGAGATCGTGCGCGAATATGCGGCCGAGCGCCTCGCACAATCGGCTGACCTGCACTCAGCCCGGCGCTCACAGTTGAGCTGGTGCGTCAGTTTCGTGCAGCAGATAGCTCCGCGCATCGACCGCGGTGACGGCGGCCCGGCGGCGCTCGAGCTAGAGCTCGACGCCGTGGACGCCGAGACGGCCAACCTGCGGGTCGCGCTGGAATTCGCCCGGCAGGCCGGCGACACTGTCGCGGCCTTGCAGATCGCCGGCCCGCTTGGCCGCTACGCCTACCTCCGCGGTCACTACCACGAGGTCAGGCAGTGGATGGATGCCGCGGTGACCGACCGCGGCACCGACGTCCCGGCCGGGTTGCAGGCGCAGGCACTGCTCGGCGGCGGCCGCCTCGCACTGTTGCAGTGCGACTACCTGCCAGCCATCCGCAGGCTCGAGGCAGCGCTGCGGCTGTACCGCGACATGGGGGATCAGCAGGGGATAGCGGCAACTGTGCAGGTGCTCGGCAGCGTCGCCAGGGAGCAGGGCCGTTATGCCCGCGCGACGGAGTTGCACGCGGAGAGCCTGGCCGTAGCGGAAGCCGCCAGCGACCGGCGGGCGATCGCCAGGGCGCACGGCCACCTCGGCTTCGTGCTCTGGCTCCAGCACGAGTACGAGCAGGCGACGCGCGAGTGCGAGCTGGCGCTCGAGATGTCCCGCGACCTTAGCGACGGCGAGGAGATCGCCTGGTCGCAGATCAGTCTCGGGACTATCGCCCGGTACCAGGGTGCGGCTGACCGGGCCGCGACCTTACTCGCCGACAGCCGCGCACTGGCTGAGCAGGTCGGTTTCAGGGAGGCCATCGCCTGGTCGCTCGAGCAGCAGGGCCTGCTTGCGCTTGACCAGGCCGATCCGGCCGCGGCCGGCCTGCTGCGCGGCAGCCTGGAGATTCATCATCAGCTACGGGACCGCTGGCGCACCTGCAGCCTGCTGGATGACCTGGCGGCGGTTGCGCTGGCAAACGGCCGGGCTGCGGAGGCAGCAGCGCTGCTCGGCAGCGCCGAGGGCCTGCGCGAGATCATCGGCACGGTGGTCCCGCCGTGCGAGCGCGCGCTGCGAGACCAGACCGTGTCCGGGGCATCCGCCGTACTGGGCGAGGCCGGCTTCCGCGCGGCCATCCAGCGCGGCAAGCGGGCCAGCGTCGACGACGTCAGGGACAGCCTGGCCGGCGTCGACGACGTCAGGGACAGCCTGGCCAGGTCCGGCGAGCCAGCCCGGCCGGCATCGGCAGCCAATCAGCGGCCGGACCCAACTGGCGCGGCGCCCGGCCCGGACGTTGCCGCCGCGGTACCGTCGCAGCGGGCCCTGCAGCAGGTGCCGCAGGGGCCGGGCGGCGCGGAGCGGACTGTGGCCGTTCCCGCCCCCGATCGCGGCGGAGCCAGGCACAGCCGGCGCGGGCCGGCTGCCGCGGCTGGCATGCTCAGGATCCGGGCACTCGGCGCCTCCACCGTGCATCTTGGCGACACGCCGGTGACGGCTTCGGACTGGGGCTATGCCAAACCCCGGGAGCTGCTGTTCCTGATCGCGACGTCGCGGCCGCAGACGCGTGATCAGCTTGGTGCCGCGTTGTGGTCCGACCTTCCGCCAGAGCGGCTGGGGAACACCCTGCATACCGCGCTCCGCGGCGTCCGCCGGGCGCTGGGCGATCCCGGCTGGGTGACCTACTCCGATGGCCGGTACAGCCTCGACCGAGACCATGACTGCGATGTCCAGACGTTCGAGAGCGCGCTGGCCGCAGCCCGCCGCGCGCGGCCTGCGGAGGCGGCGCTCCCCGAGCTGCAGCGGGCGATCGCGGCTTACGGCGGTGACTTCCTGGCCGGGATGGCGGCCGGTGACTGGGCTGAGGCCCGGCGTGGCGAGCTTGCCAGGAGCTTTGAGTCCGCGTTGCTTGCCGCGGGCAGGCTGCACGCTGGCACGGGCAGGTTCGCCCCGGCCGCGGCGGCGTTCCGGCGCGCGGTCGCGCACGAGCCGCTGAACGAGACCGCGCATCGCGAGCTGATGAGCTGCTGGGCCCGGATGGGCGAGACAGCTCGCGCGCTGCACCACTACGAGGAGCTTGTCCAGCTCCTGAGCGCCCAGGTAGGAGCGGCCCCGGCGGTGCAGACCACGGCGCTGTACCGGCAGCTAGCCGGGACCGGGCAGCGAGCCCCCAGTGATTCCCCCCGAGGCCGTCGTTCCCCCTGAGGCTGCTGGAACCCTGGGTGCTGCCCTGGTGGGCCGCGCCGCACCTGCCCGTGGCTCCCGCCGCCGGCGCCGTCACGGAGGTTCCAGGACATGGGTGACGTCATCCCGCCAGCGGTCGCCGGGAACCCGGTCGACGCTATCGAGATCGTCTCGCTGGCGATCAGTGACGGCGATCTCGAGGCGGCTCTCGCGCAGTACGAACGCAGTGCGATCCTGCGGCCCTGGGAGCAGCACTGCCTGCACGGCGAGAATCCCGGCCGCGGCACGAGGAACGCTGTCGGCGAGGATCCCGCGGACGCCGGGACCGCCGCCTGCGCACTGCGGGCCGTGATGGAGTTGCGGCTGCCGCTCGTGGTCCGGGTCCTTGCCGTTTTGCCCGCCGGCGCCGAAGTGCTGGTACTGGCCGAACGGGGCATCGCCGGAGCCGGCCCTGACTGCGAGCGTGTTGAGCTGGCCGGGGTCGGCGCGGCGATAGTCCGGCGCCAGCCCGACGGCGGCTGGCGGATTGCGGCCGACGCCTGGCGCCTGAGCGGCACCGGCAGGCCCGGCCCCGAGCCGGACGGCATGGGCTGCGATTCCCCCTGAGCCCCCGGCGATTTCCCCTGACCGCCCGGCGAAGCTGTCGTCCGGACCAACCAGGCAGGCAACCGGCGACGGGCCGTGTCACCTGTCAGCTATGGGGAGAGGACCTGACATGATTTCTCGCCGCTTCACCCGCACGGCGATGGTGACCGCAGTGTCGGCCGGGGTGGTTGCCGCCGCGGCGACGGTTGCGCTGGCCGCGCCCGCTGGCGCCAGCACGACGAGCGCCGCCAGCCACCGCTACTACTTCAAGATCATCAACAACAAGCGCGACCTGACCTTCAACCAGCTGCTGGGCATCAACAGCAGCGGCGTGATCGCCGGCTACTTCGGGTCCGGCCTGGCTGGCCACCCGAACAAGGGCTACACCGTGCGCCCGCCGTACAAGCAGCGCAAATTCAGGAACGAGAACTTCCCGCACTCGGCGCAGACTCAGGTGACCGGGATCAACGACTTCAACCAGACGGTCGGCTTCTGGGTGAACCGTCACGGGGCGAACTTCGGCTTCTGGTGCGGCTCCAACGGGCGGTTCCACCAGGTGGACTTCCCGCACGCGGCGAACGCATCCCCGCAGGTGGACCAGCTGCTCGGCATCAACGATCACGGGGTAGCCGTCGGTTTCTACACCAACAAGATCGGCAACAACCGCGGGTACGAGTACAACATCCGCACCCACAAGTACAGCCTGGTGCTCAAGCCGGGCACGTCCGCACATGGCCTGAAGGGCACGAGCCTGACCGCCGCAGCGATCAACAACTTCGGCGTCGTTGCCGGGTCCTACGTCAACAGCAAGGGCGTGACCGTCGCCTTCGTGAAGAAGGGCAGGCACTTCATCACCTTCGCCAAGAAGGGCGCCTCGATGACCCAGGCGTTCGGCATCAACGACTCCGGCGTGGTCGTCGGGGCCTACACCTTCGGGACCGGCAGCGCGGCCACGAGCTACGGCTTCACCTGGACGCGCGCGCACGGTTTCGTCAAGGTCAACGACCCGAACGGGATCGGCAGCACCGTCATCAACGGGATCAACGACCGGGGCGAGCTAGTCGGCTTCTACACCGACTCCCGCGGTAACACCGACGGTTTCCTCGCCCGCCGCGGCTAGTCCGGCGGCCAGTGCCAGCTGCCCGATCAACTCCACCGGGCAAGCGGCCGCCCCTAGGGCCGCCTGGGAAAAGTGCCGCCGCGCGCCCGCGCGGCGGCACTTCGGGTTCGCCCGCGGCGGCAGCCAGGCCGCCCGCTCGGCACGTTCAGCCGACCGCGCGCCGGGTAGACAGTATGTCGTGAATATTGGCCTTGTTTTTCCGCAGACAGAGCTGGGCGGGGACCGCGGTGCCGTTCGCGCCTACGCCCAGCGAGCCGGCGAGCTGGGTTTCACCCACCTGCTGGCTTACGATCACGTGCTCGGCGCCGATCCTGAGGTGCATGCCGGCTGGAACGGGCCTTACGACGTCAGCACCACCTTTCACGAGCCGTTCGTGCTGTTCGGCTACCTCGCCGCGCTCACCTCCATGGAGCTTGTCACCGGCATCATCATCTTGCCGCAGCGGCAGACCGCGCTGGTCGCCAAGCAGGCCGCGGAGGTGGACCTGCTCACCGGCGGCAACTTGCGGCTCGGCGTCGGACTTGGCTGGAACGCGGTGGAGTA
>DAHVAR010000111.1 GCA_027314515.1 Actinomycetota bacterium
GGCACTCATTCGCGACTGGCGCGCAGCCTGGCCCAGTGGGTGCGCAGCGCCCGCGAGGCCGGACTGGATGACGAGTCGATCGAATCGCTGCTGCGGATAACGCTGCGAGCGGCGGCCGAGGAGGAGACCGCATGATGGCCAGCAGCGATCCTGCCGTGATCCAGACCCGTGCGCTCTCGAAGCGCTACCGGAAGGTCGCCGCCCTCACCGACTGCACCATCATCGTTCCCGAGGGCCGGATATCGGCGCTGATCGGCCCGAACGGCGCCGGCAAGACGACACTGCTGCGGCTGCTCGCCGGGCTGGCCCGCCCGACCGGCGGCGACATCGCGGTGCTCGGCACCCGGCCCGGACAGGACCCGGCCTTCCTGGCCGGCATCGGCTTCCTGGCCCAGGAGATCCCGCTGTACCGGCGCATGTCCGCGGCGGATCACATCCGCATCGGCGCGCACCTCAACGCCCGCTGGGACGGGACGTCGGTGCGGCAGCGGCTGGAGAGCCTGGGCATTCCGCTGGGCCAGGCGGTTGGCACGCTGTCCGGGGGCCAGCGTGCCCAGCTTGCGCTGGCCCTCACGCTGGCCAAGCGGCCCCGGCTGCTGCTGCTCGACGAGCCCGTGGCAGCGCTCGACCCGCTCGCCCGGCGGCAGTTCCTGGCACACCTGGCCGAGGCGGTGGCGGGCGGCGACCTGAGTGTCGTGCTCTCCTCACACCTGCTCGCCGACCTGGAAAGAATCTGCGATCACCTCGTCCTGCTGGCCGGGTCCAGGGTGCAACTGTGCGGTGACGTCGACGCCCTGCTGGCGGAACATCAGATCCTGGTCGGACCCCGCAAGGACACCACCGCGATCGAGCGCGACCACACCCTCGTGCACGCCGTGCGCACGCCGCGCCAGACCACCCTGCTCATCCGCCGGAACGGGCCTGTCGTCGACCCGGCCTTCGAGACCGCCGACGTCAGCCTGGAAGAACTGGTGCTTGGTTACATGGGCCAGCATGCGGGCGGGCCAGCGCCGGCGCACCAGAGCGCGATCGGAGGAGACCAATGACCTGGCTCGTCTGGCGCCAGCACCGCAACCAGGCTTACATCGCCGCCGCCGTACTCGCCGCACTCGCGGTCTTGCTGCTCGTCAGCGGCCGGCAGATGGCCTCGCAGTACCAGTCCGCCCGCGCCTCGTGCGCCGCCAGTCACACCTGTAGCAACCTGGCCAATACGCTGTCGCTGGGCACCCCCGCGGTGTCCTTGCTGGTCACGCTGACCGTCGTGGTGCCGTGCCTGCTGGGAGTGTTCTGGGGCGGACCGCTGGTCGCCAGGGAATTCGAAACCGGCACCAGCCAGTTCGCCTGGACCCAGGGTGTCAGCCGCAGCCGCTGGCTCGCGGTCAAGATCGGCTGGGCACTGCTCGCCGCTGCCGCCTGGGGCGGCGCCGTGTCGGCCCTCGTCACCTGGTGGTCCAGCCCGGTGAACGCGCTCAGGCACCAGAATTTCCGGGCGGCCCAGTTCGATATCCAGGGCGTCGTTCCGGTCGGCTACGCGCTATTCGCGGTGGCGCTCGGCATCGCCGCAGGCGCTCTGCTCCGCCGTACCCTGCCCGCGATGGCCATCACCGTCGGCGTCTTCACCTTCGTGCGCCTGGTGATCGGCCAAGACTTCCGCTCGCACTACCTGACCGCGCTCACCAAGACCTTCAGCTTCCTGCACCCCGCCTTCCCTCAAGGGTCCTACTGGCTGGTCTCGGGGGGCGTCGTCGGGCCGGGCGGCCAGGTGCCGAGCGCCAGCCAGGCCGGCGGCGGGCCGCACCTCTCCATCGACGGCGTGCCCATCAGCATGAGCAACCTGCCGGCCGCGTGCCGAACGCTGGCCTTCCAGGGGCCGTTCAAGTTCTTTCCCTGCCTGACGGCCCGGGGATACCACCCGTTCATCACCTACCAGCCGGCCAGCCGGTACTGGGCATTCCAGGGCATCGAAGCCGGCATCTTCGTACTCATCGCCGCCGCTCTGGTCGCCGTGACGGCGATCGTGGTTCTCCGCCGCGACGCCTAGCCCCTGCCAGGACCCCAGGCCGGCTCGTTCGTCGGGTACGAACACAGTCAGGAGTGGCAGGATCCTGCGCAGGACAGGAGGTAGCAGACTGTGGACTGGTTCTCCGGCAAGCTCGCGGTGGTGACCGGCGGGGGTTCGGGCATGGGGCGCGAGCTCGCCCGCCAGCTTGCGGCCGGCGGATGCTCGGTTGCGACGTGCGACTGGCACCCGGACGCTGTCGAGCGGACCGGGGAGCTGGCGCGAGCCGGCGCAGCACCGGGCGTGCGGGTGACCAGCCATGCCTGTGATGTCTCGGTGGAAACGGAGGTGCTTCGGTTCCGCGATGAGGTCCTGCAGCAGCATTCGGCCACTCGCGTCGACCTGGTATTCAGCAACGCGGGGATCGGCGGGGGCGCCAGCTTCGTCCGCGACAGCCGGGAGGCATGGGAGCGCACGTTCGCGGTCGACTGGTGGGGGGTGTATTACTGCGCCCGCGCGTTCCTGCCGCTGCTCATCGCCAGCGAGGACGGCGTGCTGGTGAATACCAGCAGCGTGGACGGGTTCTGGGCGACCGGCGGCCCCCAACACCGCGTATGCCGCGGCGAAGTTTGCCGTCAAGGGCTTCACCGAGGCGTTGATCGAGGACTTGCGGGCCAACGCGCCGCAGGTCCGGGTCGCCCTCGTAATGCCGGGGCATGTGGGCACCGACATCATCGCGAACAGCCGCCGCGCTCAGGGCCTGCCCGAGCCCGAGGCAATGAGCGCCGAGCAGCTTGAAGAGCTGATTCCGGCGAGCGGCCGGGCGGGGCTGATCCGGGCCGGCCTGCTGGCCGAGAATGCCTCGGCCGACGACCTGCGCCGGCTGCTCATCCGGATCGAGGCTGATTTCCGGGACAAGGCGCCGCTGAGTCCGGCACAGGCCGCCGCCGCCATCCTGGACGGCGTGCGATCGGGAGCCTGGCGAATCCTCGTCGGACGAGACGCCCGGAGGCTGGACGAGGCGGTACGCGCCAAGCCGGAAGCTGCCTACGACTACCCGGACTTGTTCG
Source organism: Actinomycetota bacterium (assembly GCA_027314515.1). Lineage (GTDB taxonomy): Bacteria > Actinomycetota > Actinomycetes > Streptosporangiales > Streptosporangiaceae > JAJYUU01. The sequence continues at coordinate 3,070 of DAHVAR010000111.1, forward strand.
GCAGGATAGCGGCGACCGCGCGTGACGCCGCGGGCTGAGCGCTGCTGGTGCGAATAGGGCACAAGCACCACCAGATCCACCAGCGCGATCATCATGAGAGTGCTTGAACTCTTGAGTCCACCACTCCTCCCCTCCGCCGGTAGGGACTGACGTCCTGCCGATCACGGGCCGGATAGCTCTGCACTGCCCGGGCAACCCGCGACAAGCGTGGAGGCAGGCGGTGGAAGACCAGCAATACCGGCAGTCCTCGCGTCGGCACGGGAGGTCGTGATGTCACAGGCACCACCAGCCCGGCTAAGGAGCGCCCGGTGAACCGGGGGCAACTCGGGCTTGTCGCGGCGGCTGTGCTAGCCATCGGCGGCACCGGCACCGGGCTCGCCTTGGCCGCCGGCGGGGGCAGCGTAACGCCGGCCCCTGCTACAGCCTCGCAGCCTGCCGTCGCGGCGGCGCCCTCGGTGCCCGTTCCGCCGGGAGCCACGGGCCACCCGGGCTATTCCTGGTACCGGTCGATGATGGACAGCACCTACGGCAACTCCATGGGCGCGGGCATGATGGGCGGCTCATCCTACGGCTGGATGATGGGCCAGGCCGGGTACCGGTGGATGCTCGGCGAGGCGGGCAGGGCGCCAGGCTGGGAGCGGGGCGGCACGCTGCCCGGTTTCATGATGGGCGGCGGCGCTAATGCCGGTACTGTCATGGGCCGGCTGTTCGCCAATGCTCCCGGCCCGCGGGTCAGCGCCGTGCAGGCCGGCCGGCTCGGCGACCAGGCCCCGGCCGGCGCGCAGATCAACAAGGCGGCCCGCACCATCACCTTCACCACCCGCACCGTCCGCCTGGTCGTGCTGGCCAGCCCGTCCATGCCCGCCGAGAGATTCAAGATCGCCGGAATGACCAACCCGTCCATCACCGTCCCGGCAGGAGCGCAGGTCACCATCGAACTGATCAACGCCGACGCCGAAATGGCCCACGGGCTCGTCGTCACCGCCAGCCACGACCTGTCCTCGCCGATGCCGATGATGATGGCCCGGCCCGCCTTCCCCGGTGCAGCAGTGTGGTTCCTCGGCCGCCCCACTACCGCCGGGATGCACGCAAGCACGATCAGCTTCACCGCCGCCGCGCCGGGCAGCTACCGGTACCTGTGCCCGGTCCCCGGCCACGCCCAAGAGGGCATGGCCGGCCTTTTCACCGTCGGCCGCTAGCTGCACCTGGCTGGTCAGGCGGCTCAATGCTGGCGCGGCTGGCCCGGCAGGGGCTGGAACCGGCGCAGCCGCAGGCTATTTGTGACGACGAACACCGAGCTGAACGCCATCGCCGCGCCGGAGATCAGCGGGTTGAGGAAGCCGAGCGCGGCCAGCGGGATGGCGGCTGTGTTGTAGGCGAATGCCCAGAACAGGTTTCCCTTGATGGTCCGCAGCGTCCGGCGAGACAGGCGGAGCGCGTCCGCAACGGCGAGCAGGTCGCCGCGGACGAGGGTCAGGTCGGCGGCTTCGATGGCGACATCGGTGCCGGTGCCCATGGCCAGGCCGAGGTCGGCCCGGGCGAGCGCGGCGGCGTCGTTGACGCCGTCCCCCGCCATCGCTACTACCCGGCCTTGGGCTTGCAACTGCTTGATGGCCTCGACCTTGCCGACCGGGAGAACCCCTGCGATGACTTCATCGATGCCGACGGCCGTGGCTACGGCCCGGGCGGCACGGGCGTTGTCGCCAGTCAGCAGCACCGGACGCAAGCCAAGCTCGCGCAGCCGCCTGACCGCTTCGGCCGAGGTCGGCTTGATCGTGTCGGCAACCACCAGCAGCCCGCGGACCTCACCGTCCCAGCCGATGTACACCGTGGTCTGGCCGGCTCCCTCGGCCTGCCCGGCGCGGGCAGCCAGCTCGGGCGGGATCTGCTGGCCCCATTCGGTTTCCAGCCAGCTGGCCCGGCCGGCCACGATCGCGTGACCGTCAGCGACCCCCGACACCCCCAGTCCCTGGTGGCTGATGAAGCTGTCCACCTCAGGGAGGGCAGCCCCCAGGCGACCCGCGGCGCCGCCTGCGATTGCCGCCGCGACCGGGTGCTCGGAGGCGCTCTCGAGCGCTCCGGCAAGCCGGAGCACCTGCTTCACGTCCTCGCCGGGCGCGGCTATCACGTCCGCCAGGCTCATCTTCCCGGCGGTGATGGTGCCAGTCTTGTCCAGCACGATCGTGTCGATCGTCCGCGTGGACTCCAGCATCTCCGGCCCCTTGATCAGGATGCCGAGCTGGGCGCCGCGGCCGGTTCCGACCAGCAGTGCGGTTGGCGTGGCCAGGCCAAGGGCGCACGGGCAGGCGATGATCAGCACCGCTACGGCGGCGGTGAACGCGGCGACGACCGGCTGGCCGGCCGCTAGCCATGCCAGCAGGGTCGCGATGGCGATGCCGATTACCACCGGGACGAAAACCGCCGAGATCTTGTCGGCCAGCCGCTGCACTGGGGCCTTGCCACTCTGCGCTTCGGTCACGAGCTTGGCCATCTGAGCCAGCTGGGTGCCGGCTCCCACCTGGGTAGCCCGCACCACCAGCCGCCCCGAGGTGTTCACGCAGGCGCCAGTCACCGCATCCCCCGGCCCCACCTCCGCCGGCACCGGCTCGCCGGTGAGCATCGAGGTGTCCACCGCCGAGGCACCCGACTCGACCACGCCGTCTGTAGCGATCTTCTCCCCCGGCCTGACCACGAACAGATCACCGACCGCGAGCTGCCCGACCGGCAACCGGCGTTCCCTGCCGTCCCGCAGCACGGCCACGTCCTTGGCGCCCATCGACAGCAGCGCCCGCAGCGCGGCTCCCGACCGGCGCTTGGCCCTGGCCTCGAAGTACCGGCCAGTGAGGATCAGCACCGTCACGCCCGCAGCCACGTCCAGATAGATCGAGTGGGCGGATGTCCTGCCGGCCAGCAGCGTGAACGTAGTGTGCAGGCCGGCTGTCCCGGCGCTGCCGAAGAACAGCCCGTACAGCGACCAGGCGAATGCCGCGCTCACCCCGACCGATATCAGCGTGTCCATCGTCGCCGCGCCATGCCGGGCATTCAGCCAGGCAGCCCGGTGGAATGGCCACGCGCCCCACACCGCAACTGGCGCCGCCAGCGCCAGCGACGCCCACTGCCAGTTCCGGAACTGCAACACCGGGATCATCGCCAGCGCCACCACCGGCACCGTCAGCGCAAGCGAGATCAGCAGCCGATCCCGCAGCCTGGCAGCCTCGTCCTGCGCTCCCCGCGCTCCCCGCCCCGCTTCCGCGCTCTCGCCAGCGACGTCAGCTGGCCCGGCCGGCGCCGGGATGGCCGCGCCATAGCCCGCTTGCTCGACCACCCTGATCAGGTCATCGGCCGTCACACCGCCTGCGAAGCTCACATGCGCCGTCTCGGTCGCGTAATTCACCGTCGCGGTCACGCCGTCCACGCGGTTGAGCTTCTTCTCGATCCGCGCCGCGCACGACGCGCACGTCATGCCCGCGATGTCCAGTTCAACAGCGCGCTCACCGGCGCCCGCCGGGACGTGCGTCCCACCCTCGGCGACAGTACCCATCAACCCGATCCTCTCCTCCGGCGGCACCGTGGCGAGCACCGTGGCGGGCGCCGAGGCCCACCGCCGCGCCGCCGCGATCACACCGCCCGTGATCAAGATCCCGCCGCGCTCCCTGACGCGCTACCGGAGTTCAGGAGCGAACGAGCCGGGCAATAGCCTCCGACGCCTCCTTGATCTTCGCCGTCGCGGTCTCCCCGCCCTCCGCGATCGCGCCCGCCACGCAGTGCCCCAGGTGCTGCTCCAGCAGCCCTAGCGCCACCGACTCCAGCGCGCTGGTCACTGCTGAGATCTGCGTCAGGATGTCGATGCAGTACTTGTCCTCCTCGACCATCCGCTGCAGCCCGCGCACCTGCCCCTCAACCCGGCGCAGCCGCCTGAGGTAGGCAGCGGAGTCCTGGCTGTACCCGTACACTCCAGCCCCCTCCGTCAGGTTCTCCATCGCAATACTATACCCCCCTAGGGTAAATCTGGCTGCTGCGGTCCGTGATGTCGCAGCAGGCGCAATCCTGCCTTCTCCGCAAGCGCCGGGCGATCCCCGACGGTCCTCGCGCTCGAGGGCGAAGGTCACCTTCTTCGCGCTATGTAGTTCCGCCGGGCTCCGCCCGGCGGAGCGATGAGCCTGCGCGCTGACGACGCTGATGACATCGTCGTGCCCTCCCGGCCCCTGAACGACGGCCAGCAAGCGCCGAAGGACGCGCAAGGCACCAGGGCAAGATGGTGGCATCGGCGTAAGCCTGCATCCATGACCGGATGTTCTCCCGGCCGGTGATCCGCCGCGCAGAGTCGGCCTCCAGCGCCGCGACCGCCTGCGCGACAGTGCGCCATGCATGCGGGGCCCGCGGTCTACTTCCTGTCGTCGGTGCTAGCGGGATTTCGGGCGCGGGCTTGGCGGCGGCGCGACTGGCCGGAATCTACGAGGGACCCGGACGGAATAGCAGGCCCCTGCCGGAACGGGAGGCATCGCGCCTGCGTCTCATCAGCAGTAGCGAGCGTTACTTCCGGCCTGAGGAGCGCATTGTGATCGGCTTGACGAAGGGCGTCATCGTCGCGGCCGTTGCTGCGACGACGGTTGCGCTGGCAGGATGCAGTTCCCCGCCGAACTCGATCACCCAGCCGAAAGCGGTAGCCCGCATCGGCCAGGGGCCAGGCGGTCACGTCAGCGGCTTGCCGGACGCTGTCGTGGTTCCGGCCAAGCTTCCGCGCGTGCCCGCCGTCCAATCTCGCGCCTTGTGTCGTCATATCCCGGCGCTTACGCAGCTAGAAGTCGCCCGCCTTAACAGCCTGCCGCAGAACCACATCACCTTCAGCTTCCCGGCTCGGGTAGTTGTCGCAAGCCCGGCCCGCGCGCAGGCAGTTGCCACGGTTCTGTGCGGCCTGCCCGTCGACCCTAGCGTGAACTGCCCCGCTGACCTTGGGGTCAGCTATTGGCTCTATTTCTCCCCCGCCCGGCTGGACCTAGCCCCGGTCGAAGCTGACCCGGCGGGCTGCGCGGACATCAGTGGCCTCGGCGTCCCGGCCCGGTGGGCCCTTCCGCGGTTCTGGCGGGCACTCGGCACAGCGATGCATGTGCTGCGCCCTGGTGAGACTGGTGAAGCTGTGTACAGACTGTTCGGCGGCCACTGGCCAGGCACCTAGCACGGTCGGCGGCCAACTGGTTCCGTTCGTCACCGTTGTCGTCCGTTATCACCTGCGCTGGGCTGTATAGCTAGCCCGGACGACTCACCTGACTGGCTCTTTGAGATTGATCCGAGCGATCGAGGCATCACGCAGTTCGCCAGCGAGGTCGGCGTCGTCGCGGAGACGACGACTATCGACGCAGCCAGCGACGTGCCCCCGTCCCGGTCTCGACGAGGACGCGGTGCGCCATGTCGCCCTCACGGTCGACGCCGAGCGCACGCAGGGCGGCGGCCTCGGCGCGGAATCCCAGCGGCATCGCGCCGCACAGGTGACCGTGGATGAGAAACGACGCTTCCAGTGCCTCGTCCCAGCTGGCCCCAGCCGCTGGCCTGTCGCGCCAGTTGCCGCCACGCTTCGCGCAGTTCCAGGTTCATGGCGGATCCCTGTCGTCTCCTCTGCCTGGCATCCTTGTCGTTGCCTCAGAGCATGGCTTGCCAGCGCTGTCACAGAACCGCCTTGACCACCATCGACCCGGCGATCAGCAGCAGGAACCAGCCGAAAGCGGCCTTCACCTTCTGCTGGTCCAGCCGGATGGTGATGCGGCTGCCTGCCTGGCCGCCGGTGAACGCCGCCGCGGCCAGGATCAGCGACAGCTGCCAGTCCCAATGGCCGTGCAGCAGATGACCGGCGAACCCGCCGCCCGCGGTCAGGCCGACCATCACCGCGCTGCAGCCGACCGCGATATCCATCGGCACGCCCAGCACCAGCACCATCACCGGCACGTTGATCACGCCGCCGCCAATCCCGACCAGGCCGCTGACCGCCCCGGCCAGCAAGGCCAGCGGAAGCGCGACCGCCAGGTTCACGCAGTAGTGCTGCTGTCCCGTCATCCGGCCCCAGGCCGTGAAGCCCCCCTGCCGGAGGACGCACGCCCGCCGCTGCGTCACCGGCCGGATCATGAACACCGCCGCCACCACGATCACCCCGGCGATGATCAGCGACAGCACACCGCCCGACAGCAGCGCCGACCCCAGGCCGCCAGCGAACGCACCCGCCGTGGTCACGCTCTCCAGCGCCAGCGCCAGCGGCCAGTCGATCCGCTGGGCCTTCCGGAACACCAGGGACGCGGACGCCGACGTCACCATGATCAGGAACAAGCTCGTCGCCGCCGCCTGCTGGAACCCGATCCCCGTCCACACCTGCAGCGGCGTGTACAGCGTCCCCCCGCCCTGGCCCAGCATCGCAGCCACTACGCTGACCACCAGCGTCGCGACGGCCAGAACCGCCACCATGCCGTAATCCGGTGCCCGGACCGCCCGGCCCCAAACACACCGGCCCGCCTGAGCTTCCGACGCCGGTGCCTGCCGTGTCTACCTCGGCCAGCGTCTACCTCGGCCAGCTGAGCTCGCGCCCGGTCACATGCTGATGTCAGAGACTACTGACGGATTGATCCTGGCGCTGGCCGACCCGCTCCGAGCGCGGATCATCGAGTTGCTCGCCGGCGAGCAGCTGCGCACCTGTCATCTGGTGGAACTGACCGGCGCCCGGCAGCCGAACCTGTCCAGTCGCCTGCGGGTACTGCGCGAGGCCGGACTGGTAGAACCTCAGCCAGCGGGCAGGTACATCTTCTACCGACTGCGGCCGGCAGCGCTGACCTCGCTCGCAGGCCATTATGCGGCCCTGGCCGACCACGCCCGCAGCGCCGCCCAGCTACGGAGGCCATGCGCACGAACGCCAGCAGCCATATCTGCCCAGGGGAGGCACCCACCTGGTGAACTGCTTCGACTGCCGCGCTCGGCCGGGCTTCGGCGGCCGCCGCGATCTGTGCGTACTGCGGGGCTGGCGTGTGCCCTGGGCGTGCGCAACTCATCCCCTGGTGGCTGACCTGCGCTGCGGTGATCAACCGCACCGTGCGGTCGAGCCGCCTGCCAGGGTCATCCGCTGCGGACTGTGCCAGTACGCCCGGGATGCCGCGGACCGGCAGCAGCATGGGCCCGTTCAGCCACGAGAGTGGCCCTGAGCAGATGAGCGATCACCCCGCCACCGCTGCGGACGGCAGCCGCGCGGCCGGCCGGCTGTCGATGGTGGATCGGTTCCTGCCGGTCTGGATCGCGGCGGCGATGGCTGCCGGGCTGCTGCTGGGGCGGCTGATCCCGGGCCTGGGCAGCGCGCTCGGCAGCGTGGCGATCCACGGCACGAGCCTGCCGATCGCCATCGGGCTGCTGGCGATGATGTACCCGGTGCTGGCCAAGGTCCGCTACACCGAGGTCAGGCTGATCACCGCCGACCGCCGGATGATGGCCGCCTCCCTGATCTTGAACTGGATCATCGGTCCGGCGGTCATGTTCGCGCTGGCCTGGCTGCTGCTGCCGGATTTGCCCGCCTACCGTACCGGGGTGATCCTGGTCGGCCTGGCCCGGTGCATCGCCATGGTGCTCATCTGGACCGACCTGGCCTGCGGTGACCGGGAAATGGCCGCCGTGCTGGTCGCGCTCAACGCCGTGTTCCAGGTCCTCGCCTACGCGGCGCTGGGGGTGTTCTACCTCAACGTCCTGCCCGGCTGGCTGGGCTTGCCCGCCCAGAGCCTGCGCGTCTCCTTCGCTGACATCGCCGTTACCGTGGTGGTGTTCCTCGGGATCCCCCTGGTCGCCGGGTTCCTCACCCGCACCCTGGGGGAACGGGCCCGCGGCCGTGACTGGTATGAGTCCAGGCTGCTGCCCCGCATCGGGCCCATCGCGCTGTACGGGCTGCTGTTCACCGTCGTGGTGCTGTTCGCGCTGCAGGGCAAGACCATCACCTCCCAGCCGCTGAACGTCGTGCGGATCGCGCTGCCGCTGCTGGCCTACTTCGCGATCATGTGGTCCGGCGGCTTCGTCACCGCCCGCCGGCTGCGCCTGACCTACGAGCGCGCCGCATCGCTGGCCTTCTCCGCCGCCAGCAACGACTTCGAACTGGCCATCGCGGTGGCGATCGGCGTGTTCGGAGCCACCTCCGGACAGGCCCTGGCCGGAGTTGTCGGGCCGCTCATCGAGGTGCCGGTGCTGCTCGGCCTGGTCTATGTCGCGCTGTGGCTGCATCGCCGGATCGCCTGGCCGGAAGATGCCAGGGCCGGCACCGCCACGCCTGCCGCCGCGCAGGCACCACCGCCTGCCAGCCAGGGGGATACCACGACCGATCGCCCGCAGGTCCTGTTCGTCTCCGTGCACAACGCCGGCCGATCCCGGATGGCCGCCGCCCTGCTGGACCACCACGCCGCCGGGCGCGTCGTGGTCCGCTCCGCCGGCTCCGCGCCAGCCGACGCGATCAACCCGGCCGTCGTCGAGGTCATGGCCGAAGCCGGCCTGGACCTGTCCAGGCAGATCCCCAAGCCGATCACCGCCGGCGAGGTGCGCGCCAGCGACGTGGTCATCACCATGGGCTGCGGCGCCGTCTGCCCGGTCGTCCCCGGCAAGCGCTACCTCGACTGGGAACTCGAAGATCCCGCCGGAAGAGACATCGCCACCGTGCGGCGCATCCGCGACCACATCGACGCCCTCGTCCGAGATCTTCTAGCAGAACTGCTCACAGGGGCCCGCGAGCCTATCCGATCCCTTCGGGCCAGGGGCCGGTAACGCGGACCGGCCGCGCGACCCCTCTCGGAGCCCGCCGCGCAGTCGCGCGGGGAAGGCCGGTGGCCCTGCAGCGCCGACGAACGAGGCGGACGTGGCAGGGGGAGCTCATGGACCTGATTCGATGCTCGCTCCGGCGCCACGCGGACTGGCCAGTAAGGTGAAATAGTGATGCGCGCAGCGACGGTCGGCCCGGCCGCGGTGAGTCCTCCTTCCGCGACGGGACAGGAGTGCTGCGCCCCGGTCAGCGAGGTCACCGCACCGGGGGATGCTCTGGATGATGAAGGCACAGCGGCTGCTGCGAAGGCGCTCGGGCATCCGGTGCGGGTGCGGATCCTGCGCTTGCTGGCCGAGCGGCGTGCCTGCGTGACCGGCGATCTGGTGGCCGAACTTCCGCTGGCTCAGTCCACGGTCTATGAGCACTTGCGGATCCTGCGCGAGGCGGGGCTGATCCAGGGCGAGATCGACGGCCCTCGCGTTTCTTACTGCGTGAACCAGGCGGGGCTGGCTGCCTTCAAGCACGCGGTGGCTGGTCTCTGACCGTCGCGGAGAGGCGGGGTTCGCGGGAAGTGCGGAACTAGCCCAGCTTCTGCTATCGTCAATCGACGATTGCCGGAATGCACTGTTGAGGAGGAGCCGCGATGACCACGGTTGAGGTGTTCGACCCGCCGATGTGCTGCTCGACGGGAGTGTGCGGGCCGAGCGTGGATCCCGCGCTAGCCACGTTCGCTGCTGATCTGCAGTGGGCGGGGGAAAACGGGGCGACGGTCACGCGTTACAACCTGGCGCAGGAGCCGGGGCGGTTCGCCGGCCGCGATGCGGTCGGCGCGCTGCTCGCTGAGCGCGGCGAGGGTGTCTTGCCGGTCGTGGTCGTGGACGGTGAGGTGCGCTCGTCGGGCCGTTATCCCGCCCGGGCGGAACTGGCTGCCTGGGCGCTGCCCGCTGCCGCTGCCGGCCCGGAGGAGTTGGCCAGCGGCCCGGCGTCGGCCAGGGATGTTGCCGCTGCGACGACCGCGGAAGAGCCTTCACCCGCGGCGCCCCCCGCCGGGGCCTGTTGCGGCGGGGAGGCACCTGCCGCCGCCCCGGCAGAGGCGCGGGCGCCAGCCGGGCGGATCGCTGAGCTGCCGCTGGTCCAGGCGGCAGTGCCCTGCTGCGGCAGCGAGGTGGCGGCGGAGCAGGCAGGCTGCTGTGGCTGAGCCCGGCACGAAGCTCGGCGGGCTGATCGCCGGGGCGCCCCCGTTCGTGTTCTTCACCGGCAAGGGCGGAGTAGGCAAGACCTCGGTGGCGTCGGCTACCGCGATCGGCATGGCCGACCGGGGTGAGCGGGTACTGCTGGTATCCACTGACCCGGCATCCAATCTCGACGAGGTCCTCGGGACAGCACTGGGCCCCTCGCCCCGCCCGGTGGCTGGCGTGGCCGGGCTGGCGGCGATGAACCTTGACCCGCAGGCTGCCGCGGCCGCCTACCGGGAGCGGGTGGTCGGCCCTTACCGGGAGGTGCTGCCGGCCTCGGCGGTGACCAGCATCGAGGAGCAGCTGTCCGGCGCGTGCACGGTAGAGATCGCCGCGTTTGACGAGTTCACTGCCCTGCTCGCCGACCCGGCTGCGACCGCTGGCTATGATCACGTGGTCTTCGACACCGCGCCGACCGGGCACACCCTGCGGCTGCTGGCACTGCCGGGCGCGTGGAATGAGTTCATCGGCGCCGCCACGCTGGGCACCTCCTGCATCGGCCCGCTGGCGGGGCTGGCAAGCGCTCGGGAGAGCTACCAGGCGGCGATCGCGGCCCTGGCCGATGCGGCGCGCACCGCGCTCGTGCTGGTCGCGCGCCCGGACCCGCTGTCCCTCGCCGAGGCTGACCGGGCGGCCGCCGAGCTGGCAAAGGCAGGGATCACTAGCCAGCGCCTGGTAGTCAACGGGCTGTTCCGCGCGGTCGGCTCTCAAGACCCGCTGGCCAGCGTCCTCGAAGACCGCGCACGCGCCGCCTTGCGGGCACTGCCCGGCTGCCTGCCTGACCTGCCGCGCGTTGAGGTCCCGCTGGTGGCGTGGGCACCGGTCGGGGTCGCCGGGCTGCGTGCCATGCTCACCGGCATCCCGCCGGAGGACAGCACGCCGGCTGCGGTGCCAGTGACCGGGAACACCCAGCTCGGCGCGATCATTGACGGGATCGCCGCGCGCGGCCGGGGACTGGTCATGACGATGGGCAAGGGCGGCGTCGGCAAGACCACCCTCGCCGCAGCGGTGGCCGCCGAACTGGCCCGGCGCGGGCATCAGGTGGAACTCACCACCACCGACCCAGCAGCCCACCTCGACGCGGTGCTCGGGGACGGCTCCGCTGCGGACAGGCTGCGGCTCAGCCGTATCGACCCAGCCGAAGCGACCGCCGCCTATGTCGCCGAGGTGCTGGCCACCGCCGGAGCAGGCCTGGATGCGCCCGCCCTGGCGGTGCTGGAAGAAGACCTGCGTTCCCCCTGCACCGCCGAGATCGCCGTGTTCCGGGCCTTCGCCGCCGCGGTCGCGGACGCCGCCGACCGGTTCGTCGTCCTCGACACCGCGCCCACCGGCCACACCCTGCTGCTCCTGGACGCCGCCCGCGCCTACCACCGCGAAGCCACACGGCAGGCCGGGACACTCCCCGCTGCAGTCGAGGCGCTGCTGGGCCGACTGGGCGACCCCGCGTACACCCACGTCCTCATCGTCACCCTGCCCGAGTCCACTCCGATTCACGAGGCCGCCGCCCTGCAGGCCGACCTGCGCCGGGCGGGCATCGAGCCGGCCGGCTGGGTCATCAACCAGAGCCTGCATGCCGCCGGGGTCACCGATCCGCTGCTGGCGGCCCGCGCCGCCGCTGAATCCCGCTACATCGCTGAGGCCGCCACTCGGCTCGCCCCCCGACTGGCGATCGTTCCGATGCTGCCGGAGCCGCCCACAGGTACCGCCGGGCTAGCCCGATTCTTCGCGGCAGCGGCGGCTGTTGCCGGGTAGCAGCGAGCAGCCGACGGGCGTACTGTTTCCGCCCGGCCATGGCAGCGCTCTGCGGCCACCCCGACCGAGCCGTAAGGGCTGGCTGAAATAAAGCCTCACCTGGGGTGCCCGCGGGTGCCGCTCGCCCTGCGGCCGGGGGCCCTCCCCGGAATCCGGCGCCCTCCCAGGGTGTGCAGGGGCCGCCGACCGCCAGCGCCGTCAGCGCTGCCGCGTCCAGGCTAGGCAGCGGCGGCGCGGACGAGCTGAGGACGGGTCGCGCCAGAGCGCGGCCACAGTCAAGGCCGCGGGGCGGCCGGTTGCCGGATCGTCGAACCGGACAGCGAGGTCAACGACCGGAAGGCCGGGCTTGAGCGCAAGCTGGCTGGCTATGCCCGGTGACGGCGCCCGGGCTTCGATGTGCGCGGCGGCCGGGATCGGTCCCGGCTTCCGGCTGGAGTGACCCGGCACAGCCGGCACCCGGTTGAGTGCGCTGGCCAGCGAATCCTCAGCGGGCTCGGGTGGCGCCGGCTCCGTGTCAGTGGCCATCTGGTCCGGCAGGTAGGTCGTCGTCGTTGTCGTCGTTGTTGTTGCCGCGCGGATGCCGTTCGCGGCCCTCCGCAGCCCGATCACCGTTCCTTCCGCCGCGGGCGGCATCCCGAGCATGAGCGCGACTTCTTCAGGTATCCGCCGCCGACTGACCTGACGCGACATTGATGAGTGATGCCAGTCGGCTAGCGAGTACGGACACACCCGACGGGCCGGGTTCCCGGCCGTCGCTGCTGCCGTGCCCCTGAATGCTGCACTGCATTGCGCTCAGCGCTCCTACCCGGCCATTCCCGAGGTGCGGCTCGTGGCGGCCCCCCCCCGGCCGGCGCGCCGCGGCCGGCGCGCCGCGAGCGGCCGCACGACCGTAGCCCAGAGCGGATCGGCGAGCACACGATGTTGGGCGGATCGGAGTCGATGCCAGCATGTGCCCGCTCGTTACTCGCTCCCGGTTCAAGCGGCGTCGGGCGTGGCATCGGACGGGGACGTGCTCGCCGGCGGCCGGCCCGAACGCGGGCAGCGGTCAAGCAGTCGGTCTTCATCGCAGTGATCGAGGCGGGCATACCCGACGCTGGAGCGCTGATCTTTGCCGCGCTCGGCATCGCGCTGGCGCTGGCGGACGCCGGCGGATACGAGCCCGTTCCCTCGATCTCTTGTGCATCGGCCTCTCCCTGGCGATGAACGCGACGGCTGCGCGGCATGGGTCGTGCGCGCCTGGGCCTTGGCGCGCATGGCCGCTGGCCGGCTGACCAGGGCTGCCGACGAAGCGACACCCCCGGCCGCCCGTTGGCAGCCATGAGGCAGTGCTCGGTGGCCGGCAGCTGTACAGCCCAGGCGTCCCGCTACGACGGCATGCCCGTGTCCGTCCAGTCAGCGCAGCGCGGCTAGCCTGGCGTCGTCGACTCGTCAGGAATCTCTGGCCGTGATCGGCATGAAGGCAGCGACTGCTCGGTCCAGATGCACTTTCCGCCGGTCACGTACCGGGTTCCCCAGCGGTCGCAGAGCGCGGCAATCAGCTGCAGGCCACGGCCGCCCTCATCGCTCCAGGACGCCCGGCGGATGCGGGGCGTGGTCAGGCTGCCGTCGTAGACCTCGCAGACCAGGGTCCGGCTGCGCAGCAGGCGCACCCGGATCGGTCCCGTGGCATGCCGGATCACGTTGGCGACCAGCTCGCTGGCGAGTATCTCGGTGTTGACCGCCAGTTCTTCCAGGTGCCAGACGGTGAGCTGATCGCGCACGTGCCGCCGCGCCGCGCCGGCGGCCTGCGGGTCCTCCGGCAGCGACCAGGTGGCGATCGCGTCCGGGGGCGTGGCATGAAGCCGCGCGGCGAGCAGGGCAGCGTCGTCGGTGCTCTGCTGATCGGCAGGCAGCAGAACCCGGGTGAGATTCTCGCAGAGCTGGTCCGGGCTCTCACCGTGATGGGCCTGCAGCAGCTCGGCGAGCCGGGTCATGCCGGTATCGGTGTCGACCTTGGCAGATTCGATCAGGCCGTCGGTGTAGAGGACCAGCAGGCCGTCCTCGGGAACGGGTAGCTCCACGACCTCGAAGGGCGGCTCGGCCACGCCGAGCGGGGGGTCGACGGCGCTCTCCGCGAAGCGCACGCCGCCGTCTGGCCAGACCAGGGCGGGCGGCGGATGACCGGCCCGGGCGAAGGTGCAGATGCGCGTGACGGGATCGTAGATCGCGTACAGGCAGGTAGCGAACGAGTCGTCACCGAGGCCGCTGACCAGGTCGTTGAGGTGACTCAGGATCTCATCGGGCGGCAGTTCGAGATCGGAGAGGGTCTGCACGGCGGTGCGCAGCCGCCCCATGATGACCGCTTCCGGCAGCCCGTGCCCCATGACGTCGCCGATGACCAGGGCCACCCGGTCGGCGGAAAGCGGGATGACGTCGTACCAGTCACCACCGACGTCCATGCCCTCCCCGGCGGGCAGGTACCGCGCGGCCGCGGTCGCGGCAGGCAGCGAGGGCAGCACCTGGGGCAGCAGGGCGCGCTGGAGCGCCTGCGCCTGGGCGTGCTCGGTGTCGAACAGCCGGGCCCGCTCCAGTGCCTGGGCGATCAGGCCGCTGAGTGCTATGAGCAGGGCGCGTTCGGCGCCGGTGAGACGGCGTGGCTGGTCGAAGGAGATCACGCACAGGCCGACCACCCGCCCCGAGACGACGAGGGGCATGAACGCCCAGGACTGCTTGCCGCTCGGAACGGACTGCTGCACAAATTCCGGGTAGCGTTGCGCATACTCCTTCGGCGAGGAGATGAACCAGGGCTGGTGATCGTGCATTGCCTGGGCGGCAGGGGTGACAACCCGCAGAGGGCCGCTGATCAGGTCGACGAACGGCTGGGGGTAGCCGACGGCGCCGAGCACCCGCATCCTGTCGCCCTCGACGACCTGCATGGTCAGCCCCGACGCGCCAAACGGCGGCAGTACCCGCTCGGCGACGGCCTTGAGCACATCCTGCGACGTCACCGCCTCGGCCAGGGCTATGGTCAGCTCCTGGATACGGGCCGCACGTTCGGCTGCGGCCCGTTCCGCCGCCGCCTGACGGGCCCGGCGCTGGCGAGACTTCGTGATGTCGGTGAAGTACCAGGCCAGGCCATCCGGTATGGGGACGAACCGGATGCGATACCAGCGCCCGGTGTCCGGCCACTCGGCTTCGAAACCAGTCGGTTTCATCCCGGCGGCTGCCTCACGGCAGCGGGACTCCAGGCCGGGCACCCGACGGATCACGATCAGGTCCCATAGCACCCGCCCGCGCAGCTTCGACGCCGAGCCCAGCAGGCGCTCCGCCTCGACGTTCGCGAACGTTATCCGCCAGGCCTTGTCGAGGGACAGAAACCCGTCGCTCATGTAGCGCAGGGCACTCCGGACGCCGTCACGGACGAGCCGTGACTCTGTGGTGTCCCAGGCGGTGCCCAGCATCCGGTAGGGGTTCTCGTCGGCGTCAGGTTCCACCCGGCCGCGGACCTGGATCCAGCGGGTGGTCCCGTCCGGCCGGCAGACCCGGTACTCGACGTCGTAAGGCCCGAAGGTGCTGATCGCCTTGTCCACCTCGGCGGTCACCCACGATATGTCGTCGGGATGCACCAGACGGAGCCAGGTCTTTATATGTCCGTCATATGCCTCGCGGTCTATGCCCAGCAACCCCATCGAGGCATCGTCGAGATTGAGCAGCCCCATGGCGATATACCAGACCCAGGCGCCGACTCCGGTCACCCCGAAGGCCTGCCGGAAACCGGTCTCACCCGGCGCGTCCGGCACACCCGCCACACCCGGCGTCTCGGACCGCACGAGAGACGGCTCGGCAGGCCGCAGCCGGCCGGCGGCCCACCCGGCCACGGCCCGCAGGGCGTCTCGTTGCCCGGCTGTCGGCGCACCCGCCGTTGCCGTCACCACGGTGAGCACTCCGAACGGCTCGCCATGAGCCGTTCGCAGGGGCACGGACGCCATGCCGGTACCCGGTCCCTCAGGCATCGGGAACCACTCCGGCCGGCGCAGTCGCGCGGCCGCCGCCGGAGACACCGTCGCGTCGTCGGCGATCTCCTGCCAGCAGCGGGTAAAGGCCGGCGAGAGGCCGGTTGAGGCCGCCAGGTGCAGCCCCGGATTCGTCACCGCCCCGCGAAGGTGCACCAGCCCACCCAGCCCGCCAACCTCCGCCACCGCCTCCTGCAGGGCGAGCCGCAGTACCTCGGCGCCCGGAAGATCGCGGTCCGTGGCGTTGAGCAGGGCCAATGACCTGTTCATAGACTCAACATACCCAGGCGTGACCACACGCCATCGCCATCATCAGCCGGGCTGCTGCAGGAGTACGGGCCCGCCGTTCCGGCGCCCGGGGCCCCGTTGCCTGCTCGCTGCCTGACGGTCTCGTCGATACGGGCCGGGTACCCTGCGCGCAGCGCGGCGATGGCGGACGGGGGGCGTGCTGACGTTAACCGTGCCGCGGCTTGGCCTTGGGTGGCGCGCGGCCGACCGGATGTCTGGCGCCCTCTGGGATTAGGCCGCTGCTGTCGGCCGCGTGCCATCGCCGCACGGCCAGACATGCGAGAATGAGAATGCCAGGAAGGTGGTGACTATGTCGTCTGAGCACACTGAGCCGGCACCCAGCCCGCTCGCTGCCGATGAGGTTCCGGTCGAGGAACTGGCTCGCCGGCAGGGCATCAAGCCGGTGGAGTCAGTGGACGACATGGCCCGGCCGGGTCTCTTCGACTCCGACGAGGAGTGGGAGGAATTCCTCGCTGATCTGTACGCCTCCCGGCGTGCTGGCATGGCGTGAGCTTCGTCGTTCTCGATACCGACGTGGCGTCGGCCAGCCTGCGCGGCCGTTTGCCTGACCAGCTCCGGGCGCGGCTGACCGGAACAGACGTGGTGTATCTCGTTCGTGACGGTGGGCGAGCTGACCAAGTGGACAGTGCTGCGGAGCTAGGGACCGCGCAAGCTGGCTGACTGGCGGCGTGATGTGGTCCTGCTGCCGTACTCCGAGCTGGTGGCGGTCCGCTGGGGTGAGCTATGGTCCGGACGCCATCCCGCAGCCAACCTCGCGGGCGCCGTCCTGACCGGATTTGACCAGACAGTATCAGAACTCAGCGAGGACAGTTACCGCACGCAGTGGGGGCGGGAATGCCCGAGCCATGAGGTCGAGGCCCTGTGGGCCGCCTGCCGCAATCGGCCAGATCTGCACGGGAGATCACAAGGTGAACCCCCTCACCCGGAAGTGTGCTGGAGCGCCGCAGCATGCACCTTCCGCCCCGCCACCACCCGCCGAAACCACCGCAAAACCACGCGCAGACCCCAGCCCGCCCCCAATTTCATCCCAGGCATCGCGCCACGAAGTGGCCCATCTTCTTCTTGACAGATTCCGAGGTCGGGCACTCCGATAAGTCGGTCAACGACAGGTACACCCATCCGCTCGAAGAGGCCCACCTAGCCGCGGCGGAACAGGTCGCCGCGCTCATTCGCAAGGCGGGAGCCAGCCATGACGCGCACTGACGTTCTAGTTCTGACAGGCAATCTGGCCACTCAGGCGGTTGCCTCAGCCGGGCTCCAGCCAAGGTTCTTGCAGGTAGAACCAGGTGGGCCTAATGGACCACAACCCGAACCGCTCGGCCGATGTTCTCGTCGATGGCCCCGCGTTGTCGATTAGGCCGGTCCCAAGACGCCGCTAAGCCAGGTGGTCCCGGTCACGTTGTGCGGCTTTTCTCCCCCGCGTGGCGCCGCGCTGGACTAGTGTCCGGGATGTGCAGGCCGAGCAGCCAACGGGGGTAGCTCGGGTAAACGCAACGCGGTACGCCGTGTCCACGTCCTCGTACTGATTACCGAACTGATCGGTGCAGGCCCCAACCTCGGAGTGATACATAGCAGGTTGCTATACCCACGTGTGCGCGGCTCTCCTGCCGTTCCCGTGATCATGTCTTGTCGTCATCGTCCGGGCAATGGCGGGCATAGGCCGCCGCGGGTGAGGCTGGCCATGGCGATGAGCGCGCCGGGGCTGTGGAATCCGTAGGCCCGCTTGGTCAGGGCGCGCAGGTGGGTGTTGGTGGCCTCGGTCTTGGCGTTGGTGGTCCCGGTTTCGAGGGTGTTCCAGATCAGGTCGCGGAACCTGCGCAGGGTGCGGCCGGGGGCGACGAACTCGGGGATCCGGCAGCGGGCGCACCAGGAGATCAGCCCGGCGAGCAGGACCTTGCCCCGGTCCGGGCCGGAACGGTAGATCTCGCGGAGTTGCTCTTTCATCAGGTAGGCCTTGTAGAGCGGGCTGTTGATCGCCGCCAGGGCGGCGATCGTGGTGCGCTGCCCGGTAGTCAGGTCCCCGGGCTTTTTCAGCACCGCCCAGCGGGTGTCGGCCAGCTCGGCGGCGCCGGTGTTGCGGTAGCTGATTTCGTCAATCCCGATCCGTCTCAGCCCGGCCAGCCGGTCCGTCTTCCCGGCCAGGTCGGCCACCACCCGGGTGATGATGGCCTGCAGCGACCGCCAGGTGGTGCGCAGCAGCTCCGCGGCCCGGGTGGTGTTCATCGCCGCGCACAGCCACGCCGCCTGGTCCTCGAACGAGCGAGTGAACCGCGACCCGGGCCGCGCCCACGGCACCGCCGCGACCACCACCCCGTGCGCCGGGCACGCCACCCGCGGCGCACCGGCCTCCAGGAAGCAGCGCATCGCGCCTAAGTCCAGCGCCCGCCACCGGCGCCTGCCCTCCCCGCTGTCGTGGTAGCGGCACCGCCGCCCGCACCGCGAGCAGCGGTTCCGGTGACCGTGGTCAGGCCGGACCCTGAAGACCAGGATCTCCTGGCTAGCCCGGTCCGTGACGATGTCGCCGTCCTCAAAGACCAGGTACTCGACACCCAGCAGCTTCTTCCATAGCTTGGACTTCCGCACGCCGTCCCCCCCGTGCTACGCGGCTGACCTTCGACAGCCAGCACGCTAGCCAGGGGACGGCGTGCCCTGTTCACACCGACACGCCGGACAACATCAACGACAACCCTTTACGGGAATGGCAGGAGAGCCGTGTGCGCGCCCATAGACCGAGCGTCAGGACCGGCACGCGAGTCACCGTGGCCTGGTCGAAGAGTGCATGCACCGGAATCGGAAGCCAGCGCCGGGCAGGCGCCCGCGTGGCGCGTAGGAAATTCCCACCAGTTCGGCGCGGAGCGATTTGGTCTCCCCACGGGCTGATGTTCTCACATCCTGTTCTCACATCCGGCTGAATTGTCGGCGAGATGCACAGCTGCGCCTGGCCGACCTGTTGCCGAGTTTCGGGAACGCCGGGGCAGCCCGGGGGCAGCCCGCAACTCTGCCGGACAACATGAATAAGCCCACTGGCTGCGGCGTTCTTTCCGGTCAGTCCTGGTGGCGGAGCAAGTCCCTGGCGGGGTACCAGGAAGGCAAAATTACTTCAGCAGAACGTCTCCACGCTCCTGACCAGGGCATCTCCATCCCGAAGAAGACCAAGCGTGAGCACGAGTGTGAGGCGTCGACCACCACCAATGCCAGACATGGCGACGGAATCCAACAAATGCATGCTTCGCATGCTAATGACGGACATCGACACGGAGAAGCCTTCAGGTAGGAGCGCGCGGACAGCCTCGCAGTTTTCTGCAGGGTATGCACCGCGGAGCCCTCGGTCGATATGCTCGGCGATGGTGTGGGTCCACACGCGGAATTCATCCCAATGCCGCACGCACTGGACCTGAAGATCTGGCCATGACTTAAGGCTATGGAACATTGGCGGATCTGCTCCTTGAAATGGTCTTCCCGCCAGCGCAAGAGCCTCAGTCGCTTGTGCCTTCCAGGCCATCCACTGCTTCTCAACTGACTGGTCCCAGCGCAATGCCGACCTTATCTCAGGAGGTGGCTCGAAGTCGTCGGTTAGAAACTGCGGACACTCAAAGTAAAGCCAGTTCATGGTGGCATCAATGCCAACACTGACCACTCTATCCCGTCCGCCCGCGTCACTGATAAGTCGCATATCGACCACTTTGCACGGACCAGATGATCATCTGCGCAGACCGCGACTCGCAGTGTGGCTGGCAAATCGCGGCCTGCGCAAGGAAGGCAATCACGGGTTTCGG